>NZ_JBEPJY010000002.1:0-390565 GCF_040327975.1 Geobacillus sp. G4
TTGGCCATTTGTAGTGTATCCAAACTGATCACAGGATATACAGAGTTGACCGGGTTTTATGGATTTTCACAGAAAAATTAGCACATTCCTTCAGAAAAGGGGAGAGGGCTTTCTGAAAGAATGTGCAAAAAAATGGGTGTTTTGTGCTGAAATAAAATGATAATTTACAGCAACTCAAACCAACCAATCGGGGACACAATCGTTAGAATGTTTCAATCCTCACCCAGCCTTTTGGCTGGGTGCAACGATTTCGTGCGGTTTATGCGCCGTTAATCGTGCCGTTTCAATCCTCACCCAGCCTTTTGGCTGGGTGCAACTTTCGGAAACGCCGACGGTATCGAGCGCTAACCTCGTTTCAATCCTCACCCAGCCTTTTGGCTGGGTGCAACAAGTGTTAAGTCAACCAGGGCGGGTTGACTATATTGTTTCAATCCTCACCCAGCCTTTTGGCTGGGTGCAACAGTGGACGCACAAGGGAATGTCGTTGGCAAACTCCCGTTTCAATCCTCACCCAGCCTTTTGGCTGGGTGCAACTGTCGGGCGAGGACACGAAGCGATTGTTATTCCGTTTCAATCCTCACCCAGCCTTTTGGCTGGGTGCAACAATCCAGCGCGGTTCAATTGTTGGCCGTACTCGGTTTCAATCCTCACCCAGCCTTTTGGCTGGGTGCAACCAAGCGCATACCGAACATGCTTCACATTATAGAGTTTCAATCCTCACCCAGCCTTTTGGCTGGGTGCAACTACCAAACTTAATATATAAATCTTCTATCTCTTGTTTCAATCCTCACCCAGCCTTTTGGCTGGGTGCAACCCGGCGCGGCGATGAGTACGTGTGGGTGAGTGTGTTTCAATCCTCACCCAGCCTTTTGGCTGGGTGCAACAGGGAGTCGGGGGCTATTTTACATCCTAAAAATGGTTTCAATCCTCACCCAGCCTTTTGGCTGGGTGCAACGGGCGCCGATCATGCTGTCTCCTTTTGCCCTGGCAAAGTTTCAATCCTCACCCAGCCTTTTGGCTGGGTGCAACCCGGATGGGTCTATGTCTACACGGCCAGCACCGCCAGTTTCAATCCTCACCCAGCCTTTTGGCTGGGTGCAACTTCCCTTTCCAAAGCAGATTCGTGCTATCTGGTGTGTTTCAATCCTCACCCAGCCTTTTGGCTGGGTGCAACTGGCGAGGAGAGTTGGAAGAACAGGAGAAGCGGAGTTTCAATCCTCACCCAGCCTTTTGGCTGGGTGCAACTATATATGCCAACCAGTAGTACCTACCATAAGACCTGTTTCAATCCTCACCCAGCCTTTTGGCTGGGTGCAACTCGGATTTGACGACGACGGCAATCCGATTTTCAACGTTTCAATCCTCACCCAGCCTTTTGGCTGGGTGCAACTCACAGTCGAGTATCTCATGAGTTTGTCGGTTGAGTTTCAATCCTCACCCAGCCTTTTGGCTGGGTGCAACCGTATTTGAAGGTCATTGACAATGGTCATATCATTGTTTCAATCCTCACCCAGCCTTTTGGCTGGGTGCAACCGCCGACTTTTAATGTTTTCTTTTCGGTATCTTTGTTTCAATCCTCACCCAGCCTTTTGGCTGGGTGCAACTTTCGCATTGCAAACACCGAATACACGCGCCGAGAAACGTTTCAATCCTCACCCAGCCTTTTGGCTGGGTGCAACACGAAAACCGGCTCCATATTTACTGCGCCGACTTGTTTCAATCCTCACCCAGCCTTTTGGCTGGGTGCAACTCGGTTCTCGATTCGTCTGAGAGCGTTTGGTCAACGTTTCAATCCTCACCCAGCCTTTTGGCTGGGTGCAACCCCCGCGTTTAGATGACTTGTGTTGAGCGGGCTCCAAGACATAAAAACGCGAACTTACACATTTTGTTTGTATCAAAGTTACAACGGTCACTGATCCATTTTCCATCTTCCGCTTTATAACAAGCTTTTCCTCTCATCGCGATCTCCCCTAGTTTTTCAGCATCGCTTTATGTTCGCGCATCATTCTCTATCTTGCCGCACATATCATCGGCATTTTGTCATCATAAAATGATGGGATCATTATAATCAATGTAATGATCTTTTCCATAGACACGAACTGCCTTTGACCGGTTGCCGTACAGCGTATATATCCGCAAACTATCTTTTTCCAAGTCAATGACACGCAATAATTGATGCTCCATCTCTTCCAGTTGTGCCTGATTGACGTTGCACTCAAAAACCGACTTTTGTACACGCTGTCCAAAATTTTGGCAAATGGTCGCCACTTTCCGCAATCGTTTTTGTCCGCTCGGTTCCAATGTCTCCACATCATACGTCACTAAAATATCCAATATCGATCACCTCATGATAAATGGCACGTATTCATCAATATCTCCTCGCAAATGCCGGGCTAATAATCGGGAGTGTACGTGGGGCAATAAACCTAACGGAACTCTTTGATTGATAACCGGATGCTGGATTTCTTCTTGTTTCCGTTTCTGATAGGCATTCAAAAACTTTTTTCCTCCCTTTTTCGTTTAAAAACACAGCCCCGCCCGGACGTATGTCAAAATCGCTTTTATCCAATTGTTTCCGGTTGATTAACGTCAAAACAAATCGATCCGCCAAATAAGGACGAAACTCTTCCACAAGATCCAAACCTAACGACGGTTTCCCCGGCCGTAACGCATGCAGGTAACCAATTTGAGGATCAAGCCCCACCCCTTCTAACGCTGAAATGCAGTCTTGCGTAAGGATGCTGTAAGCGAAAGACAGACAGGCATTGACCGGATCACGCGGCGGTCTCCGCGACCGCACTGTAAAGGAAAAAAAACCGTCTTCATCCGAGCGTATGAGCGATGCAAATGCTTCAAAATATACAGATGAGGCATATCCCTCAACTCCCCGCAATTCATCCAATGTTGTTTGTTTGCTGATGTTGCGCAAACTTTGATCCAATTGTTTCACAGATTGTTCCAGCCGTGAGCGTTGCTCCGGATAATCACGCATCGCCCGTTGAAGCACGCTTTTGCTGTTGCGAATCTTGCCGGACACAAAACGTGAAGCGATATGGAGCATTCTTTGCTCATCTTCCAATAGCTGATGCTGGGCTCTTCGAAGCAATACATTTCCACTTGTCCTGCCAGTGGCTCGGGCCAAAAAGCGGCCATATACATCATACCAAATGACAGAAATGCCCTGGTTGACACATTTGCCAAGCAAATACGGACTGATCGAAACATGTCCAAACATAACAATGGAGCCAATGTGATGGATAGGGACTTGCAACGTCTTTGTCCCCTCCACTTCGACGACAATCGTTTCATGATCGAGACGTAAATATGACTGTTGCGTTTGAACGTATAGTGTATTCAACAATACTTTAATCATGATCGTTCTCCTCGCTTATCCAAGCGGCTACGTTGGCAGGAGCCTGTGGCATGCAAACGTCCTGCAACGAGCAGTCACGACAGCGCGCATCATTGACAGGTGGCGGCAACCGGTCGTTTTCCAACATGTCTCTTACCTTTTGTATCGTTTCTTCAACAAGTTGCCGCAATTGGTTTGTCATGTCTACTTCCAACCGTCTTCTTGACTGATAATAGTATAAAACCCCTTTGGTCACCGGTCGATCGAACATTTCTTCTAAGCAGAGAGCTTGGGCCGCCAGTTGCACCATATCCGCCTCTTTCGTTTTTCGTTTTCCGACTTTGTATTCAACTGGATATGGCGTTCCATCAGGAAGAAACTCTACACAATCCGCTTTCCCTATGATTCCCAAACGCTCAGACCAAATCGGCAGAGCACGCTCCACCCTTCTGTCTCCCAATTGTTCTCCTTGCGGTGTGTCTACCCTTTCATGCACCCGATTTCCTCTAAGCGTGAAAACATTCTCCTCGAATGTCTGCTCGAGATGAATCAATGCGCATTGGCGCGGGCAGTACACATAATGTTGCAAAGCCGATAGCATGATCCACTCATCTTCATTCCACTGCATAAAATCAACCCTTTCGCCAACGTTTTATACGAGGCGCGTCACGGTGACCCCAGGAAAACCTTCAAGAGAAACGTCTTTTTGCCCCTCATCTGTCGGTCCAAGCAAAACATAGTCATTGAATGACCTTGGCGCTTCCTGTTGGCGTCGCTCCACTTTCACTAATTCAAACAGTTTGTGGGCTGGAGCTGATCCTTTCGCATTTTCATGGCTAAAAATATACAGTGCTCTGACATTCATTTCTCCTCTAGCCGCAGAATGGTCAAATGCAAATAAATGGACGAGCGCATCCCAAAAATCAGCTAAATCTTCCGCCGTAACCCCTGTTTTTTCTCCTAAAAATGGATTGTAGAATCCATGCAATCGATACAAGCCGTATGGAATCAACGGCTTTCTTCCCATCTCCGTTTGCTTTCTGCGACGATCCGATTCTTTAGTGATCGCTGAGCGTGTGATAGTCAAATCCCATGGAAATACCGGGTCAATTGAGCGCGAAAAGGTCAGCTGCATCGGACCGCGCACTTGGCCAGCATTCAGCCCTGTTGACATCACAGCCCCGAACATGCGAATATCGTAATACTTTTGGCACAAAGCATATTGCGCTTTTTGGCGTGTTTGTTCATCAATTTTCATATTATTTGCGGCCTGTGCCAAACGTTTAGCCATATTTCGCAATAGCGTTCCTAGCTGTTTTTTAAGACCGGCTTCTTCCAGTCCTTCCGTTAATTTTTCGCGAATATCCTTCTCTTTGACGTCCTCACCAGTGTAAATCACCTGATTGCCTTCTAGCACCAATCCTTTTTCCTCAAGCTGTGAAAGCCAATTCATCAATTCTTCGTTTTCCTTTTCTTCTTCACTCAGCTCGATGGTGGCCAATTTCACTCCGATTTCTTGATATGCTTGAAAAATGATGGTGTTTAAGGCGGTTTGACTTTGAATAAAAACCGGTTTGCCTAATACCATCGCGGCATAATCGCGAATTTTCCGTTTGATGGCAACGTCGGTCACAATGCCGTGCATCGTTTCTGGATCGACACGCGGCATGTTGCCCGCATCTGGATCCCCATTTGGATTTCCATCTTTGACATCAAAAAGCAACACAAATTCGTGACGTTTTGTCGGATCAATATAGCGCTCCATCACTGGCTTTCCCCCGTTTCTTTTGTTTGATTGGCTTGATGGCGACTGCGGAATTCAGCACGTTGATGATAAAAACCGAGCGCGAACTCTGCTTGTTCTCTCAAATTGAAAATCGTTGGAAAACCGCCAGCTTCATCCAACTGTTTCATCACTTCTTCGAGCAAACGGCCAAGCTCAACAGACACTTTCGGCAGATGAGCGGTTGTCGAAAGCCTGAGCAATGAACCAAACGTCGATGCCGGAGCCGTAGAAGCAGCACCATAAAATCGATCAACGATCGTGCTTCCAATCCGGTATCCTGAAGCGCGCCGTTGAATTTCTTCCAACACGGCGAATAATCGTCCACAAATATAGGACGGCTGTAAGGAATGGTTGTTTAATGACTGCATCGTATTTGCTTCCTCCTTTCCATAGGTAAGAGCGAGTTTTAACAAGCTGGCTGACGAATGGTATCTCCACGTTTCCTTCGGATCACTCAATACTTTCGAAGAGCGGAAACGTTGAAGTGCTAACGGCAACAATTCAGCAGGCGGCAAAGCTCCTTGATAAATCATGCGCAAACATTGCCGCACCAATCCTGGAGACATATCGACAGCGCGAATCAAAACGGCGAGCGGCAATAAATGGCCTTTTTCCCCAGTCGGTTGAACGATGCGTACAGCAGCCGCATACTTCTCCAGATTCATCAGTAATTGAGAAATCGATGTATGAATCCATTCGCGAACGACTAATCTCGCTTTATTCGCAGAAAGGACAGCCATGTGAAAGAATGTTTTGTCTAAATGAAGCGCCTGCTCGCGCCCCGTTTTCGGAAGAGCAAGCAACTCCTCTAACTGCTTTAGTTCAGGAGGAGGAGTCCGTTGATTTGTCTCTTCGTCAAAAAGCCATTGTTCAATCGGAGAGGCAAAGAGTTTTTCACTAATTTGGATCCCTTCCTTCCCTTCAATTTGGCCATCGATCCAATATATGGCCATTTGAGACTGCAAAATGTTTCGGTCGCTTATATACAAGGGGGTATGATGTTGATCTTCCCTGATTAGATAATTTAATGTATCGACAACCAAAGTGGCACACCTGAAGCAGACAGGTACATTATTCGTTTGCGTTTTGCCCATCGATTCAAACGACGGGTTATTAAAGGACGTCAGTTGGCATGATTGTCCAAATAGCTGAACTGGGTTGGGTAAATATCTTACATAAGCCGACCGCTTCCCACAAACAGAACAGTCGCATTCATCGTCAGACAGCAAATCATTGGCCAAATATTCAGCCCAAAATGTCTGGATTTCCCTCTTTTCAAAAATCAAGAGCTCCTCATCGTCTTGAAACGTTACAATATCCTTGGCATCAATTTGTTTCTGGAACGCCTTCTTCATCGGACTGTGCAAAAAATCAAGAACTTTTTTTAACTCTTTCATCTTTGTTCTCTCATAAGCCTCTTCAATTAATCGAACATACCCTTTATGCATCAACTCCGCTTCATCCGTCTTTTCTGGACTTTCGGGAATGCCAAGTACATAGCGAGCATCATCCGCCAACAAATAAGGCTTTAGGTTATCTTCCGTAACTTTCCCTTGCCGCAATCGAAACGGCGCTGCCACCGAACGGTATTCTCCCCTGCGAAACGGCCCTTTCAAATGCGGTTGATCTCCACTTAAATCAATAATCCAATTGATGAATTTCGGTCTGTAAGAGATCGGTGGCAGTCTTTTTTCCCTCTGCAACTTCGCAGCCAATTCAATCAACTTGTAAAGCATTTTGTCCCTCCAGTGCATACAGCTGCTGATAGGATTCTTTAGGAACACGCAGCCAACCGTTTTCTACTTTTGCCTCAAAAAAGAGGGGCTTCGCGAATCCAGTCGCCGTTCGCGTCCCTGTCTCATCATGGCGGAGAAACTCCATTTCTTGTCTAGAATCATCTTCGATAAAAGCAAAATCCAACAACATCGTGCCAATGTCCATATTGACCGGCTGCACAACATCATCTGCTTCTATAGATGAAAAGTAAGCGGCAAACTCCCTTGTGCCTAAATAGGGAGTATGATGGCACTGCCCTCGTTCAACTCGGCGATTAAACTGATCACGGTATTTGGCCGCTGGATCAACCGCGCGATTTGTCAACATGATCTCGGCCACAATCCAATAGGCGACGTTTTTTAAAATCAGGCTTGTGCGCTGGACGCGAGCGCTTTCAATCATGATCGGGTTTTTATTTTGCTTGCTTGTCAGTTCATTGCGCAAGATCGCTTGCTGACCCCCTAAACTCAAAATCCCGATTTGGCGAATTTCATAACGAAATTCCGGTTTCCAAAAAATCGCTTCCAATATCCCCCGCGCTGCGCTCGGCGTCATCACCGGGTAACTAATACGCTCGACTTTAAATTCCGGTCTTGTAAAACAGGCATATTCTCCCCACACTTTCACCTGCACTTTCGCTTGACGTTGCATTCCATTTCTCCTTTCCATCTTCGTTTATCCAATCAGACTGAATGGATCGTAAACTTCCTCTTTAATGCCTATCCGTTCATCATAGTCACCAAGCCATTCATAGACATTGTCCGCCACTTCCCGCAGCCATCCGTCCTTTTCTTTCTTTTCCGCCTCAAAACGATACAACTGAACCATATATGGTTGCAAACGGCGAAACGAATAGCGGGACGGAGAAGATTCCCACATTCGCAAGTATTCCGACGCCTCCTCATATGGAACGATGACGGAAACCGTATCCTGATCAATAAGGCGATACTTTTCGGCAACTAATGGATAATCAAGCATTTCCCGATCTTTTTGGATGTTTTTCGAATCCACATCCACCGAGGCGAATAAACGACGGAAATATTCCCGAAATATATTCGGATTATGTAAATCATTGGGATGGCGTTGAGCCAATAAGAACCGTGCTGTTTCCATCGCTGTTCGATACGATCCTCTTGGGCTTGGCATGTCTTCCGTTTCAAAAATAATCACTTTTCCCTTGTCCATTTTCCCTTCGCGATTGCAACGCCCTGCCGCTTGGACAATCCGGTCGAGCGGCCCCATTTGCCGCATGACAATCGGAAAATCTAAATCAACACCTGCTTCCACCACTTGTGTACTGATGAGGCGGACAGGTTGATTTTTCTTTAGACGTTCACGAACTTCCTCTAAAATTCGGCGACGATGCGCGCTGCAAAGAAGGGTGGAAAGATGGAATACCCCATCATCTTCTTGAAGGAGCTCGACGCACTCTTTCGCCTCTTTTCTCGTGTTAAAGACAACCAATAATTGCTTTTGTTCTCGAATGAAACGGACAAGTTGTGGCAATGAAACGGGTGATTTCCATATTTCATAGTCCACCCGCTGCATTTGTTGAAAATGACGATTCACGATCGGCAGCGGCAAAATTTCTTTGACCTCTATTTGGGAAAATACATCCAAAAATCGGCTTTCCTCAAAAAATGGCTGGGTGGCGCTCGATAAGACAACCGTTGTTTGACAATGACGCACCAGCATGGCCAATGCATCTAATGTCGGCTTTAGCAACTCTGCCGGAAGCGCTTGAACCTCATCGAGAATAATGACACTGCGCGACAAGTTATGCAGTTTGCGCACCTTGCTTGGCCGGTTGCTGAACAGGCTGTCAAACAGCTGCACGGTTGTTGTGACAATGAGCGGAGCGTCCCAATTTTCCGCAGAGAGACGGTGTTGGATGAGCCGTTCATCCTCTTTTTCCTTCTCATCATCCACCTCAATCTGACTGTGGTGCTCCAGAACCGCATCGTTCCCGAAAATGCCGCGATATACGTCCGCCGTCTGCTCGATAATGCTTGTATACGGAATAGCGACAATGACGCGATCAAGTCCATGTTCCACCGCATGTTTCAACGCAAAAGCTAAACTGCTTCTCGTCTTCCCCCCTCCGGTCGGCACCGTCAACCGATATACCCCCTGCTGTTTGGCTGCGGCGCGGACGCATTCCTCATACACTTCCCTTCTCATTCGATTAACCGCTGTATCATCCGCGTGGCTTGTTACTTGTTCCTGGTCGGCAGCAAACATATTCCATAAATCCGTTATCGAAACCGTCGGCCTTCGGAGCGGAGAAAGCTCCGGCTGGAAGTGGCGCTCTGTATCTAAATAATCAGCGTCAACAAGCGCGGAAAAAACCAAGCGAATCCACATCTCCCTCTCTGTATCAGAAAACGAAGGAATTTTTTCCGCACTTTGAATGCGTGGAAATACGAATTTCTTTAGGAACCATTCGGCTTGCTTTAAAATCTCTAAAAAATGTGAACTCTGTTTTTCCAACTTCTCTTTGAGGGTGATGGATAAATAGTCAGGCGAATGCAAACCTGCATGATGGCCGGCGATCGGCAGCGAAAACCATTTCCAAGCATGTGGATCACGTATTTTTCCCCAATACAACTGGTACATGAACGCCGCTCCCCAAATCGCATGAGGAATACTGCGGCACATTTCCCCATTCGCTTGTTTTTGTAAATATTCTTGAAAAAAGGGATGAAATTTACCTAAGTCGTGCAAAAGACCACATAAGTAAGCTACTCTCCCCCCGTGGAAGGGAGCAGCAAACGATTGTGCCATTTCCGCTACACTTAACAAATGATCATCTAACCGATGCCATTCCTGTTCATTTTCCCGTGGCGTATGGGCATAAACATCGTTCATTTTCAGTTCAACCCCACCAGACGTTTTCTCTCAGACCATTTGTCCTATGTTTTGTATATTTCGACCAATATCTTCATAATCCTTCTAAATCACACATCTTTTTTTAAATTTTTCCCATCTTTCATTTGCACATAGGTCGAAACGTGTCAATCTTGACAGCACTTTATGATGATCCACACACTCCTTAATTTCCACATCCACGTAAAAAAAAAAGCCTCTCCGGCTTTTTTTAGCAATGTTCCATCAACTTTTTGCAACAGCGCCTTCTTTTTCGTCTATCCTGTCTCTCACTCTCCCCGCCCCTCACCGCTTCCGCGCGACGAAAAACAACCGCTCCGCCGTCTCGGTCGGGGGCGCATCGGTGAAATCGGCGGTCACTTCAAGCACCTCGAAGCCAGCGGATTCGAGCCATCGCTCATAGACGGCGCGCTCGAACGTACGCTGTTCGTGCCATTCGTCGAAACGTTCGTATAGATCGCCGCGGCGGACGAAAAAGGTTAATTCATGCCCGACGCTGTGCGGCCAATCAAGCGGATGGCACATCCATATGTAGCTGAGGTCGTCATCCTGGTCCGCAAACACGGCGTCGCGGAACAGGACGTCCATTTTGTAGACCGAATGGACATCAAACAAAAGCAGCCCGCCGCCGCCAAGGGCGCGGGAGACGGCGGCGAACGTCCGCTTCACATCCTCTTCATCCGTTAAATAGTTGAGAGCATCGCAAAACAGGAAGGCGCCATCCAGATCAGAAAACCCGTCGAGCTCCGCCATGTTTTGCTCGAAAAACGGCACCTCCACTCCCGCCGCTTCAGCTTTCGCCTGGGCGACGGCGAGCATATGTTCAGAGAGATCAACGCCGGATACTTGCCATCCGGCCTTGGCAAGGCGGATGGCAAGCTCTCCCGTCCCGCAGCCGATGTCAATGACCCGTCTCCCCGGCCGTTTGGTGTATTGGGCGAATGCCCGTTCAACAAACGATTGCCATGCGTCATACGGCGCCTCAGCCATGAGCGCATCATACCAGTCGGCGAAGCGGCCGTACGTCATGGCTGCAACACAGCCGCGACGTCTTCCGTCGGGGCGTCCCCCCAGAGCCGTTCGAGGTTGTAATACTCGCGCTCCTCTTTGGCAAAAACATGCACAACGATGTCGCCCAAGTCGACAAGCACCCATTTCGCCTCATGGAATCCTTCAACCCGCTTCACCACTAGGCCGTGTTCTTCCGCTTGGTCTTGAATTTCGCGGGCGATGGCCTGCACTTGTTTGTCCGAATTGCCATGGCAAATGACAAAATAATCGGCGACAAGCGAAATGCCTTTCATGTTCAAGACGACAATTTGTTCCGCCTTTTTATCATCCGCCGCGCGGACGACAAGCTGCAACGCCTCTTGTTCCGTCACCGTTTTGCTTCCCCCTTCACTTCACGCATGAGTGAATTGTACGCATGAATCGTATCTGGATAAATGAGCTGGCGCTTCTCAAGCAAAAACGCGATCGTATTTTTCACCGCCTGCAAAAGCGCCCGGTTGAGGTCTTCTTCCGCCAAGCGCCGTACGTCGTCGACGCCGGGGAAGCGGCGCCCTGGTTCAATATAGTCGGCCAAATAAATAATTTTTTCAAGCACCGTCATTCCCGCCCTCCCGGACGTATGGTAGCGAATGGCATCCAGCACCTCCGGATCGTCGATGCCGACTTCTGTCTGCACCAAATAGGCGCCAACGGGCGCATGCCATAGCTCACTGTTGTAAGCAAGCAAATCGTTGGGCATATTTTGCGCCAAAATGATTTGTTTCATTTCCTCGACCGGACGGAATTTGGCATAGTCGTGGAAAATCGCCGCCAGTTCCGCCTTTTTCGCGTCGGCGCCGTATTGCCTGGCGAGCTTAACAGCGGTCTCGACAACGCCAAGCGTATGCTCGTAGCGCTGCTCTGTCAGCTGTTGTTTCACGATCAGTAACGCCTGTTCTCGCTCCATATAGCCCCTTCTCCTCAATATAAAGTCTAACGCCTTCCGGCACAAGATAGCGAATCGTCTGCCCGTTCCGCACCCGCTCGCGGATGAGCGAGGAAGAAACGGCAAACTGCGGCGCCTCAACTTCGATGACCGGATACGGCGTTTCCATGGAAAACCCCGGCCGCTTGACGCCAACAAACGTCACCAACTCGATGAGCTCATCGATGCGGTGCCAATGGGGCAAATATTCGACCATATCGGCGCCGATGATGAAATAAAACTCGTCATTGGGATGCATCGCGACAAGCTGCCGGATCGTATCGTACGTATACGAAGGCCCTTCCCGCTCGAGTTCGATCGTCTCAATATGAAAGCGCGGATGGCCAGCCACTGCCAACTCGAGCATGCGCAGCCGGTCTTCGCTTTTGGTCACTTGTTCGTGCTGCTTATGGGGAGGAAGGCGGTTGGGCAGAAACCAAATTTCTGACAACTGAAGGGCGTCAAGCACTTCATTCGCCATGAGCAAATGACCGTAATGAGGCGGATCAAACGTGCCGCCGAAAATCCCGATTTTTCCCATCTTCTTTCCTCCCGCCGCCTGCCGTGGCTGCTCCCATTGTCAATCAGGCAGAACGATTTGTTTATGCTCCTTCGATTCTTTGTATAAGACGATCGTATTGCCGATCACTTGCACGACTTCCGCCCCCGTTCCAGCCGCGAGCTGCTCGGCGACGGTGCAGCGGTCTTCTTCACAGTTTTGCAAAACGCTCACTTTCAACAGCTCGCGCGCTTCGAGCGCCGCCGCAATTTGTTCGGTCATCGCTTCCGTCACGCCGCCTTTGCCGACTTGGAAAATCGGTTTCAAATGATGGGCTTGAGCGCGCAAAAACCGTTTTTGCTTTCCCGTTAGCATATGTTACCTCCTTAACGCTTCGATGACAAGCTGTTTCATCCGGTTGACATCCGGCCATTGGCCGGTCCACTTTTCGAACGCTAGCGCCCCTTGGTATACGAGCATGCCGACGCCGTTTTGCACACGGGCGCCGCGGGCTTTCGCTTCTTTCAGCCATTTTGTTTCCAGTGGATTGTAAATAATATCGGAAACGATCACCCCTGGGCGCAGCCGTTCAAGAGAAAGCGGCTGCACCTCGACACGCGGATGCATGCCGACAGAAGTGGTATTGATGATAATATCGTATTCGGCCAGCCGCGTTTCGGCCTCGGCGAGTGAAAAATACGTCGAGCGGCGCTCGTCCCCTTCGCGGACGAGCCGCTCCGCTTTTTCCACCGTCCGGTTGGCCATATCGATGCGCTCGGCTGCCGTCGACAGCAACGAAAAGTAAATGCCGCGCGCCCCGCCGCCAGCGCCGATCACCAAAATCCGCTTGCCGTCCAAGGTGATGTTCATTTCCTCTTCCAACGCTTGGACATAACCGAGCCCGTCTGTATTATAGCCGACGAGCCGGCCGTCGTTGTTGATGATCGTATTGACCGCCCCGATGCGGCGCGCATGTTCGTCCACTTCGTCCAAAAACGGAATGACCGCCAGTTTGTGCGGAATCGTCACGTTCACCCCGGCGATGCCGAGCGCCCGCACGCCAGCGATCGCCGCACCGACTTGCCCCGGTTCGACGGAAAACAAATGATAGCGCGCCGGAATGCCCAAACGGGCGAATGCATCATTATGCATGAGCGGCGACAGCGAGTGCTCGACGGGAAACCCAATCAACCCGTATACCTTTTCCACGTTTCTCCCCTCCCGCTTTCCATTAAATCAACGATTGACGGATAAATACGTCGACCCCTTTTGGAGCATGGACGACGAGCTGGGCACCCGGGTCGTTGCACGTCACCCAGCCGAGTCCGGAAAAAACGATGTCCGTCTTCCGCTCTTTGACAGACAGCGAGCGCGGCACAAGCGGCGGAAATTCAGCGGCATAGCGTTTGTTTGGCGGCGACAGCAAATCGCCAAGCTGATTGGCATAAAGGGAGTCAGCTTTTTCCAACTTCGTCCGATGAACCGTCAACTCATTGGCCATGTAGCAGACGAACGAGCGGCGCCCGCCTTTGATGTAATCGAGGCGGGCCAAGCCTCCGAAAAAGAGCGTCTGCCCTTCGTTGAGCTGATAAACGCGCGGATGGATTTCCCGCTTCGGCGTAATGATCTTCAAATCGCGCGCATCAACAAAGTGCGCCATTTGGTGATGGTTGATGATCCCCGGCGTATCATACAGCGTCGCTCCACCCTCAAGCGGAATTTCGATCATATCGAGTGTCGTCCCCGGGAAATATGACGTGGTAATCACATTCCCTTTGCCGGTCGCCTCTTCAATGATCCGATTGATGAACGTCGACTTGCCGACATTCGTGCAGCCGACGACGTAGACATCGCCGCCCTCACGGTAGCGATTGATCGCTTCCATCACCTTCGCCATGCCAATTCCTTTCGCTGCGCTGACAAGGCAGACGTCAACCGGACGCAGCCCGAGCTCTTCCGCCATGCGGCGCATCCAGCGCAGCAGCTTCGGGTATTTGACCGACCTCGGCAATAAATCCGCCTTGTTGCCGACAAGCAAAATCGGATTCTCGGCCGCAAACCGCGGCAAGCCAGGAATCCAGCTGCCGTTGAAATCGAAAATGTCGACGATGTTGACGACAAGCGCCTTCGATTCCCCGATGCGGTGCAGCATGTTTAAAAAATCGCTGTCATCAAGCGGCACGTCTTGCACTTCGTTGTAATGTTTCAAGCGGAAGCAGCGCTGGCAAATGATTTCTTCCTCGTCTTTTTCGAGCACGCTTTTCGGCGCATAGCCCGCCTTTTTCGGATCGTCAAACTGAATGGCCGCTCCGCAGCCGATGCAACGCAGTTGTGGCTCCACGATCATTCCTCCCAGTAAATCATCCCTTTTTTGCGCATCACCTTTAAAATTCTCCGCTCCATTTTTCGATTGAAACGCGTCCATAATCCGTCCGTCTGGGCGACCGGGACGACTAAAATCGTGTTCAGTCCGAGCCGGTTGCCCCCAAGCACATCAGTCAGCAACTGATCGCCGATGACGACGACTTCCTCTTTCTTAAGCTCCATCATCTTTAATGCCTGCAAAAACGCGCGTGTCAGCGGTTTGCGCGCTTCAAAGATGAACGGGATGCCAAGCGGCTCAGCAAACGACTGCACGCGTTGTTTATTATTATTCGATACGATGACGACCTTAATGCCCGCCTGCTTCATCGCATCAAACCATGCGGCCAGCTCCGGGGTGGCGCTCGGCCGATCCCATTCAACGAGCGTATTGTCCAGATCGGTGATGATCCCTTTGACCCCTTTTTGTTTCAGCTCATCCGGAGTAATGTCGATCACACGCTTGGCAAACTGGCTTGGCAAAAAGTAGTGAAGCATGCCGGACACCCGCCTTTCCATTTGCTTTTCCCATCATAGCGAATTTGATCGTTTGTTTCAAAACAAAGTTTGCCAATGATAAACAGAAAAAATTTTCGACAAATTTTGCATCTCTCCATCTTGTGGATAACTGTTGCCCACATTATACACAAGCTGGCCATCACACTTCCTACTCTTTATAAACATGTTTTCCACATGTTATCCACCGCTTCCTGTGGATAACAGAACGGTTGTTCTCTTTCACAAGTCATGGTACATTGTAAGTAACCTACCATTATATGTATGACATGTTTGGCATATTCCATCCAAAAAAGGAGGACGCCCCCGATGAAACATTTGTCCGACGAGCTGTTGATCGAGTCGTACTTCAAGGCGAAAGAACTCAACCTCAGCCCGGAATTCATCGAGTTGATTGAAAAAGAAATCCAGCGCCGTTCATTGACCCACAAAATTAAGCTGTCCTCATAAGCGAAGGCCTTCGGGCTTTTTTTGTTTCCGAAAGCCTTAGCGCTCATGCGCCTCGCACCAATAGCCGAGCCGCTCGCCGACTTTGATCGGCATGGGCGCAACAATGCGCGGGTCAGGGGCGAAACTTCCGCGTTCAAACAGCAAGACGACCGTTGAACCGAACGAAAAATACGCCATTTCCTCTCCTTTTACAAGCTGCTCACCCTCATGGGTCAATTCAATGCTGTTGACGAACATGGCGCCGATTTTCACGATCGCCAAGCGCTTGCCGCCGGCTGTGACCTCGGTGATGAGGCGGTAATTTTTCTCGAGCGGCCGACGCCCATATTTTAAGCCAAGACGGTTGACCGGATACGACTTGCGGCCGAGCGCCCACTGCTTTTCGATCACTCCAGATATTGGGCTGTGGATGCGGTGATAATGACTCGGGCTTAAATACAGAATAAAAAAGAACCCGTTCACATACGGTTGTGCCGCTTCAACGCTGCCGAGCATTTCTGCAATGGAATACGGCTTTCCCTTGACGATCATTTCGCAGTTTTCTCGAATCGTGCCCATGTCTTCAATGACGGCGTCGACCGGGCTGACGACCGTATGCTCATCAGCGTCGACCGGCCTCACCCCAGCCTTCAGCCGGCGGACGAACAGTTGCTGCAACGTCTTATAATTTTTTAAGCTTTTTTCCATTTCGTCTTGGTTAATATGATAAATTTTTGCATACGATGATATCAATAGCCCGCTGAGTCGCGATTTGGCAAACGAAGCGAGCAGCTTTGAAGAAAGCGAGTGATTGGTCAGCTCGATGAACAAACGATAAAGCCATTTTCGCAAGCACGTTCCCTCCAATAGCGCAACATCGCCATTCGTTACTACCTTCCATATTACCGCCAAAATGAGTATAATGGTAGTAGAATTTTCTTTTGGCGTTTTCTGTTGGAAAAGGAGTGGGGAAACTTGTTCTTATCGGACTATTTAGATTATACGTTAAAAAAGCTGAAAGCAAACGTGGCAAACATTTTGACGATGACAAACCTGTCGCTTGGCGGCTTTTCCGTCCTGGCTACGCTGAAAGGGCAGCTTCATATGAGCGTGCTGCTCGTTTTTTTAGCAGCGTTTGTCGATCGCTTTGACGGCGCTGTGGCGCGCAAGATGAACATTGAATCCGAACTTGGCAAGCAGCTCGATTCGATGAGCGACATCGTCTCCTTCGGCGTCGCTCCCGCCTTGCTGATGTACCAAGGCTTGTTCCATGAGTTCGGCGCGCCCGGCGCGGTATTCACCGTTTTGTACATCGCTTGCGGCGCCTTCCGCCTCGCTCGCTTCAACATCACAGAAAACAACGGCTACTTTGCGGGGCTGCCGATCACCGCCGCCGGGGTGCTGATGACGCTCGGCTATTTAGCCATCCCGTACTTCCCGCCGCAATCGTTTATGTTTTTGGCGCTCATTTTATCGTTTTTAATGGTCGGCACGTTTAAACTGAAAAAAATATGATGATCATCGGAGCTGCCCTTTCCGTCATCCTAATGGAGCGGGCGGCTTTTTGCGTCTCATGTCACACCTTTTTCCCTTTTCAACCTCCTATATTCAGTATATGATAAATATGGTTTCTTCATAAAAACGCCCAATGGCGTAGATCGTTCGTATGGAAAAAGCGGGGGGATTCATTTGGACAAAACATCGGTCATCGGCATCATCCTTGGTGTCATTGCCGTCGGGCTGGGCATGTACTTTAAGGGCGTTTCGCCTGCTGTATTGATCAATCCGGCCGCCATCCTCATCATTCTCGTCGGGACGGCGGCAGCGGTCGTCATCGCCTTTCCGACGCACGAAATTAAAAAAGTGCCAAAGCTTTTCAAAGTCATTTTCACGGAATCAACGACGCCGACGGTCGAACAACTGATTCCGCTGTTCGTCGATTGGGCGAATATCGCCCGCCGCGAAGGGCTGCTGGCGCTCGAGGCGAAATTGGACGACATTGACGACCCGTTTTTGCGCAACGGACTCAGCATGGCAATCGATGGGCAAACGCAAGAGTTCATCCGGGATGTCATGACAGAGGAAATCGTCGCCATGGAAGAGCGCCACGAAGCGAATGCCGCGATTTTTTCCCAAGCAGGCACGTACGCGCCGACGCTCGGGGTGCTTGGGGCCGTCATCGGCCTGATTGCCGCCCTTGGCAATATGGAAAACATCGCCGAGCTCGGCAAGGCGATCAGCGCCGCTTTTGTCGCCACGATGCTCGGCATTTTCACCGGCTATGTGCTTTGGCATCCGTTTGCCAACAAACTGCGGCGGAAATCGAAGGAAGAGGCGCGCGTGCGCTACATCATGATTGAAGGGGTGCTGTCCATTTTGGAAGGACAAGCCCCGCGCATGATCGAACAAAAACTCGCCTCATACTTGCCGGAAAACGAGCGGCGCCAAGCGCTGGTGCAAGGGGAAACGGCCAATGGCTAAGAAAAAAAAGAACAAGCATGACGACCATATGAGCGAGGCATGGCTGATTCCGTACGCGGATTTATTGACGCTATTGCTCGCCCTATTCATCGTCTTGTTTGCGAGCAGCCAAATCGACCAAAAGAAGTTTCAAGAAATTGCGCGCGCCTTTAGCACCGCCTTTGCCGGCGGAACGGGTGTTCTTGACTTTCAAAGCCCGATCGAGCCGATCACTCCACCGGCCCAAGACGAAGAAGGACGGCATCAAGCAAAGCAGCCTTCCCCAGCCGTAAACGGAAAGGAAAAAGAAGAATTAGGGCAAATCAAAGCGAAAATCGACAGCTACATCCACGACAACAAGCTGACGGGAAAACTGCAGACTTCCTTGACGGACGAAGGGCTCGCGATTACCATTTTGGATGATATTTTATTCGACTCCGGCAGCGCCGAAGTGCGCATGAAAGACCGGCGTCTTGCGGCGGAAATCTCCGCTTTGCTCGTCATGAACCCGCCGCGCAATATCATCATCAGCGGCCATACGGACAACGTGCCGATCCATAATGAGAAATTTGCTTCCAACTGGGAGCTGAGCGTCATGCGCGCCGTCAATTTCATGAAAGTGCTGCTTGAAAACAAGCAACTCGATCCGCGCTATTTCAGCGCCAAAGGGTATGGCGAATACAAGCCCATCGCCTCCAACGCCACCGCTGCCGGGCGGATGAAAAACCGGCGTGTCGAAATTTTAATTTTGCCGCGCACCGACGTCAATGATTCGTCCACATCCACTCAGTGACCGCCGCGCCTTCAGCGGGCGGTTTTCTTTAGCCGTCGCTTTGCCAAAACTCTCTTTTCCATGTCCAAACAGAAAAACCGGCGGTTCGCCGGTTTTTCCTCCTTCGTCCGCAAAGACCTTTATTCGAAAAAATCAAAGCTTGATCGTCCATTTAATGACTCCGGCTTTGGCAAGCGCCTCAACCAAAATGACAACGACCGGCCCGACGAACAACCCGATAAAGCCAAGCAGCTGAAACCCCAGATAGACGCTGACGAGCGCGGCGAGCGGGGAAATGCCCAAATTGGTGGAAAACACTTTCGGCTCAATGATCCGGCGCACGACGGTGATGACGACAAACAGCACGATGAGCCCGATGCCAAGCGTATTGTTGCCGTTCGCCATGCTGATGAGCCCCCACGGAACAAGCACGGAACCCGTTCCTAAAATCGGCAAAATATCAACGACGACGATGACCAGCGCCATCAACGCCGCATAGTCGACCCCCAACACGAAAAGGCCAGCCAGCGCGAGGAAAAACGTAATTAAACTAAGCAAAAACTGCGCTTTTAAAAAGCCGATCCCCGCTTTGCTCAGCTGGGCGACGACCATCCCAAGCCGCTGTTCGGTCCGTTCGGACAAATAGCGGCGCATGCCTTGCTTCAGCTGCGGCAAATCGAGGCAAATGAGAAACAGTGCGATCAAATACACTAAAAAATGAATCAAAAACGCCGGAATGGCGGCAATATAATGGACGAGCGACTGCGTCAAGTTGGTCGCAAACGACAAAAGCATTTGCTCGACGGTATTGACGCCGCGTTCAAGCGAATCGATGATTTCCTGCGGAATGGAGCTGGAATACGACTGCCACGTTTGAATGAGGCGGTCGAGCACTTTCGTCGCTTCGTTTAGCACATAAGGCAGTTTTTGCGAGAGCGCCATCACTTGTTGCACAAAAATCACGACTAGAAAGTAAAGGGAAAGCCCAAGAATGATGATGAACAATGAAAAAATCACCGTGACGGCGTGCGCGCGCTTCAGCTTATAGTTTTCTTGCAATCGGCGGATGGACGGCTCGAGCAAAAGCGCGGTCGCAAGTGCGAAAAGAAGAGGCACGCTGTATGGCACAAGCCATAGCCCCACAGCGAATAGCAACGCAATGATAATCCAACGTTTCACGTTCGTCCCTCATTTTTCATAAAAATTTAGCCAAAAGATGGTTCATGTATAAATATAGCCGACAGCATGCGGACGGGCAACTATTTCATGCGCTCGTTTTCATCTGCAGCGCGGCGTCGTCGTTGCCAAACGATGTAAATCGCCGCCACCGCCACCGCCGCTGCAATAGCCGGTCGGACGTATGGCGCCGCCATCTCGTCAATTTGCCGCCATCGTTGGCCAAGCTGCTCTCCCAACCAAATAAACAAGATGGACCATGGGATGATGGCCAACACCGTGTAAATCGTAAACGGCAACCACTTCATCCGCGCAATGCCGGCGGGGATCGAAATCGCATGGCGGACAACGGGGATAAACCGGGCGCTGAAAATGACGCCGGGGCCAAATTTCGCAAACCAGCGTTCCGCCACATCCAAATGTTTTTTCTGGATCAATACATATTTCCCATACTGATCTAGAAACGGCCGTCCGCCATAGTAGCCCATCCAATACAAAAACAACTGCGCCACCGTGCCGCCTATTGTCCCAGCTGCCACGGCCCCAGCAAATGAGACATCCCCCCGCGCTACCAAGTAACCGGCATAGGCCAACACGATCTCGCTGGGGATCACTTCCACCATCAAGGCGAGAGCGATGCCGACATAGCCTAAACTGGTCAAAAAGGAAAACATCGATTGAATGACTTCGTGCACCGTTTTTCCTCCTTGTCTTTCGCTTCCTTGTCCATTTTTTCATTATACTATACGTTCCTTGCCAACAAAACGGGAAAAGCGGCTGATCATTCAGCCGCTTTCACGAGTGTCGATGATCATCTATATAGATGCAATTTAAAGCTTTAACATTTTTCGTCTTTGCCGGTCATTGCATCCGACTGTCGAGTGACCGAACAACGCCGCTTCCAGACCCATGAATGGGTCTGTGAAGCGAGTCGTTGTTCGGTCTTCCGTCACGCTAAGGCGTGACGGAGGCAAGCCACACGCTTGCCTTCGACAGTCGAAAATGGGCAAACCACTTTTCTGTCAAGGATATGTTAAACTTCTTTGTTGCATCTATATACATAGTTATTATTGGTTAATCAACACATCTGAGCCACTTTTCTCTTAGGCGCTTTGCTGCTGCAGCTCAGCGATGTATTGTTTTCCTTGTTCTTCGTTATATTGCCCTTCCCATTTCGACATCACAACCGCCGCCAGCGAGTTGCCGATGACGTTGACCACTGTGCGCGCCATGTCCAAAAGGCGGTCGATGCCGGCGATAAACGCCAATCCTTCAACTGGAATGCCAACCGTGCCAAGCGTCGCCAATAAGACGACAAACGATACGCCTGGGACACCGGCAATCCCTTTGGACGTCACCATTAAAACGAGCACAAGCGAGATTTGCTGCGAAATCGGCATGTCGATGCCGTACAGTTGAGCGATAAAGACAGCCGCCAGCGCCTGATAGAGCGTCGACCCATCCAAGTTGAACGAATAGCCGGTCGGAACGACAAAGGATGTTACAGCCTTTGAACAACCGAATTTCTCCATTTTTTCCATAACCTTAGGCAACACGGTTTCCGAGCTCGACGTGCTATAGGCAAGCACTAATTCATCCTTTAAGATTTTTATAATATGGAAAATATTTGTACCTACCAATTTGGCCACAGCGCCAAGCACCACCAACACGAAGAACGCCATGACCGCATAAACGAGCACAACAAGCTTGCTGAGCGGAAGGAGCGAAGCGACGCCGAATTTCGACACCGTCACGCCGATCAAGGCGAAAACGCCAAACGGCGCAAACTTCATCACTTGGTTCGTCACATAAAACATCGCTTCCGCTGTGCCTTGGAAAAAGCGAAGCACCGGTTTCCCTTTTTCACCGATCGCGGCTACGCCCAACCCGAACATCACCGAGAAGAAGATGATCGGCAGCATATTCCCGGTCGACAGCGCTTCAAACACGTTTTTCGGCACGATGTTGACAAATGTTTCAACCATCGAATGGTGCTGCACTTCGTTCGTCGTATCGACATACGACTGGATATCCGTTTTCTCAAGCGACTTCATATTGACGCCGACGCCTGGTTGGAAAATGTTCGCTGCCAAGAGGCCGACGATAATGGCAATCGTCGTAATGATCTCAAAATAAAGGATCGTTTTGCCGCCCAACTTTCCGAGCTTTTTCACATCACCGACGTTGGCGACGCCGACAATCAAGCTCGAGACGACGATCGGGATGACGATCATCTTAATTAAACGGAGAAAAACATCTCCGATCGGCTGCAAATACGTCGCTACTTTAGGGCTTCCGTAAAAAATGGCCCCAACCATAATCCCGAGAATAAGGCCGATGAAAATTTGCCATGCCAAGCCGATCTTGCGCATGATGCTTTTTCGCCTCCTTTAGACAAATTTAGACAAAAGACGACAAAATTATTTTACTTTTAAAAATAAAATCTGTCAATATTTTTGATTGAAATCGCTTCATCAAAGGATATAAATGAAAGAATTCAGTTTTTTAAAATAATTTCTATTCTTCCACTACTGAAAAAGCGGGTCGCTGCACCAGCAACCCGCTTTTGTTATGACCGCCGTTTTTCTTTTTCCTGCCGATAAAACTCGTGAAACATTTTCATTAATGCCCGTTTTTCAATGCGCGAGACATAGCTTCTCGAGATGCCGAGCTCTTTGGCGATTTCACGCTGCGTTTTTTCCCGCTGCCGACCGAGGCCAAAGCGATTGATGATCACCTCTTTTTCCCGCTCATCAAGCACGCTGATATATTGTTTGACTTGTTCGAGCTCCATGTTCAAGTGGATTTCATCGACGATGTCTTCGCCTTCGGCTTTTAAAATATCAAGCAGGCTGATTTCGTTTCCTTCTTTGTCCTGGCCGATTGGCTCATGCAACGAGACGTCTTTGCGCGTTTTTTTTAATGAACGCAGGTGCATCAGGATTTCGTTCTCGATACATCGAGCCGCATACGTTGCCAGCTTCGTTCCTTTGCCCGGCGAATAGCTTTCAATCGCCTTGATCAAGCCGATCGTGCCAATGGAGATTAAATCCTCGACCTCTTCTCCCGTATTTTCAAACTTTTTCACAATGTGGGCAACAAGGCGCAAGTTGTGTTCGATGAGCCGGTTGCGGGCTTGCTCGTCGCCTTTTGCCATCAGCGCCAAATACTTTTCCTCTTCTTGAGCGCTTAACGGCTGGGGAAACGCATTGTTTTTAATATACGAGACAAGAAACGTCAGCTCTTTCAACAGAAACGTAAACGCCGTGAAAATGCCGGACATGCTCTCACCCCCGCCTGCTGTCATCGGCGGAAACCGCCTATCGTTATGTATATGCAGGGGCGATGTTGTCCGTGTCTTTACGACAAAAATAGACCGGCCCGAAATGAGCCGGCAATGACCTGACCAATCAAAAACGATTGATGCCAACGTTCTGCTGATGCGGTCCGCCTGCTTATCCCCCTCCCGATGCAGAAGAACCGCCGTGCTTACGCTCTTGCCTCAACGCTGACTTCCGCGGCGACAACAAGCGCAATCGACGCGGTAATGATGATCGACATGACAATGGCGAACATCCCCGTTCCCTCCTTGACCTTCTCTTCTAGATTTTATTTTACCAAAGAAGACAAGGAGCGCTTCCGCCACATTTTGAACAATTCGTGAAATTCGACCGTCAACAACAGCACGCGGAGCACCGATATCCCCCCTTTAGCCTGAGTCAAGTCGAGTCTCCCGTCTGTTTCATCCACATCACAAGCCATACTGGTACAATTGACATGAATCTTCTCCCCTTTCATCTCCATTGTTTTAAAACAACCGTTGATGAGCGGAACATTTGCGGTCAAGCAACTCCTCCTCAGCTGCACGCGCGAACCGCTCCTCTTCGATGTTCCGTTGCCGCGGCTTTCTCCGCTCAATCGTGATCGTGATAAAAAACAAATGGATCGTCATACCCCCTCACCTCCTTTCCATGCAAAAAAACCGCAGAAGGAAGGCGTTTCTGCGGCTAAGCGTACAAAAAGGCCGCAGAAAGCGAGACTACTCCCCTTCTGCGGCCTGATCGCTGTTTTTCGTCATCGGTGCACGTTCATTCCCGGTCGGCGGAAGGTCGAATAGCCGTTTGATAGAATGGATGCGTTACTGTTGTCCACATCATCATTGTCATTGTCTTCGACCTCCCTTTGGAAATGATGCTACGTAGGCAATTATATCCAAAATTATTTCCATTGTAAACCGTTTTTTTGCAAAATAGGCAAAAAGCTTGCTTTCCCTTGAACGCCAGCATGGTGGCTAAACAAAAACCCGCCTTTCGGCCAAAAGGCAGGTTTACGGTTCGAACCGCTTTTCTTCTTCCTCAAGACGGCGGGCATAGCGGGCGGCTTGGCGCAAACAGGAAAGCGACGCGGTAAAACAGACGGCGACTGCCAATAGGGCGAACGGCTTTTTCGCTGTCTCAACCGCTTCTGGGATGATCGTTCCGAAATAGAGAAACGCTCCAAACGCGAACAAGACGAGGCTGTATGTTTTAAAGTCGCCCGCCTTGGCCCGCAGCTCGTTTCGTTGCTGCTCGTTCAAGCCCGATCCCTCCTCTCCCCTTTCACTGTATCATACATGGACAGAAGGGGGGAGCGGCAATTTCAGCCAAGCGCCTTCGCCAAATCGTCAAGCAGATCGTTGACATCTTCAAGCCCGACCGACAAACGGATCAGGCCATCGGTAATGCCGAGCTGTTCGCGCCGTTCCTTCGGGATCGAGGCGTGCGTCATTTTCCCTGGCAACGAAATTAAACTTTCGACCGCCCCTAAGCTTTCGGCAAGCGTAAAGTAGCGCACGCGCGACAGCACTTTCTCGGCGCGCTCCAAGCTGCCGACATCAAACGAAATCATGCCGCCAAATCCGCGCATTTGCTTTTTCGCCAACTCGTGGTTCGGATGATCCGGAAGACCTGGATAATGGACGCGCTTGACCGCCTTGTGTTCAGCCAAAAAAACAGCGATTTGGCGCGCATTTTCTTCATGTTCCTCCATCCGCACGGCGAGCGTTTTCATCCCGCGCATCAATAGCCATGAATCTTGCGGCCCGAGCACGCCGCCGGTTGAATTTTGCACGTAATGGAGCCGCTCGGCAAGCTCCGGCGTGCGGACAACCGCCAACCCAGCGACGACGTCGCTATGGCCGCCTAAATATTTCGTCGCGCTATGGATGACGATATCGGCGCCAAGCTCAAGCGGCGTCTGAAAGTACGGAGTGGAAAACGTGTTATCGACGATCAATAGCAGCCCATGCGCACGGGCAATGGCGGCGGCGGCTTGCAAGTCAGTGATTTTCAACAGCGGGTTCGTCGGCGTTTCAATATAGATGGCTTTCGTATCCGGCCGGATGTGCGCCTCGATGTTGGCGACATCGCTCGTATCGACGAACGTCGCCTCAAGCCCGAACCGATTCAGCACGTTCGTCATGACGCGATACGTGCCGCCGTACACATCGTCAGTGAGCACTAGATGGTCGCCGCTTTGAAACAACATCATGACGGCCGTAATTGCCGCCATACCGGAAGCGAACGCAAAGCCGGCTTCGCCGCCCTCGAGATCAGCGATCAGCTTCTCAAGCGCCGCGCGCGTCGGGTTGCCGGTGCGCGAGTATTCAAACCCTTTATGCTTTCCAACTTCTTCTTGCTTATACGTACTCACTTGATAAATCGGGACCGACACCGCTCCAGTATGCGGATCCCCCGGAATGCCGCCATGAATGAGCATTGTTTTCCGCCTCATCGTTACCTCCCACCTTCATAAATGTGTTTGCTTAAATAGCGTTCGCTCCCGTCCGGAAAAATGACGACGATATTCGTCCCTGGCTTTGCCTTCTCTGCTTCCATCAAGGCGGCATGAAACGCGGCGCCGGACGAACTGCCGACCAAAAGCCCCTCCTGTCTCGCGAGTTCGCTGACGCGCCGGAACGCGTCATCGTCCGCGATCGTGTAGATGGCATCAAAATAATCCGGATCCATAAACGGCGGCAAAAACTCCATGCCGATCCCTTCCGTCCGATGCGGACCCGGCTTGCCGCCGCCTAAAATCGAGCCTTCCGGTTCCACGATGACCGTTTTAATGGCCGGGTTTTTTTCTTTTAAAAACGTCGCTGTCCCCATAAACGTGCCGCCGGAGCCGGCGCCGGCGACAAAAATGTCGATCTGTCCGTCCAAATCGTCCCACAGCTCCGGACCGAGCGTCTTGTAATACGTCCTTGGATTGGCCGGGTTTTGGAACTGCTGGGGGCAATAGGCGCCTGGAATCGTGCGGGCGAGCTCCTCCGCTTTGCGGATTGCTCCTTCCATTCCCTCTTCAGTCGGTGTATGAACGATTTGCGCCCCGAGCGCCTTCATCAGCTGTTGTTTTTCGATGCTGAATTTTTCCGGCACACAAAAAATGATGTTCACGTTTTTGCCGATCGCCGCCAGCGCCAGACCGATGCCGGTGTTGCCGGCCGTCGGCTCGATGATCGTGCCCCCCTCTTTCAGTTTTCCTGATGCAAACGCCTCGCGCAACAGCTCTTGTCCGAGCCGGTCTTTAATGCTTCCGCCAGGATTGAAGTATTCAAGCTTGGCGAACAGCCGAACGCCTTCCGGGAGGGGGAAGCGCGTAATTTCGACAACCGGCGTATGGCCGATCAACTCATGGATGCTTTTTGCTACGCGCATACAAGTCACTCCGTTTCTTCACGCTCAGTTTAGCAGCAAAACGGCGGTGTTCTGTTGTCTATATATATAGATGCAATTTAAAGCTTTAACATTTTTCGTTTTTGCCGATCATTTCATCCGACTGTCGAGTGACCGAACAACACCGCTTAAAGACCCATTCATGGGTCTTTAAGCGAGTCGTTGTTCGGTCTTTCGTCACGCCTTAGCGTGACGGAGGCAAGCCATAGGCTTGCCTTCGACAGTCGAGAAAATAGACAAGCTGCTTTTTCGTTGCATCTTAATAGCGCTTCTGTTTCATAACGGAAAGCATCGACAAGACAAGTTCAGCCGAATGTTTCGCCGCCGTCTCCAAAAACTGTTCAAACGACACGTCCGACTCCTCACCAGCAATATCAGACAACGCCCGGATGATGACAAACGGCGTTCCAAATTGCACGCACACTTGGGCGATCGCCGCCGCTTCCATTTCGACGGCGCACAATTCCGGAAACTGACCGCGCACAAATTCGACTCGCTTTGGATCGTTCATAAACGAATCGCCGGTGGCGATCAAGCCGGTCACTGCCTGCAGGCCATCAAGCCGCGCCGCCGCCTGCTTGGCCGCCTCAACAAGCGCCTCATCCGCCCGGTAGCGCGCCGGCAGGCCAGGCACTTGCCCGTAAGCGTAGCCGAACGCGGTCACATCGACGTCATGATGGACGACTTCCTCGGAAATGACAAGATCTCCGACACGAAGCGAAGGCAAAAATCCGCCGGCCGAACCGGTATTGATCACGAAATCAGGGCGAAAGTGATCAAGCAGAAGCGTCGTTCCCATGGCGGCGTTCACTTTGCCGATCCCGGATTTCAACAACACCGCCTCCACGCCGTCAAGGCGCCCTTTGGAAAATTCGCACCCGGCGATGACCGTTTCCTCGCGCCCTTCCATGCGCGAACGTAAAATCGCCACTTCCTCTTCCATGGCTCCAATAATGGCTGCTTTCATCGTTCTCCCTCTTTCTATGTCGTTTGTTTCACCGCCTCCATCACCCAGACGAACGCGTTTTGCTGCGCAAAGGAGGCGGAAAAGCCATGCTTGGAAAACAGTGATGCCAATACGTCAAGCGTCGTATAATATTCGCGTTCCAAATCGTCGGCCAAATCGTGGAAGCCGCGCGCTCGGGCTTCCTCAATCGCCTGGCGGAACGCCTCTTTGTCGCGAAACGCCGTATCGGCAAACACTATTTTACCACCCGGATGGAGCAATTGACTATATTTGGCCAGCGCTTCGTCTTTTTCCGCATCCGTCAAATGATGAAACGCATACGTGCTGGCGATCGTGTCGATCGGCTCCGGCGGTGTCGGAAATTGCAAAAAATCGCCGTCCAGAATGACCGCTCGCCCGCTGAGCTTTTCCGCCGCTTTTTTCCTCATCGGCGCCGATGGCTCGATCCCGTACACCTGCTTGCCGCGCTCAAGCAGCTTTTTCGTCAAGTTGCCTGTGCCGACGCCAAACTCGAGCACGACTTGGCCGGCTTTGTCGGCGACCGTGCTTAAAATGCGGTCATAACCGGCAAACACGTCTCGATATTGCTCATCGTATCCTTCGACCGATCGGTCATACGATTCCGCCCATTGCTCAAACAAGTCAAGAAACTCTCTGCCCATATGGTCACACCCCAAAAAAGTTTATAATTCCTATAAATATAGTATGTTTTTTCGTATTGCCTGCTCTTACTGTAGCATATGTTTTTCCCTTGTTCAACGATCATGTTCGTTCGTATTGTTCCCCCTTGTACTCCGGTGGATGAGGGCGGGAAAATTTGCTACACTGACAATGGAAAGGAGGAAGAACGATGCCGAACATTTCTCTTGATTTGATCGAGGACAAAATCGAATTTTTTGAAGCGGACGACTTGCGGACGCTCGAGAAAAAAATCAACGAACAAATTGAACATAACAAGGCGCTCTTGCTTTCCGTCCATCATGTATCCCATCAAATGCACGTCATGGAAAACGGAAAGCGGTGGTACAGCGCAGTCGTTCATTTCAAAGCGAAAAAATAACAGGCGCCCTTCGTTTTTGGGCGCCTGTATATTTTTCCGCCGCTAATGAACCGCCATCGTTTCACTGATGCCGCCAAAGTTTCGAATATCTCCGCTTCCCCTCATCATGCCGCTTATGGCTTTTGCTTCAACTTTTGCACTTTCGTCGGCTTCCAGCCTTCGTTCGTCACCCATTCAATGTACACTTTGTAATGGGCGATTTGATCTTTCGTCGAAATCGTCGCGACTGCTTTGTTCGGCCCGTTGTTGCCGATGAACCAAACGATCATCTCCTCCGGGGCGATGCCGGTCGCATAGCTGACGGCATCGAGCATTTCCTTCCAGTCGACCGAATCTTTCTTAAACACCGTTTCATGCGGCTCCGTTTGCGTCGTACCGATCGGCTGCCATGCCGGGTTGACGATTTCTTTTTCAACGTTGGACCCCGGCGGGCCCGGCGTTTCTGTCATGCCCGCTTCGCTCGTTTCATCGGTGGAAGCAGCATCTTCTTCCTCGGCGGGCGTTTCGGCTTCCGCCGGCGCCGCCGCTTCGCCTGTTTCCACTTCCACCCGCTTCGCATTGGCCGCTTCTGTTTTGGCTTCGCGATCAACCGCCTTCTCGCTCGGTTGATCGCCAAACAGCAAGTTCCCGCCGACAATCAAAATGAGCAGCACGACAACGGCAATGGCTCCATTGAGCCAACGGTTGATTCTCCGCCGCTTGGCGCGGGCGGCAAAGCGTGTCCCCATTTGCGCCACCGTCTCCTCTCCCTTCTTTGGATGATGTTCGTGCTGGAAACATGGATTCCCCTTACATTTGGTTCGTCACTTCACTTCATTTTTGGCGTGGTCATAAGCATAAAGCGCCTCGACTGCGGCGGCGAACACATCATTCGTCGAGGCCCGCCCGCTCGGGCAGTCGAGCTCAACGACAGCGAGGGCGTATTTCGGGCGGTCGGCTGGAAAATAGCCAGCAAACCATTTATTAATGAATTCAGCACCGCCGTCCATTTTTCCTGTCTCCGCCGTCCCGGATTTGCCGGCGACCGGATACGGCAGCGAACGGAAGCGGCGGCCGGTGCCATCCTCTTTGGTGACAACGCTGCGCAAAAGCCGCTGCAGCTCTTCGGCCGTCTGCGGCGCGATCGGCGCCATGTCTGAAGCCGGTTGAGGCGGAAACGAAAAGAGGATCGCACCGTTTTTATACAGCACTTTGTCAACGGCCCGCACCTGAAGCGCTTCGCCGCCGCGGGCGATGGTCGCCATCATGTTGGCGACGCCAAGCGGCGAGACGCGTACATTTTTTTGCCCGATCGCCGTTTGCGCCACCGCAAGCGGCACCCTCTTGTCGCGCGGATCATGCCAAATCGTTCCTTTCTGCTCCTCCGGGAACTGACGGAAATGCTCTTCATGGTACACCGCCCCTTCCCAGCCGGCCGTCGGATACAGCCCAAGCTTTCTCGCATACGTTTCAAACGCATCGGGATCGTGCTCGATCAACTGCTTGCCGAGCGTGGCGAAAGCATTGTTGCAACTGACGGCAAAGCTGTCCGCTAAATCAAGCATGCCGTAATCATGCTCCTCATCGCGGGTTTTGCCGTCAATTTTTCGGCTGCAGTCAAACGTTGTCTCAAGCGAGGCGAGCCCCTCATCAAGCGCCGCGGCCGCAATGACTGTTTTAAAAATCGAGCCAGGGATTTGCGGCAACACTATTTGGTTTTCCGCCCCGCGGTTTTTGTACGGATCACGCGGGTCCATGTTTGGGCGGCTGACCATGGCGAGCACACTGTTTGTGTCAATATCCAGCAAAACGAGACCGCCTTTTTTCAACCCGTATCGGTCAACGATCTGCTCCATCTCTTGCTGCAAGTCACGGTCAAGCGTCGTTTGCACGGTGACGGGATAAAACGGGTTGCCCGTATCGCTGTATTTGACATCGAGCCCAAACAGCGGCCGCCCTTCGGCGTCAACGTGATAAAGCAGCTTCGTTTCGCCGTCGGCGAGCAAAAACTCATCAAACGCCTTCTCAAGTCCTTGAATGCCCACTTCGGTCTTTGGCGGCAGCGGCCGTTTTGGATAACGCTTCTTGATGAGCTCCTGATCTGGGCGGGTGAAGCCAAGCAAATGCGGAGCGTACACCACCTCAAGAGAGTATTGTTTATTGACAGCTAAGACGCCCGGAATGCGCAAATCGTTAATTTGCTTCATTTGCTGGGCGCTCAAGGCGAGCGGCTCTCCATCCTTCTCTAAGACGAACGGACCGTCCGCCTGCTCAAGCTGGCGGCGGATCTCTTCTTTAGAGACGCCGGTGATGCGGGCGACTTGTTCCATCGGCCATTTCATCGTCGTTAAAAACGGGAATAAGACAAGCGACGGCACGTATCGCTTCGTGAGCGGCGCGCCATTTCGGTCGACGAACGAGCCGCGCCCGTCGTCAATGATCAGTTCTTGTGTCCGCTGGGCGACGCTTTCGGCAATTAAATTATGATTGGCGAACGACTCGGCGTCAATCAGCTGGATCTGCGCCAATCGCCCGACAAGCAACAACAAGCCCAGTTGAATGAGGGCGAGCATGGCAAGCGTTCGTTTTTTCCACATAAAGAAAACACCTCATCATCAGTGTTGACGAGGTGTTTCCGTTTGAAACGTCAAGCGGCGGCAATTTTCTTCGCTTCGCTTCGCACACCGCCGCTTGTTCAGGTCGGCCGCCTCCTGCTTCTTATTTCACAGCCACGATTTTCACAAGCATTTCCCCGCCCGGCGTTTGCACCGTCACCTCATCGCCGACGCGGCGGCCGAGAAGCGATTTCGCAATCGGCGAGTCGTTGGAAATTTTCCCTTCAAACGGATCGGCTTCAGCGCTGCCGACGATCGTATACGTCTCTTCCTCGCCGTCTGGAAGTTCAATGAACGTGACCGACTTGCCGAGCGAGACGACGTCCGGGTTTTCTTTGTCTTCTTCAATGATGACGGCGTTGCGGATCATGTTTTCAAGCATTTGGATGCGCGATTCGACAAACGCCTGCTCATCTTTGGCAGCATCGTACTCCGAGTTTTCCGACAAATCCCCGAACCCGCGCGCAATCTTAATGCGCTCCACCACTTCTTTCCGCTTGACCGTTTTTAAGTACTCAAGCTCTTGTTCCAGTTTCTCTTTTCCCTCTTTCGTCATCGGATACTGCTTTTCGTTCGCCATTCATCTCACTCCTCTATATATTCTGCATTATGTAAAACGTACGAACAGCAAAAACGGCTGTTCGTACGCTTACTTGTTATATAATATATTGTTTTGTCTCTGTTATGTTATTACAAAACCGCTTTTTGTTCAAGAACTGTGCGAATTTTTGCCACCATTAAATCGATGGCGACGACGTTCTGTCCGCCTTCCGGAATGATCACATCCGCGTAGCGCTTCGTCGGTTCGACAAACTGGTTGTGCATCGGCCGGACGACGGACAAATATTGCTCGATGACCGAATCGAACGTGCGGCCGCGCTCTTTAATATCGCGGATGAGACGGCGGATGATGCGGATGTCCGGGTCGGTGTCGACATATACTTTAATGTCCATTAAATTGCGGAGTCGCTCATCCTCCAAGACAAGAATGCCCTCCACGATGATGACATCCTTTGGCTCCACGCGAATGACGTCGCTTGAGCGAGTGTGCAGCGTATAATCGTACACCGGCTTGTCAATCGGCTCATAGCGAAGCAGCTTATGAATATGCTCAATCAACAAATCGTTGTCAAACGCCAGCGGATGGTCATAGTTCGTCTTCAGCCGCTCTTCAAACGGAAGATGGCTTTGATCTTTATAGTAAAAGTCTTGCTCCAAAACAAGGATCGAGCGGTCGCCGAAATGGTCGTAAATCGCGCGGGCGACGCTCGTCTTCCCCGAGCCGGAGCCGCCGGCGACGCCGATGACAACGGGCTTCTTCCCCATCTTAATTCTCCTTTCTCATCATGTTGTACGGGAAGAGAGGGCGCTTGACCTTAAACTTCACGATTTGCAGCGGATGGCGCGCCGCATCAAGCTCGTTGCCGTCTTCGTCCCAAATTTTCTCAATCACTTGGGTGAAGTTTTCAATTTCCGGACCGAAAAATTCGACTTCATCGCCCGGGCGGAAATGGTTGCGCTGCTGGACGGTGGCGATGCCCGTCTCCGGGTCATAGCCAAGCACCAAACCGGCGAATTCATGCGTCGTTTTCCGGCTGTGCGTCCCGTACATATGGTTCGTATAATCCGGGAAGCCGTCAAAGAACGACGGCGCCGTCTCGCGGTTGGCGCATTTCTCCAGCTCCCGCACCCACTCTTCGCGGATCGTGAAATGGTCTGGGTCAGCGCAGTAGGCATCAATGACTTTCCGGTAGACACTGACAACCGTCGCCACGTAATGGATCGATTTCATCCGCCCTTCAATTTTCAAGCTATCCACACCCAATTCGATCATCACCGGAATGGCGCGGATTAGGTTCAAATCTTTCGCGCTCATCGCAAACGGGGCGTCCCCTTTTTCAAACAACGGAATTTCCCGGCCGTCCGAGAGCTGATACAAATCGTAATCCCAGCGGCACGACTGGCAGCATCCGCCGCGGTTTGAGTCGCGCGCCGTCATATGGTTGCTCAATACACAGCGGCCGGAGTAGGCGGAACACATCGCCCCATGGATGAACGCCTCGATTTCAATATCGACTTTCTCTTTGATCTGCCGGATTTCTTCTGCGCCCACTTCACGAGCGAGCACAACCCGCTCGAGCCCTTCCTCTTTCCAAAATTGGACCGCTTTCCAGTTGGTAAGCGATTGCTGCGTGCTTAAATGCACTTCAAGCTTCGGCGCCACCCGGCGCGCCGTTTCGATGATGAGCGGGTCGGCGACGATGATGCCGCAAACACCGGCATCTTCAAGCGCCCGCAAATAGTCATCAAGGCCAGGGATGTTTTCGTTATGGGCGTAAATATTGGCCGTTACGTATACTTTGGCTCCGTATCGATTGGCAAATTCGACCCCTTCGCGAATTTCCTCGATCGTAAAGTTGTCGGCGTTGGCGCGCAAGCTGTACTCTTGGCCTCCGATAAAGACGGCGTCTGCGCCGTAATGGACGGCGATTTTCAGTTTTTCCAAGTTGCCGGCCGGGGCGAGCAGCTCTGGCTTTTTCACAATGACGCGCTTGCCGTCAATGATTTCGGAGATGCGATCATTTTTTAAAAGCATGCTGCTTCCCTCCTTTTCTCAATAAATGGTCTCTTTGAAGAAAAATCCGGTGTCGATGCGGCGATGCGGCGGCTGAAGCGCTTCAACGGCCGCAAGCAGCTCCTCTTTTTCCCGTTCGTACCGCTCGCGGTCATCCGCGCATAAATCGATGGCGCGGCGGTACAGCTTCGTCACTTCGGTAATGTAGCGCGGCTCGTGCAAAATCCCGTCAATTTTAAAGCTGTCGATGCCGGCCTCGACCATGTCGCCGAGCTCATCGATCATGCAAACATCGTTCGGGCTCATAATATGCGTGCCGTTTTCGTCTTCAAAAATCGGATATTTGTTGTCGCGCTCTTTGTCGTAAAGAAACATCCCTTTTTCGTACTTCTTCCGTTCAACTTCCATCACTTTCCCTTGATATTCAAAATAGCTGCCGATCAGCGAGCGCTTCGATTGGTACATGCACATCGCGCCGTGCACTTGCACCTCGATTTCCACTTCGGCATGGGCTTTGATTTCCAAAATGGCGTCCATGTTCAACTCGCGGGCCAAGACGGCGCGCTTCGCCCCTTTCCGGCCCCAATAGTTGCACGCATACCAGTTCGTCGCTGTCGTCTCCGTGCTCCAGTGGAGCTTCATGTGCGGCGCCGTTTCTCGGACAGTCAAGAGCACCGCGGGATCGCCGAAGACGATGGCATCGGCGCCGACATCAGCCAAAAACGCGACGTAGTCGCCAAGCTCGTCCACTTTATCGTTATGGAAAATGGCGTTCATCGCCACATACACGTTCATGCCGCGCCGGTGGGCGGCTTTGACGGCGGCAGCGACATCATGGCGGGAAAATTCGCCGGCAAGCCGCAAACCGTAGCGCTGCTCGCCAATGATGACCGCGTCCGCTCCGGCTTCAGCCAGCTCGTCGATATGGGCAACGCTCGTCGGCGTCACGAGCAATTCGGGTTTTTTCACTGTTCTTCACCTCGTTTTTTCGATATGGCGAGCCCATCGCCGACCGGAATGATGACCGTATCATAACCGCTTCGACTCATGAGCCACTCATTGTAGCGGCGAATTTTTCGGGCGATGTTCCAAAGCCGTCGATTGTCCGCCGGCGCTTCGGCGGCGACGAGCCCCTTAAACAAGACGTTGTCGCTGATGATGAGGCCGCCTGCAGCCACAAACGGCTCATAGAGCGTAAAAAAGCGCTCATATTGCCCTTTGGCGGCATCAATAAACAGCACATCAAACGGCGCGGCGGCCGCCACACCGGCCTCGACCGCGAGCGCATCGCCCAACACCGCCTCGATTTGCCGCTTGGTGTTCGTCTTTTCGATGTAAAAACGGGCGCGCTCATACCGCTCCCGGTCTTTTTCGATCGTCACAATGCGCGCGTCCGGCAGCGCCTTTGCCATCCGGATCGCCGAATAGCCGATCGCCGTGCCGATTTCCAAAATGCGGCGCGGCCTGATCAGCTTCAAGATGAATAACAGCACTTCGACGCTCACCGGATCCATGATCGGTATGCGGTGCCGATAGGCGTACTGCTCCATCTCCTCAATGTCCTCATCCGGCGCCGGACGCAGCTTTTGCAAGTACGAAACAATGTCATTGGAAAGCAAGAGGAATTCCTCCCTGCCGTCAGCAAACTGAAAAGCGCTCGCCAAAGTTGAACTATATAGATGCAACGAAGAAGTTTAATATATCCTTGACGGAAAAGCGGTTTGCCCATTTTCGACTGACGGAGGCAAGCCTGTGGCTTGCCTCCGTCACGCCTTGGCGTGACGGAAGACCGAACAACCGGCCTGCTTCACAGACCCATATATGGGTCTGGAAGCGGCGTTGTTCGGTCGCCCGACAGTCGATCAAATACTCGGGAAAAACTACAAATGGTAAAGCTTCAAATTGCATCTATATACAACCCGGCATTTGCGCTTTGTCGTCATGAAAAATAAGAGCCGCAAAGGACTCTTATCGTTGGTCTGTTCAACTATACTACCATAAAACAGCGGAAAAGCGAAGCCGTTTCACCCCACCGGCCATTACCTTCCGTTTTGACCTATTGTTTTCCAATATGCTTCGCCTTTTCCCGGTTATGCTCGGCCAACGTTTTCGTAAAAATGACCTCGCCGCCCGGTGTCGCCAAAAAGTATAAATAGTCGGTCGCCGCCGGTTCAAGCGCCGCTTCGATCGACATTACGCCGGCGTTGGCGATCGGCCCCGGCGGCAGCCCTTTATGAATGTACGTGTTGTACGGCGAATTGACCTGCAAATCTTTATACAACACACGCTCTTTATGTTCGCCAAGGGCGTACAAAACGGTCGGGTCGGTTTGAAGCGGCATGCCGCGGTGCAGCCGATTGTAAAACACGCTGGCGATTTTTTGGCGGTCAGCTTTTTCCGTCGCCTCTTCCTCAATGAGCGACGACATCGTCAACAGCTGATGCGGCGACATGTTCTTTTCTTTCATCGCTGCCTTATATGTGTCAAGCACAGCTGCCGTTTTCGCCACCATCGCCTCAATGATCTCTGAGAGCGGCGGCTTTTCGTCAGCAAACACATACGTCGCCGGGAACAAGTAGCCTTCCAGCGGATAGCGGATGCCTTTCCGAAAAATATCATCAGTCAACAAATCCGGGTGCATTTTCATCAGCCGTTCGATATACGCGCGATCGTTAAGCAATTTCATAATTTGTTCTTGTTTGTACCCTGTTTTCGCAGCAATGAGGTCAGCGATTTGCACCAATTGCGACCCTTCCGGAACGGTCAGCTTCAATCCGATTTTTAGCGATTTCCCCGTTTTTAACAGCTCAATGATGCGCGCCATTGGCATCGCCCGCGTCAACTCATACTCCCCAGCCTGGAAGCCGGATTCATTTTTCCAGCGGACATATAAGCGAAACACGGCCGCGCTTTTAATGAGCCGCTTTTGTTCGAGCTGCTCGGCAATCGCCGCCGCCGATGAACCGATCGGAATCGAGACATGGACCGGGGTGCGGTCATTCGGGTCGACGGGCTTAAGCGCTGAACGGATGTATAAGAAACTGCTGGCGCCGGCAATGACAAACGCCGCCAGCAGAACAGCACAGACAATCAAGACGATTTTCCGCACAAGCCGCGCCTCTGGCGCCCTAAAATCGTTCTGTTTCATCTTTGTCCTCCTTTCACCCGGCCATATTATACTACAAAGTTCCGCATTTTTCGCCCTTGACGGTCAAAAAATGCAAAGCCAGGGGAGGGGAAACGCGCCGGTCAATCGAAGCCCTTCGCAACATTTGTCGGACAAACAAGAAGATGTCTGAACCATTGCATGGAACACAACTTATCGTTTCTCAGCGCATAATACGGCAATAAGAAAAGGGGCCCCGATCCTTTTGGCCCCCCTCTGCTGTCCGTTATTCGTCGTCTTCCTCTTCCTGTTCAGCGCAAAACGTATTCCATACTTCTTCGATCATGTCCCACTCTTCTTCCGTCTCGATTGGGAGCAGTTCGCCTTCTTTGTTCTCATCCCCAGGGATGAAGGCGGAAACGTGCACTTCCGTCTCGCCGTTCTCATCTTCCGCCTCGACGCCGACCGGATAGTAAAACACATACGATTTGCCGAAATCATCTGATTCAAACGTAAACAAAATTTCGCACAGCTGCTCGTTGCCATGTTCGTCGACAACGGTAATATGACGGTCTCCGTGTTCCATGTTTTCTCCTCCAATTTATCGTTTACTGTCCAAATATGACTGCAAAATGACGGCCGCCGCCATTTTGTCGATCACTTTCCGCCGCTTTTTCCGGCTGACGTCGGCAGCGATCAACATCCGTTCGGCGGCCATCGTCGACAGCCGTTCATCCCAAAGCACAACGGGCAAAGAAAACTCCTCTCGCAATTTGGCGGCGAACCGCTCGCTTGCCTCAGCGCGCGGCCCGAGCGTGCCGTTCATGTTTTTCGGCCACCCGACGACAATCGCATCGACGCCGTACTCATCGATGATGGCGCGCAGCCGCTTTAAGCCGTAGTCGCCGCGCTCCGTATCAATGGCGATCGTCTCCAATCCTTGCGCTGTAAGGCCGAGTTCGTCGCTAACGGCAACGCCGAGCGTTTTCGTTCCCAAATCTAATCCTAGCGTCCGCATCAGGTTAATCCTTTCGTTGCCCCTGTAAATAGAATTTCACCAATTCCTCGATTAATTCGTCGCGTTCAATTTTGCGGATGAGCGCACGCGCATCTTTATGGCGCGGAATGTAAGCTGGGTCGCCGGACAACAAGTAGCCGACAATTTGATTGATCGGATTGTAGCCTTTTTCCTGCAAGGCGCCATACACCGTCAACAACACTTCGCGAACGTTCGTCTCGGCCGGCTCCTCGGAAAAATGAAACTGCATCGTTTGGTCAAACGAGCTCACCGTTTCCACCTCGCTCCTTATTCAGGCACCCCGTCCTTTTACATCCATTGTACACGATCCGCGCCAATTAGGAAACGGATTTCACCCATGTTTCGACATAACCGAGCGCTTCGCCGACCTTGCTTGGGTCCTTGCCGCCAGCTTGCGCCAAATCCGGGCGCCCGCCGCCGCCCCCACCGCAACGCGACGCTACTTCTTTCACCAGCTTGCCGGCATGGAATCCTTTTTTCACCAAATCGTCCGTTACTGCGGCAATCAGTTGCACTTTTCCGCCCTGGACGGACGCCAACACGATGACCGCCGTGCCGAGCTTTTGTTTCAAATCATCAGCCATGGCCCGCAGTTGATTCATGTCATTGGCCTGCACTTTTGCCGCCAACACCGGCACGCCGTTTACATCTTTCACTTGACGGGTGAGGTGCTCAGCTTCCATATGGGCGAGGCGGGCAGCAAGCGATTCATTTTCGCGCTCGAGCTCTTTCAGCTCGGCAAACAGTCCGTCAAGACGCGCATTTAATTCTTTCGGGCTTGTTTTCAGTTTTTGCGCCGCCTCTTGCAAAATAGCAAGCTGTTCGCTCATAAAGCGGTATGCCGCTTCTCCGGTCACCGCTTCAATCCGGCGCGTGCCGGCGCCGATGCCGGACTCGGAGACGATTTTAAACAACCCGATGGCTGATGTGTTGGGCACATGGCAGCCGCCGCACAGCTCGAGGCTGTAGTCGCCGACTTTGACGACGCGGACGATGTCGCCGTATTTTTCGCCAAACAGCGCCATCGCGCCCATCGCTTTCGCTTCCTCGAGCGGTTTATAAAAAATGTCAACCGGGAGGCTTTTCCAAATTTGTTCGTTGACGATGGCTTCGATGCGCTCGAGCTCCTCTGGCTTCACTTGCCCAAAATGGGTGAAGTCAAAACGAAGCCGGTCCGGGGCGACAAGCGACCCCGCTTGGTTGACATGGCGGCCGAGCACGTCTTTTAGCGCTTGATGGAGCAAATGGGTCGCCGTATGGTTTTTTACGATGCGCATCCGCTTTGCTTCATCGACGCGCGCCGTATAGCGGGATCCTTTTTTCACCGTTCCGCGTTCGACGATGATCGCATGAAGATGTTGGCCGTTCGGCGCTTTTTGCACATCTTTGACGACCGCTGTTCCTGTTTCGCTTTCAAACACGCCTTGGTCAGCGATTTGTCCGCCGCTTTCGGCGTAAAATGGCGTCACATCGACGATGATTTGCGCCTCTTCGCCGGCTTTCACTTCCTCGACAAGCCGCCCGTCTTTGACGATGGCGATGACCGTCGATGCGGCAACAAGCTCATCGTAGCCGACAAACCGGCTTTCATCTTTAATGTCACCGAGCACTCCGCCTTGGACTTGCATCGAATCGACATCTTGCCGGGCCGCGCGCGCCCGTTCGCGTTGCCGCTCCATCTCGCGCTCAAATCCGGCATGGTCGACCGTCATGCCCGCTTCAGCGGCGTACTCTTCCGTCAGCTCGATCGGAAAGCCGTACGTATCATACAGGCGGAACGCTTCCTCGCCCGGAATGACGTCGCTTCCTTGCTCTTTCGCCTTTTCGATCACCTCCGCCAATATGGCGAGCCCTTCATGGAGCGTTTCATGGAACCGTTCTTCTTCCGTCCGGATGACGCGGGCGATGAAATCGGCTTTTTCTTTCACCTCCGGATAGTAGTCGTGCATAATCTCGCCGACGACCGGGACGAGTTCGTACATAAACGGACGGTCAATGCCGATATGTTTCGCATAGCGCACCGCGCGGCGGAGCAGGCGGCGCAGCACATAACCGCGGCCCTCATTTGACGGCAGCGCCCCGTCGCCGATCGCGAACGTCACGGCTCGAATATGGTCGGCGATCACCTTAAAGGCGACGTCTTTGTCCGGATCTTCGCCATACCGCTCGCCGGCGATCTGCTCGGTCGCGCGGATGATCGGCAGGAACAAGTCGGTTTCAAAGTTCGTCGGCACGTCTTGCAAAATCGAGCACATCCGCTCCAAGCCCATGCCGGTGTCGATGTTTTTCTTCGGCAGCGGCGTGTACGTGCCGTCCGGGTTATGGTTAAACTGCGAAAAGACAAGGTTCCATACTTCTAAATAGCGGTCATTTTCCCCGCCTGGGTACAGCTCCGGATCGTTCGGGTCGTTGCCGAACGCTTCGCCGCGGTCGTAAAAGATTTCCGTGTTCGGACCGCTCGGGCCTTCGCCGATGTCCCAGAAGTTGCCTTCAAGGCGAATGATCCGCTCTTCCGGCAAGCCGATTTCGTTGCGCCAAATGTTGTACGCTTCCTCGTCTTCCGGATGGACGGTGACGGACAACCGTTCCGGATCAAAACCGATCCATTTGTCGCTCGTCAAAAACTCCCATGCCCAATGGATCGCTTCCCGCTTGAAGTAATCGCCGATCGAAAAGTTGCCGAGCATTTCAAAAAACGTATGGTGGCGCGCCGTTTTCCCGACGTTTTCGATGTCGTTGGTGCGGATCGATTTTTGCGCGTTGCAAATGCGCGGGTTTTCCGGAACGATGCGCCCGTCAAAGTATTTTTTCAACGTCGCGACGCCGCTGTTGATCCACAACAGCGACGGGTCGTCGACCGGAATGAGCGATGCGCTCGGCTCAACCGCATGGCCTTTTTCTTGGAAAAACTCTAAAAACATGCGCCGCACTTGGGCGGATGTCAGCTTTTTCATGATGATCCTCCCCTTTCGCCTTTTATATAAAAAAACTCCCATCCCCTGCAGGGACGAGAGTTATGCTCGCGGTACCACCCTGTTTATGGGCAAAAAACGCCCATCACCTCTTTGGCCGTAACGCAGCCTTGCGTCAGGTTTTGCCTGCGCTCCGGATTAGCCTTCTGTTGCCCTTCATCTGGAATTTCTTTCAGCCGCGGAAATTCCTCTCTGTGCGCGAGCTCGCGCGTTAAGATGGACTGCAACATACTCGATCCGTCATCGCGTTATGTATTCGCTTTTTTCATTGAAAGATTATAGACAAGCAGAGAGCATTTGTCAATGCGAAGCATAATGCTCTTTCCAATGGGCGATGGCCACTTTCAGCACCGCCGCCGTCGGAACGGCGAGAATGAGGCCGAGCACGCCGGCGAGCTCGCCGCCGGCAAAGAGGGCGAGCATAATGACAAGCGGATGCATATGCACGCTTTTGCCGACGATCAACGGCGACAAGATGTTCCCTTCTAAAAACTGCAAGGTAAAAATGATGACAAGCACGATCACGACCATTTTCAGCGAGACGGTGGCAGCCAAAATGACCGCTGGAACGGCGCCGATCAGCGGGCCAAAATACGGGATGATGTTCGTCACGCCAATGACAAAGCCGAGCAACAGCGGATAATCCATGCCCGCAAGCCACAAGCCGAGCGCCGCTGCCAGACCGATCGCCGCACAGACGAACAGCTGGCCGCGAATGTAGCCGCCGAGCGATTCATCGACATCCTTCAAAAACGTCATCCCCGGCCCACGCCACCGCTTCGGTGTCATGTACCAAATCGCTTTTTTCAACACATCGATGTCTTTTAACATATAGAAGACGATAAACGGAATGATCAACAGCGTCGCCGCCGAACCGATGAACGATTTGGCGGCGTTGATCGCCATCGCGACGGCGGCCGCCGCTGCCTGCTCGATCTCGGCAAACATCGCCTCGATGCGTGTGTGCACCTCAAGCGGCCAATTCGACGTCTCGTCGTGGATGTGGCGCACCCATTGGCGGTATGTATTCATCAAAGACGGCAGCTGTTCATCCAGTTCACGCAACTGGGCGATGAATAGCGGCACGCCGCGGTACAAGCCGTAGCCGACCAAACCGAAAAACAACAAATAAATCAACAAAATGGCAAGGGCGCGCGGCATTCCTTTGCGATGGATGGATTCTACAAGCGGGTAGAGCAAATACGTAATAAACGACGCCAGCAAAAACGGCGTCAACACCGTTGCGATAAAATCAATGACCGGCCGCCAAACGTCTTTCATCCGAACGATCAAATAGATGATTGCCGTCATGAGCAGCCATTTTCCGATGCGAAAGAACGACAGCCATTGTTGCTCGCCCATCGCCACACCTCCTACCGTTTAGTGTAGGAGATGCGGCGGGAAATATGCCTTCACCGCTTTTAGCACTATTTGACAGCCACAAGGCGACGCCCCCGCGCAAAGGCGAGGGCGAGCGCCGTCAGCGGATCGCTTGCATCAAGCGGCGGCGCATCCTCCGCATCGTGCGACCGTTCATCCAATCGTTTCGTTGGGCGAGCTGATAAGCGGCGACGCCTAATCCGACTGCTAACAGCGACGTCATCATCCGGTTCATGCGTGTCCCCCCTAAAATTGGATCGTGCGTTCGTGGTCGTCAAACAAGTCGTCAAGAGAACTCAACGTTCCGTCTTCTTCCACTTGATGGGCGTGGATCATCCCTTTCGAGACGGACAGCTCAATAAAGCAATCCCAGCAGTAGTACTGGTTGACGCCGATTTTCCCTAAATTTTTTCGTTTGCAATTCGGGCAAATGAGCATGGACAGCCACTCTCCTTACATCGTTGTTTCCACGGTGACCACGCCTTCTCTGGCGGTGAACGGAGCGAGCTCCATTCGTTTCTTTCCTTCGGTCAAATCGGAAAAAAATCCCTCGCTGATCTCGTATCCGTCAATTTTGCCCAATTGCCCGTCAAAATATACGTCATCCAACAGTCCGATCGTTGTTCCGTCCGCGGCGACAACCATGCTGCCGGCGAGGCCGCGTTCGCCGTAAAGAGAGTGGCCGCTGTCAGAAGAAGGAAACGGCTGGAAGCTATCGGCATCACAGATGATGACTCGGTCGTTTTCGAACGACTGCACGGCTGAAAGCGGCAAATAGCGGCGGCGGCCGAACAAACCGCCCTGTTCCGCGACAAGCCCTTTGACCGCGCCGTGGCTGGTAAACCAAATGTCAGCGATCGTTCCGACCATTTTTCCCGTCGTTTGTTCATAAATGGGAAGGCCCTTGATGTCGGAAAACGTCCGCATCGTTCTCCCACCTTTCCAGCCACCTTTAGCTTGGCTCATCGCCCATAAAGTCATACGGCGTAACGTTTTCCATCCCCATGTTCGCCTCTTCAAACGGCAGTTCGACCTCGACAAACGGCGCCGCCGCCCCCGCCAGCTTCTCAGCGAGCGCCGTCTGGCGCGCTCCGTCGCTTTGTTTTGCGACGCCGAATCGAAACGCTTCCTCTTCCCCGCATAAAACGAGAAACTGCTTGCTTCTTGTCACCGCAGTATACAACAAATTCCGTTTCAACATCCGGTAATAGCTTTTGACGACGGGCAAAATGACGATTGGAAACTCGCTTCCTTGCGCCTTATGAACCGAACAGCAGTACGCATGGGTGATTTGTCCTAAATCTTGCCGTGTGTACGTCACTTCAATGCCATCAAACGAGACAACGAGCAAGTCTTGCTTTTCGATATTTTCTTTGGCGTAAAAAATGGCAACGATTTCGCCGATGTCGCCGTTAAACACATTGTCTTCCGGTTGATTGACGAGCTGCAGCACCTTATCGCCGACGCGGTAGACGACCTCACCGACCGACAGCTCCCGCTTCCCCTCAGCCGGCGGGTTGAACAGCTCTTGAAGCGCTTTGTTCAATTGGTCAATGCCCGCTGGACCACGGTACATCGGGGCGAGCACTTGAATATCTTTGACGGAAAACCCTTTTTTGCGCGCGTTGTCCGCGATTTGCCGCACGACATCGACGACCTGGCCCGCACGGCAGCGGATGAATGAACGGTCTGCCTTCGGAGCGGTCAAATCGTCCGGCACGACGCCGCGCTTCATCTCATGAGCAAGCTCGATGATCGATGATCCTTCCGCCTGGCGATACACCTCGGTCAACCGAGCGAATGGAATGACGCCTGAAGAGAGCAAGTCTTTCAGCACTTGCCCTGGCCCGACGGATGGCAATTGATCCTCATCGCCGACAAAAATGACTTGCATGCCGTTTGGCACGGCTTTTAACAGCTGGTTGGCGAGCCACGTGTCGACCATCGACATCTCATCGATGACAAGCAGCTTGCCGGAAATCGGTTCGTTCTCGTCGCGGCTGAACCCTTCCGCCCCATTCCAGCCAAGCAAGCGGTGGATCGTCGCCGCCGGCAGCCCGGTCGCCTCGCTCATCCGCTTCGCCGCTCGGCCGGTCGGTGCGGCCAGCAGCACCGGAAACGGCTCGCCTTGTTTGTAGTCAGCCGGGTCAAGAGACAGGCCGTTTAGGGCGGCAAACAGCTCGACGATGCCTTTGATGACCGTCGTTTTCCCCGTTCCCGGACCGCCGGTCAAAATAAACAGCGGCGAAGAAAGCGCTTGTTGGATCGCTTCCCTTTGCTGGGGGGCATATTGCATGCCAAGCCGTTCCTCAAGCGCCCCAAGCGCCAGCAAAAACTCCGACTCGGCAAACGCCGACGGCGGCGTCTGCCCGAGCAGCCGCTTAATGTTGGAGACGATCCCTTTCTCGGCGAAGTAAAGGGAAGGGAGATAATAACGCCCTTGCTCGGCGATCAGCTTCCCTTCTTCGCTTAACATCAGAAGCGTTTGGCTGATCGCTCGTCCATCCACCGCACCGCTCAGCCTTCCGTCAAGCAGCTCCCCGATGCGCTCCATCAGCTCTTCCTCGCGCAAATAAACGTGCCCTTCCTGCAAGCACGCCTGTTCAAGAACAAACAACGAGGCGGCGCGCAGCCGGGCCGGATGGCTGCCGGAAATGCCGAGCTGGCGCCCGATTTCATCAGCGCGGCCAAAGCCGATCCCTTCGATATCCTCAACGAGCTGGTACGGGTTCTCGTGGATGATGTCAACCGCTTCTTCGCCATACGCTTGGTAAATTTTCATGGCCAGCTGCGGGCCAAAACCGAGCTGGGCGAGGGCGATCATCGTTTGCTCAAGCCCTTCGTGGGCGCGAAGCGCATCGTACAGCTGCTTCGCCTTTTTTTTCGTCAGCTTCGGCACACGCTCTAGCGCCCTGGGGTCGCGCAAAATCGCGGCGATCGCGTTTTCGCCGAGCGTCTCGACAATCGCCGCAGCCGTTTTTTTGCCGATTCCTTTAAACAAACCGCTCGATAAATAATGAATGACTCCTTCTTTCGTGTTCGGAAGCTGTTTGCGGAACTGACTAGCCGCATATTGGCGGCCAAAACGCGGATGTTGGCGGAATTGTCCGTAAAAGATGTAGACGTCCCCTTCGTTTAAACGCGGAAAATAGCCGGTGACGACGACTTCCTCCTCAACGGGCGCTTCGTTCGTTTCCTCAACGCGCACGCGGACGACCGTGTACAATGTTTCCTCATTATGAAAAATGACCGCCAAGCACACTCCTTTAATGAACGTGCGTCCGTCAAGGGCGAGGATTTGTTGCTCTTGCAACAGCCATCCCCCTGCCTTTTTACGGCGCAAGCCGCTTTTCCATCAGTTTCTTTCCGTATCCGGCAAGCACGTGATCGGGCTTGGCTTCCAAGGCAGCGGCAAACATATTGCGGGCGGCATCGAGCTCATCTTTGTACGCATAAATGACGCCTAAATTGTAGTACGCATCAGCGTGGCGCGGATCGAGTTCCAACGTTTTTTCGAAATAACGCTTCGCCTCATCGACATAATCGAGCGTGGCGAGGCAAAGGCCAAGCTGAAACAGCGCTTCGGCATCCGTCTCGTTCAGCTCAGCCGCGCGCTGCAAATACGGCAGCGCCAGCCGCGGCATCTCGAGCCGCCATAAGGACATGCCGAGCATAAAATGCGTATCGGCATCGTCAAGACCAAGCCCTAGCGCGCGCTCAAACATATCTTTCGCTTTCGCGAACTGCTCACGCTTATAATGCACTGTACCCATGCCGTAATACGCGGCCGCCGCCTTCTTGTCAATTTTCAACGCCTGCCGGAAACAGTCAAGCGCCTTCTCTTCTTCACCGGCAGCAACGAGAACCGTGCCAATGTTAATGTACCCGGCTGGATCGTCCGGATGCTGTTCGACCGCAGCGGAAAAACAGCGGATGGCTTCCTCATACTTCCCCTCGCGCATATACCCCAAGCCTTGTTCGTTGAAATTGGCCACCGCCCATCCCCTCCCTGATTCAACGTGATTTTCAAGCAACGGCCTCCAGCCTAATAGCCTGATTGAAGATCGTGCGCACCGGCACATCCGTCAACCAACATACCAAAGCTTTTCGCCGTTGCGGAACACCTCATCGATCGTACCGCCGCCGAGGCATTCCTCGCCGTTGTAAAAAACAACCGCCTGCCCCGGCGTCACCGCCCGCGCCGGCGCATCAAACACGACTTCCGCCCCGCCGTCCGCAAGCGGGTGGACCGTCACGCCGACATCAGGCTGACGATAGCGAAATTTCGCCGTGCAACGGAACGGCGCTTCCGGCTTGCGGTCAGACACCCAGTTGACATCGACCGCCTTTAGCGAGGTGGAATACAAATATTCGTTTTCAAACCCTTGGGCGACATACAGCACATTTTCGCGCACATCTTTGCCGACGACAAACCACGGTTCGCCGCTGCCGCCGATGCCAAGGCCGTGGCGCTGGCCGATCGTGTAATACATGACGCCGTCATGCCGCCCTTTCACTTCGCCATCGAGCGTTTTCATCACTCCCGGCTGAGCCGGCAAATAATGGCTCAAAAATTCTTTGAAATCGCGTTCGCCGATAAAGCAAATGCCCGTGCTGTCTTTTTTTCCAGCGGTGGCGAGCCCAGCCTCTTTGGCGATCCGGCGCACGTCCGCTTTCTGCAAATGGCCGATCGGAAACATCACTTTCGACAGCTGAGCTTGGCCGAGCTGGTTTAAAAAGTACGTTTGGTCTTTGTTCGGGTCGGCTCCACGCAGCATTTTATATTCGCCATCGCGAAACTCGACGCGGGCGTAATGGCCGGTTGCGATGTAATCGGCGCCGATCGACATGGCGTGCTCTAAAAACGCCTTGAACTTAATTTCCTTATTGCACATCACGTCCGGGTTCGGCGTGCGCCCGGCTTTGTATTCATTCAAAAAGTACGTAAACACTTTGTCCCAATACTGTTTTTCAAAATTGACCGCATAATACGGGATGCCGATTTGATTGCAAACGCGCACGACGTCTTCGTAGTCCTCAGTCGCCGTGCAAACGCCGTTTTCATCGGTGTCATCCCAGTTTTTCATAAAAATGCCGATCACATCATATCCTTGTTCTTTCAATAGCAGCGCAGCGACCGACGAGTCGACCCCGCCGGACATGCCGACGACGACGCGCGTTTCGTGCGGCGCTTTGTTCATGCTGTTTCCCCCTTTAGCGGTTTGTGAGCCGCTTTATGATCTTCACTGTTTCCTCGGCCGCCCGCTCAATTTGTTCCATCGTATTGCCGAGCCCGAAGCTGAAGCGCACAGACGAACGGATGCGCTCCGACTCTTTTCCGCACATCGCGACAAGCACGTGCGACGGGTCGATTGACCCGGCGGTGCATGCTGACCCGCTCGAGGCGGCAATGCCGGCTAAATCCAAGTTCACGAGCAGCGATTCGACATTCGTTCCCGGGAAGGCGACATTCAAAATATGCGGCAGGCCATCCGGGCGGCCGTTGACCGCATAGTCGATCCCTGAGGAGCGGAAAATCGCAAGCATCGCCTCGCGCCACGCCGCATATTGCCGACGTTTCTCTTCCCTTGTTCGCTCAGCGATTTCCGCCGCCTGCGCCAAGCCGATGATGCCGGGGACGTTTTCCGTGCCGGCGCGCCGCTTCCGCTCCTGTTCGCCGCCGAAAAGGAGCGGAGTGATGCGGACCGTTTCCCGGACATACAAAGCCCCGCTTCCTTTCGGGCCGTTGATTTTATGAGCGGAAATCGACAGCAAATCGATCCCGTATTCATTCACATCGATCGGAAGAAGCCCGTACGCCTGGACGGCGTCCGTATGGAAATAAGCCGGATGATCGCGAAGCAGCGCCCCGATTTCGCGAATCGGCTGGATCGTGCCGACTTCGTTGTTGGCAAACATGACCGACACCAAAACGGTCTCATCGCGCAGCGCGGCCTTGACATCCTCGACCGATACCGTCCCTTGTTCGTCAACGGGCAAATACGTGACCTCAAACCCTTGCGTCTCTAAATATTCACAAGCGCGCAGCACCGCATGATGCTCGATGGCGGTTGTAATGATATGATTGCCGCGGCCGCGGTTCGCTATGGCCGTTCCGATGACCGCAAAGTTATCCGCTTCCGTGCCGCCGCTTGTAAACACAATCTCCGTCTCTTTCGCCCCAATCGAGCGGGCGACAACAGCCCTCGCTTCATCGACCGCGCGGCGGCTCTGCCGTCCAAAATGATGGATGCTTGACGGGTTGCCGAACTGTTCCGTCATCCACTGGACCATACCGGCAGCTACGTCTGGATGGACCGGGGAAGTTGCCGCATGGTCCAAATAAATCCGTTCCAACGGTCATTCTCCTTTCCTTTCTGTTGCTTAAATATAAAACATATATGCCCCTTCATCCCCGTCGCTATACTTCGCCAAATCTTCGAGCGTTGTGCTGTCGAGCACTTCCTCGACCGCATCGCGGATGCGAATCCATAGCTCGCGCTTCGCCGGCTCTTCCTCCTCGAGCTCCTCGACCGGGGTCAGCGGCCCCTCCAACACGCGCAAAATGTCGCCGGCGGTGATTTTCGCCGGATGCTCAGCGAGCACATAGCCGCCATACGCTCCACGAATGCTTTTGACGAGCCCGGCGTTGCGCAACGGCGTGACGAGCTGCTCTAAATAATGTTCAGATAAATTGTTCGCCTTGGCGATCGAACGAAGCGAGATCGGACGATCGCCATATTTTTTGGCCAATTCAATCATAATCGTCAAGCCATATCGGCCTTTCGTCGAAATCTTCATTCATATCCCTCCTAACCGCTTAACCCTTGCGTCCGAGTGCCGGCGGCCGGTCCAAGCAGGCGGCTTGCGACCTTTTGGCATTGCGGCAGCGCCAAGCCGGCATCGAACCGATCGTCACACAAAAAAGGAACGTGCCAAACGACACCGGGCCGCCGAGCAACCAGCCGGCCAACAGCACGAACGCTTCGATCCCGATGCGAATGTACGCCACGTTCCATCCGGTCAGCTCGGTCAAAGCGAGCATGAAACGCCTGTGTTATTATATCATAAAAATCCCTTTCCCTTCACGGCTGAACCTTGACCTCTTGTTTCAACTGCTCAAGCCGCCGGTACACCTTGGCGTAATGTTTTTCCTCGCCATGCTCTTTCGGTTCATAATAGCGGACGCCTTCCAGAGCGGAGGGCAAATACGCTTGCGCCACCCAGCCGTTCGGATAATCGTGCGGATACAAGTAGCCTTGTCCACGCCCGAGTGCAGCCGCCCCTTTGTAATGAGCGTCTTTTAAATGATCCGGAATATCGCCAAGCTTGCCGGAACGGACATCGGCAATGGCAGCGTCCAGCGCCTTGTAAGCACTGTTGGATTTCGGGCTTAAACAGAGTTCAATCGTCACAACCGCGAGCGGAATGCGCGCTTCCGGCAGTCCGAGGCGTTCCGCCGCTTCGACCGCTGCCTGTACTTTCACTCCCATCATCGGATTGGCAAGTCCGATGTCCTCATAAGCCATCACAAGCAATCTCCGGCAAACGGACGCCAAGTCTCCGCCTTCAAGCAGACGGGCCAAATAATGAAGCGCGGCATCGGCATCGCTGCCGCGCACGCTTTTTTGAAACGCGGACAACAACGAATAATAATGATCGCCATATTTGTCATGGGTAAAACCGCGGTTTGCGGTGCATGAAGCCACGATATCCTCATCAATATACAAGCGGCCGTGGCGCTCATCGGCAGCCGCAACCGCCGCCTCCAGAAGCGAAAGCGCGACGCGCGCATCCCCACCGGCTGCCTCGGCGATGCGCCATAACAACGACTCGTCAATGACAACCGGCGGCTCGCCGACCCCTCGTTCCGGATCAGCGAGCGCCCGCTTCAGAATGATCATGAGGTCATCCGGCTTGAGCGGTTTCAGTTGTTGGATTTGCCCGCAGCGGCTGCGAATGGCGGGATTGACCTCGTGAAACGGGTTTTCCGTTGTGGCGCCAATCAAGGTCACGAGCCCGGATTCGAGATGCGGCAACAAAACGTCTTGCTGCGCTTTATTCAGCCGATGGATTTCGTCGATAAACAACACGACGTTCCCTGACCAGCGCGCCGCTTCGACTGCCTCTTCGATTTCCTTTTTGCCGGCGGCCGTCGCATTGATAGCGACCCATTCGCGCCCGGCGGTGCGGGCAATGGCGTAAGCGAGCGACGTCTTCCCTGTCCCCGGCTCTCCGTAAAGCAAAAGCGATGGAACATGACCTTTTTTGACCATTTTATAAAGCGGCGTACTAGGGCCAATGATGTGCTGTTGCCCAACGATCTCATCGATCGTCCGCGGCCGCATCCGCCAAGCAAGCGGCTCCGTCGTTTTGGGCATGCCGACCCCCTCCTTGAGATTGATGACGCTATGTTCACAGACATCCTCCGATGCCGCCTATTCATTTTCGGCGAATGGGGCGTCTCCCCGTGGGAAGATCGGTGGTTTTAATAAAAATAGCGTTCAATGGCCTCCTTCAACTCATTGTACAGCGGAAGCGAGTATTTCGCCAAATAGAGCAGAAGCGCCTCCACCATAAACCGCCTAGCTGTCTCCCCTTTCTCGAGTTCTTCCTTCAATAAGCGCAGCGAGCGAAGAATATCGTCTTCAACCGGACGCAGCGCCGCCATGCGCTCTAAACAGCTGATGGCCAGTTCTTTCCATTGACTCCGCTCTTGGGTCGCCGCAGCAATGTAATCCGCCATCACCGTTTCATCGAGCAATCCCGTCTTGCCGTCAAGCAGGCTGGCAACGATGGCATCAAGCCGATCGAGCAAGAAGGGGGCAAGCTTCTCAGGAAGCAGCGGCTTTCGGTCTACCGCCAAGTAAATCAGATATTCTTTCAGCATTCCGTTGAGCATCGTCGCGCAATCAAACGAAACTGGACGCACTTGTTCGCCGTATATGTCTTCAATCGCCCGGCGATACCAGTGGAGCGTATGGGCGCGGATGCGAAACACCAGATGCTGCACCTCATGGCTCACCTTCACAGCTTGTTCGCCCAACTGCATTTGCACCAGCTCTTTATGTTCGTCAAACAGCTGGATTTGTACAGTCAACTGACGGCAAAACCGCTCGCGCGCGGTTAAGGCGGGATCAGCCTCGATTTGTTTAAGCTGGCGAAACAAGACTTCATAATGGTAGCGGAAAATCGATACAGCCAACTCTTCTTTTGATTTGAAATAATTGTAAATCGAACCTTTGGCTACTCCGCTCCGCTCGGCTATTTCCTGCATGGAGGTAGCGTGATAGCCTTTTTCGGCGAATAATTTCATCGCCGTTTCAATGATGTCCTCTTTCCGTCCCAATGTTTTCTCCTTCCTTACTCCTTCTTCATGTCCATTATAGTCGATCTTGCCATGAAAAAAAATGCCGGACGGCCCGTTATCCGGCCATCCAGCCCTGTCATTTTGCCATCGGTTCGCGTTTTGCCGTCCGGAAGAAAAACGCCTCATACATCGCAGGAATGAACACAAGCGTCAATAACGTCGACGACGTCAGGCCGCCGATGACCGTGATGGCCAGCCCTTTCGAAATCAACGTGCCGGCCTCATTCGTCAGCGCAAGCGGAATGAGCGCTGTCACAGTCGCAAAGGCTGTCATTAAAATCGGCCGCAGCCGTGTTTTGCCGGCTTCAATGATGGCGCTTCGCACCGTCATCCGTTTTTGTTCGCGGTTTTGTCCGATTCGATCCACCAGCACGATCGCATTGGTCGTCACGATGCCAATGAGCATCAACAAGCCGATCATGACGCTGATGGAAAGCGGCTCATCGGCCACATACAAAGCAAACAGCGAACCGATGGGAACAAACAAAAGGGAAGATAAAATGATCAGCGGCACCCGCACTTTGCCAAATGTAATCAGCATCGTCAAATACACAAGCCCGATGGCCGCCGCCATGGCCACACCGAGCTCGCGGAACGTCTGCACCGTCTCATCGCTTCCGCCGCCCGTTTTCACTGTGACATCGGATGGGATCTTCAAATCATTTACATGTTTCGAAATATCATTCGTTACTTTCTGAATGTTGTCGCCGACAATCTGGGCGGATACGCGGGCAAACACTTTTCCGTCCAGCTTTTGAATGGACGTATACACGTCCGCCTCTTTCACTTCGGCGACAGCTGAAAGTGGAATCACTCCGTTTCTCGTCACGATCGGAAGCTCTTTCAACTCATCGATCGATCCCAACGTTTCATCATACGAAAGTTCGACTTGCTCATCCTTGCCGCCGAGTTTCAGCGTCCCCACATCGACCGGTTTGGTCGCATCGGCCACCGCCCCCAGCAATTGCATGCCCGAAACGCCATAAGCGGCCGCCTTTTCCGGATCAATGGCGACAATCACTTGTTTTTGCTTTTCCGTCAAGTTATTCGTCACATCTTTGACATCATCGCGTTGTTTTAAATACGTCTCGACCTGTTTGGCTGCTGTTTGGAGCGCCTCCAAATCATTGGAGTATAAGTCAATATTCACGTTATTATTCGTTGGCGGCCCTCCGCTCGACATCTCTTGCACGCCCACTTTTGCCCCGGGCGCGAGCTGATTCGCGATGCGGCGCATTTCTTTTTCGAAAACGGCCACGGTTTTCGCGGTGTCAGCGCTGTCCTTTAATAGAATATAATAGCTGGCTTGATTGGGCCGCTTCAATCCTGTGCGGAAATCGCGGCTTCCCACCGCGGCGGTGACGCTCTCGACATCGCTTCGTTTTAAAAACATCTTTTCCATCTCCAACGACACATCATTCGTTTTGGCCACCGATGTGGAAGCCGGCAGTTCAATGCTCGCCACCAGCGTTTTCTGCTCTTCGTTCGGCAAAAACGTAAATCCAAGTTTCGGCACGAGCGTCAATGAACCAACCAATAGCACAACCGACAACACAAAGACAATCGCTTTATGGTTGAGCGCCCATTCAATGATTCGGCCATACAGACGCTGAAGCGCTCCTTCTTTTTCCTCTGGCGGCACACGGCGGAACGAAAATTTCGCTAAAATCGGCACAACTGTCACGGCCACCAACAAAGAGGCCAACAGGGCAAACGTAATCGTCAAGGCAAAAGGCAGGAAAAATTCCCCTGTAATGCCCCCAACAAGCCCGAGAGGCAAAAAGACGACAACCGTTGTGATGGTCGAGGACACAATCGCTTTGACAATTTCTTTCGTTGATTGCTCGACTAAATCATCGCTCATGCCTGTTTTCTCCCGGCGGACGCGGCGGAAAATATTTTCGATCACGACAATGCTGTCATCCACGACTCGGCCGACGGCGACGGCCATGCCGCCAAGCGTCATGACATTGAGGGTAATATCCATACGATTGAGAAAAATGGCCGATACAAGCAGCGAGAGCGGAATCGAGACGATGGCAATCACAGTCGCCCGAACGTTGCGCAAAAAGAGCAAGACGGCCAGCGAAGCGAACAGCGCCCCGAGCAGCCCTTCACGGACAAGCGATTCAACGGATTGTTTGATGCCAGCTGACGAATCAAACCCGATGGAATAATCAAACTGATGTTTGTAGGAATTCAGCACTTTGATCACTTGGTCTGCCACTTCAATCGTATTGGCATCTTGTTTTTTCGTCACCGCCATCGACAGCGATGGCTTCAAATTATAGCGGGTGAATTCGCTTTGCTCGTTGACTTCCTCAATCGTCGCAATATCCCCAAGCTTCACGGACGCAACGCGCTGCAATCCATTCGCCGCCATAGGAACAGCTGTCGGCACGAGTTTCAGATTTTTCAACTCATGGATGGTGTTCAATTTTTCCTCGACGCGAACAGGAATTTGCCATGTATCGGTTTGCAACGTTCCAGCCGGGAACGCCAACACCTTTTCATTGATTTGGTTTTTAATCTCTGACAAGTTCAATCCCGCCTGAGCAGCCTTTTTCCGATCGACTGTGATCCGGATGAGGCGCTCGCTGTCTCCACCGATCGAAACGGAATTCACCCCGTCGATTTTATTCAATTCTGGAATCACTTCGGTTTCCAGCAACGTTTGCAGATCGGTTCCGTTTTTGGCAAACAAGGAAATGTTGAAAACCGGGATGGAACCGAATGAAAACCGATTGACTTCCGTTTGCACATTATCGGGCAATCCTGCCTTATCAATGAGCGATTCGACCTGCCGCTCCATTTTCTCCATATCCGTCCGAAACGGAAATTCAAGATTCATAACGGCCATTCCTTCATAGGAAGAACTCTGCATTTGCTTAAGCCCGTCAAGGGACTTCAGTTTTTCCTCGAGCTTGGCCGTGACCTCCTCATTCACGTCTTGCGGAGAAGCCCCAGGATAGACCACTTCAATCGACAACTGGGGAAATTCAATGTTCGGCAGCAAATCGACCTTCAAGGAGGAGAAGGAATACAGTCCTAGAAACATGAGCAAAAACGAACATACAAACACAGCTGCCGCATTTTTCAAACTGAACCTGGTCAAAAACGTCATCATGCCACCTCTCATCCCACGATTTTGACCAATCAGTCTAATTGTTTTGAACTGACCGGTCATACAAAACTATTTCTATGATACATGAAAATGGGAAAAATGAAAAGGGCGAAGTTTAAAGTGGAAATCAAACGGAAAAACTATGACCATATCAACATTACCATTTGATGGGGTGGACAACATGAAAACAAGACAGGATGCTTGGTCACATGAAGAAGATGTACTGTTGGCTGAAACGGTGCTGCAATATATACGCGAAGGAAAAACGCAACTTGCCGCTTTTGAAGTCGTTGGGAGACAACTGCACCGCACAGCGGCAGCATGCGGATTCCGTTGGAACGCCGAGGTGCGCAAACGGTACCTTGAGGCGATCGAACAGGCAAAAAAGCAGCGGAAAGAACGGAAACGGGCGCTCGAAATGATGAAAAAGTGGCAAAAAGACAGTACGGTTGCTGCTTGGAGTCCTTCTGGAGAACGGGATGGCGCCGAAGGGTCATCGCCTTTTCTCCCGGCGGCCCCATTGACACTGGAGCAGTGCATTTCATTTTTGCAAACATTGCGGCGCGGCATCGAGGAGATGGAAGCGATCCGCCAGGACAACGAGCGCCTGAAACGCGAGCGGGCGGAATGGCAGACGCGGAACGAACAGCTTGCTCAAAAACTCGAACGCCTTGAAACGAGGCAGACCACCGTGCAAGAAGATTATGAAGCGCTCGTGAAAATCATGGCCCGCGCCCGCCAGCTCGCTTCCGAAGAAGGCGACCGCTTCTCTCTTGCCCAGCTGTTTGCCGCCGAGGCGAACGGATCGAACGAATCGCTCGCCCATTCATAAAAAAAAGAAGGTGCCCCAACAAGCATCGGGACACGTTTTCACCGCTGGAACGACGGACAGCGCCCGCTAACAAACCGGTGAATGCACCGATGTTCACAGGAATCTCCACCTTCCCATTTTGTTCGAAATGAAGGTGGAGTCGTTCAATCGTCGCCAACGCGCCTTATGGGAATTCCCTCTAATAGACGATGAATCACGTAGGAAGCCATAATGAGCCCGGCAACTGATGGAACGAAAGCATTCGAAGACGGCGGCATTTTCGCCTTGCGGATCGGCGAAGCGTCATTGCCGACGACCTGGCGGACATCTTCGCGGATTTTCACCGGCTTCTCGTCGGAAAAGACGACCGGAATGCCGCGGCGGATCCCTTCTTTGCGCAGCTTGGCGCGGATGACTTTCGCGATCGGATCGGTGTGTGTTTTCGAAATATCGGCAATGCGGAACCGGGTCGGATCCATTTTGTTCGCCGCACCCATGCTGGAGATGATCGGAATGCCGCGCTTGAGGCATTGTTTCATCAAATGCACTTTGTACACAATCGTGTCGGACGCATCGATGACAAAATCCAGATCATAGGCGAAAAATTGCTCATACGTCTCTTCCGTATAAAACATTTGCAAAGCGATCACCTCGCACGCCGGGTTGATGTCGGCGATGCGCTCTTTCATGAGCTCCACTTTTGGACGCCCGATGGTCGAGAGCAACGCATGGATTTGCCGGTTGATGTTGGTGATATCGACGTTATCGCGATCAACAAGCACCAATCGGCCAATGCCGGAACGGGCGAGCGCCTCGACGGCGAACGACCCCACGCCGCCGACGCCAAGGACGGCGACGGTGGCGTTTTTTAAGCGTTCCAACCCTTCAGGGCCAATCGCGAGTTCATTGCGGGAAAATTGGTGCAGCATCGTTCTCCTCTCCGTTTGCTTCAAAATTGATGTTTATGCCGCTTTTTATCCTACCATCAAGACAGCAAAAGAGGCAACGGCATTTTGCTGGCAAAACAAAACCCCTACGCGGCCATCCGCATAGGGGAAATGTTGTTGATTCCTTAATGTTGCCAGTCCCAATCGTGCCGTCGATGCCTTCGTTTTGAACCCGCTCTCCCATAGGTGGGTGCCCTGTTCCAAGGTTTGCGCTTCCCCTGTGACGAAGAGGCGTGCACGCCGCTTGGAAACCCCGAGCTCCCGGATCATAAACTGTTCGGTCAAAACGATCAGTGATCCGACGAACACATTAGGACGGTTGTTAGTTTTATTGTAACACATTTTTCAGCCTTTGTGAACATCTATTGCCAACGTTTCTTTTTCAGATGCCGCTGTTACTCGTTTTCCGGAAGCACAACCGCCAAGTGCAGCTCCTCGAGCTGCTTGTCGCTGACCGGCCCCGGCGCTTCGGTAAGCAAGCAACTCGCGCTCGCCGTTTTCGGAAACGCGATCGTATCGCGCAAGTTCGTGCGCCCAGCGAGCAACATCACCAGCCGGTCAAGGCCAAGCGCAATGCCGCCGTGCGGCGGAGTGCCGTATTCAAACGCCTCAAGCAAGAATCCGAACTGGCGGCGCGCTTCTTCTTCGCTGAACCCTAAGGCGCGGAACATTTTTTCTTGCACGTCCCGCTCGAAAATGCGAAGCGAGCCGCCGCCAAGCTCATAGCCATTTAAGACGAGATCGTACGCCTGCGCGCGGACGGCGCTTGGGTTTGTCTCCAACAGCGGAATGTCGTCGCGCACCGGCATCGTAAACGGATGGTGGGCGGCGTAATAGCGCCCTTCTTCTTCGTCATACTCCAAAAGCGGCCAATCCGTCACCCACAAAAACGCGAGCTTCGCTTCGTCGATCAAGCCGAGCTCCTTGCCAAGCTTCAGCCGCAACGCGCCGAGCGCCGCTGCGACGATCGCTTTTTCGTCGGCGACAAACAAAAGCAAATCTCCGTCTTCGACAGCAAGCGCTCGACGCAGCGCCGCCTGTTCCTCATCGGTGAAAAACTTGGCGATCGGTCCTTTCAGCTCTTCGCCTTCCGCTTTCAGCCAGGCGAGCCCTTTCGCCCCGTAGCGGCCGGCAAATTCTCCTAAGGCGTCAATATCTTTACGCGAATAGCGAGGGGCAGCACCTTTCGCGTTGATCGCCTTCACTTGGCCTCCTTCTTTGACGGCGCGGGCGAACACTTGAAATGCTGAATTACGGACGATTTCCGATACGTCGACGAGCTCGAGGCCAAAGCGTATATCCGGCTTGTCCGAGCCGTAGCGGCTCATCGCCTCGTCATACGTGATGCGCGGAAACGGGCGCGGGATGTCGATCCCTTTTGCTGCTTTCACGACGGCAGCCATCATCCGTTCGGTTAAATCCATAATATCCTTTTGTTCGATAAACGACATTTCGATGTCGATTTGCGTAAATTCCGGCTGGCGGTCAGCGCGCAAATCCTCGTCACGGAAGCAACGGGCGATTTGGTAGTACCGTTCCACGCCGCCGACCATGAGCAGCTGCTTAAAAATTTGCGGCGACTGCGGCAAGGCGTAAAATTCGCCCGGATGGACGCGGCTTGGCACCAAATAGTCACGCGCCCCTTCCGGCGTGCTTTTCGTCAACATCGGCGTTTCAATTTCCAAAAAGCGTTCGCTATCCAAAAAGTCGCGCACCGTCTTTGTGATTTTGTGGCGAAGCGCCAGTGTTTGAAACATGACTGGGCGGCGCAAATCCAAATACCGATATTTTAAGCGCACGTCTTCCGCCGCATCCGTGTCATCGGAAATCGAAAACGGCGGCGTTTTTGCCTCGTTGATGATCTCGATTCGTTCCGCCTGAATTTCAATGCGGCCGGTCGCGATGTTCGGATTGACCGTCTCGGGCGCGCGGGCGACGACCGTTCCTTCGACGCTTAAAACGTATTCGCTCCGCACGCGCTCCGCTGCCGCCAGCGCTTTAGCCGACACGTCCGGGCTGGCGACAACTTGGACGATGCCCGTTCGGTCGCGCAAGTCAATGAAAATGAGGCCGCCTAAGTCGCGGCGCTTTTGCACCCAGCCTTTGAGCACGACGCGCTCGCCGACGGCCGTTTCCGGCACTTCTCCGCAATAATATGTGCGTTCCATTCGCTCACTCCTCCTTCCCGATCCGTTCATGCAAAAAGTGCGCCAACTCGCCGAGCGGTACATTCGTTTGCTCGCCGCTCGCCATATGCTTTACCGCCGCTTCCTGTCTCTCGAGTTCTTCATCGCCGATAATGGCGACAAACGATGCCCCAAGCCGGTCGGCGGCCTTCAGCTGCGCCTTCAATTTTCGGCCCAAATAATCTTGATCGACCCTCAATCCGGAGCGGCGCAATGCATAAACGAGGCGGACCGCCTCGTCTTTCGCCCGCTCACCGACAGCGACGACATAGCAGTCAAGCCCACTCTCCACCGGCAATTCCACTCCTTCGGCGTCAAGGGCGGCCAACAGCCGCTCGATGCTCAAGGCAAAGCCGATGCCCGGCGTCTCCGGACCGCCGATTTCTTGGACAAGCCCGTTGTAACGCCCGCCGCCGCACAGCGTCGCCGCCGCGCCAAATCCTTCCGCTTCGCTCATAATTTCAAACGTCGTGTGGTTGTAATAGTCAAGCCCGCGCACGAGCCGCGCATCGATGACAAACGGGATGCCGAGCGCTGTCAAGTATTGTTTCACTTTCTCAAAATAGGCGCGCGATTCGTCATTTAAATAGTCTAAAATCGACGGCGCCGTCGCCATCAGCTCATGATCGCGGTCTTTTTTGCAGTCGAGAATGCGGAGCGGATTCGTATGAAGCCTCGTCTGGCAGTCCGGGCACAGCTCGTGGATGCGGCTTGAAAAATGGCGAACAAGCGCCTCTCGGTGCGCCCGGCGGCTGTCAAGGTCGCCCAAGCTGTTAATGACAAGCCGGATCCGTTTTAATCCGAGCGCTTCGTAAATATGCATCGCTAGCGCCATCACCTCGGCGTCAATCGCCGGATCGCTGCTGCCGAGCGCCTCGACGCCGAACTGGACGAACTGGCGGAACCGTCCCGCTTCCGGCCGCTCGTAGCGAAACATCGGCCCGCTGTAATACAGTTTCAGCGGCTGGTGCGGACTGCCGTACAGCTTATGCTCGACAAACGCTCTGACAACCGGCGCCGTTCCTTCCGGACGGAGCGTCAGCGCGCGCCCCCCTTTGTCTTCGAACGTGTACATTTCTTTTTGCACAATGTCCGTTGTATCCCCCACGCCGCGCAAAAAAAGCTCCGTATGTTCAAAAATCGGCGTCCGGATTTCCTGATACCCATACCGGCTGCAGAGGCTGCGGGCAATGTGCTCGACATATTGCCATTTTTCCGAGTCACCCGGCAGCACATCTTGTGTCCCTCTTGGAATTTGAAAAGCCATGCTCATCCTCCTTTGCCCAAAATAAAACGCCCTTGTCCCTGTGATCGATAGGGACGAGAGCGTCATTCCCGCGGTGCCACCCTAATTGAAGCCGATCCGGCTTCCGCTTGTCGCCATTAACGCATGGCACACGTTCCCCTTTACTGGCGCAAAGCGCGTTCAAAGGGAAACCTACGGAGTGTCTTTCGTTAAGCCATCATGGAGAAGCGCTCGCAGCCTTGGGCGCTTCCTCTCTGGCCATGTGGACCTTAACTACTTTTCTCCATCATCGGTTGTTCCGTATGAGAAAGATGTAATTTTATATTACGGACAATCTCGCCCGTTTGTCAAGTTGTCCTAGCAGCTGTGATCCATGGTTGTTCGCAAAGAGAAAAACCTTGATGTCTCATCGCATTTTTCTCCTTGTTGTAAAAAAAGAGAGCCGATTCATTGAACCGCCCCTCCATGGGATCGAAGAGGCGGTCCACCTTCGGCTCTCTTTAATGGCGAATCAAATAATCAAACGCGCTTAACGCTGCGGTTGCACCCGAGCCCATCGAAATAATGATTTGCTTATAGGCGCTGTCCGTGCAGTCGCCCGCGGCAAAGACGCCTTCAATGTTCGTCGCGCCGCGTTTATCGACGATAATTTCACCGAAGCGATTCCGTTCCACCGTTCCTTCCAACCATTCGGTGTTCGGAACAAGGCCGATTTGCACGAACACGCCTTGCAATTCGATATGATGTTCTTCTCCTGTTTCCCGGTCAATGTACGTCAAGCCGTTGACTTTGTCCGTGCCGGTGATTTCCGTCGTTTGCGCGTTTTTAATCACCGTTACGTTCGGCAAGCTGTACAAACGATCTTGCAAAACAGCATCGGCCTTGAGTTCAGGGGCGAACTCAAGCAGCGTCACATGGCTGGCGATGCCAGCGAGGTCAATCGCCGCTTCGACTCCAGAGTTCCCGCCGCCGATGACCGCCACGTGCTTCCCTTCGAACAGCGGGCCGTCGCAATGCGGGCAATAGGCGACCCCTTTGTTTTTGAACTCTTCCTCGCCCGGCACGCCAAGGTTGCGCCAACGGGCGCCCGTTGCGATCACAACCGTTTTGCTTTTCAACACGGCGCCGTTTTCCAACTCGACTTCAATCAAGTCTTTTTTCTCGAGTCGTTTTGCCCGCTGCGAGTTCATGATGTCGACGTTGTATTGCTTCACATGTTCCTCAATGCTGGCCGCAAGCTTCGGTCCTTCCGTATATTTGACGCTGATAAAGTTTTCAATGCCGAGCGTATCTAAAATTTGTCCACCGAAGCGCTCCGCAACAATCCCAGTGCGAATGCCTTTGCGCGCTGCGTAAATGGCTGCTGTCGCACCCGCAGGGCCGCCGCCGACTACCAACACATCGAATGGCTCTTTGTCAGCAAAGGAAGAAGCATCCGGAGCACTCCCTAATTTGGCGAGGATATCTTCAAGCGACATGCGGCCGCTCGCGAACAGTTTGCCGTTTAAAAACACCGTTGGTACGGCCATAATCCCTTTTTGCTCCGCTTCTTCTTTAAACGCCGCCCCGTCGATCATCGTATGCGAAATGTCTGGGTTCAACACGCTCATGATGTTGAGCGCTTGGACGACGTCCGGGCAGTTGTGGCAGGTCAAGCTGACGTACGTTTCAAAATGATGTTTGCCTCTGATTTGTTGAATGCGGTCCACGACGTCTTGGCTGACTTTCGGCGGCCGCCCGCTCACTTGAAGCAACGCCAAAACGAGGGACGTAAATTCATGGCCGAGCGGCACGCCGGCGAAGGTGATGCCGGTGTTTTCGCCGACCCGGTTGACGCTGAAGCTTGGCGTTCGTTCCAGCTTCGCTTTTTCGACTTTGATTTTCGACGACATCGCCGTTAATTCATCGATTAAAGCAAGCATATCGCGGGAAACGTTGTCGTCTCCCGCGCTTACCGTCAAGACAATATCATTTTCAAGCAATTGCAAATACTGGGCTAGTTGCGCCTTGATGTCAGCATCCAGCAGCATCGCCTAAGCCCCCCTTAAATTTTGCCGACGAGGTCTAGGCTTGGCTTCAGCGTTTCCGCTCCTTCTTTCCATTTCGCCGGGCAGACTTCACCCGGATGGTTGCGCACATATTGGGCCGCTTTAATTTTATCAATCAGCGTGCTGGCGTTGCGGCCGATGCCGTCCGCATTGATTTCCACCGCTTGAATGACGCCGTCTGGATCGATGATGAACGTGCCGCGCTGCGCCAATCCTTGTTCTTCATCGAGCACATCAAACATGCGCGACAGTTGATGCGAAGGATCGCCAATCATCACGTATTCGATTTTGCTGATGGCTGGCGATGTATCGTGCCATGCTTTATGAGTAAAGTGAGTGTCGGTCGAAACCGAGTACACTTCCACACCAAGTTCTTTAAACGTCGCGTAATGATCTTGCAAATCTTCGAGCTCCGTCGGGCAGACGAACGTAAAGTCCGCTGGATAGAAGCAAACGATGCTCCATTTCCCCATGAAGTCTTGCTCTGTCACTTCGATGAATTCGCCGTTGTGATACGCTTGGGCACGGAATGGTTGTACTTTTTTCCCAACCAAAGACATTGCTTCATCTACCTCCTGCGACTGTTAGTTTATAATAATTTTAAACCAATACTTATTATCATATAGGGGCATATGTTTGTCAATACATATGCAATGGATTTTTTCCTCTACCGAGCCGGATCAGTGTTGAGCGGATGCGCAACGCTCATTCGCAGCTGTTTCGTCTGAACGGCCACACCGCCTAGGCCCACGAAACATCCACACGCCCCGTGCGCTCCTTCCAACTCGCCATGTTTACGGACGGGGCTGCTGTTTTTTCAACATTTGTACGTCTTTCGGCGCCACACCGAATTCGGATGCCAACTCAAACGCTCTATATTGGGCCTCGAGCCGCACCCATTCGTGAAAGTCGACGGACAGCACATCGTTTGTCCGGTGCGCCTGCTCGCCTCTTTTGGTTTGCCGCATCGCGCTCCTCCTTTCTCTATCGCCGCACTTGTTTTCATCTTTCCCATTTTTCGCCGAAAATAAAAAAGAAACCGGGAAACTTCATCTGTTTCCCGGTTTCTCGCTGCTGTCGATGATCAAGGTGACTGGCCCGTCGTTTGTGAGCGATACGTCCATCATCGCACCGAATACGCCGGTTTCTACATGAACGCCTCTTTCGCGCAAAGCGGCGTTGAACGCCTCATACAGCGGCAAGGCATGGTCGGGCTTGGCCGCCGCCATAAAGTTCGGGCGCCGGCCTTTTCGGCAGTCGCCGTAAAGGGTGAACTGCGACACCGACAGCACCGCCCCGCCGACGTCAAGCAAGGAGCGGTTCATTTTTCCGTCTTCATCTTCAAAAACGCGCAAATGAGCGATTTTCTCAGCCAAATAGGCAGCATCGTCTTCTGTATCTTCATGCGTGATGCCAAGAAGGACGACAAAACCCGCATCAATGGCACCAACGACTTCGCCGCCGACGGTGACTTTGGCCTCTTTCGCCCGCTGGATGACCGCTCTCACTTGCATCCCTCCTTTCGCCGCCCTTAGTTGTTCATCAAGCGCTGGACGGAATAAATGTCGGGAATTTGTTTGATTCGTTCGACGACTTTTTGCAAGTGGCTCAAATTATGAATGGCGATTGTCATATGGATCGTCGCAATTTTATGTCGGTGGTCTGAGCGTCCCGAGACGGCGGAAATATCGGTGCGCGTTTCATTCACCGCCTGCAGCACCTCATTCAGCAAACCGCGGCGGTCAAATCCGGTGATCTCAATGTCCACGTTATATTCACGCTCGCCGTTTGCTCCGCTCTCCCATTCTACGGCAATCAACCGATCGGCCGCTTCTTCGGTCTTGACGTTCGGGCAATCGGCGCGGTGGACGGAAATGCCGCGGCCGCGGGTGATAAAGCCGATAATCTCATCGCCCGGCACCGGGTTGCAGCAGCGCGACAAACGGATGAGCAAGTTGTCCATTCCTTGGACGCGAATGCCGCAGTCGCGCTTTTTGCCAGCTGGCAGCTTGGCTTCGAAGACCGCTTCGGCCAGTTTGCGCTGCTGTTCCTCGAGATCGCGCTGCTTTCGCCATTTTTCCGTCAACCGATGGGCGATTTGCGCCGCTGTGATGCCATGATAGCCGACTGCCGCATACATATCGTCTTCGTTCGAGAAGTTGAACTTTTCGGCGACGCGCTTTACGTTGTCGGCCGTCATCACTTCTTTCGGCTCAAAGCCGAGGCTGCGCACCTCTTTTTCGACCATCTCTTTGCCTTTTTCGATGTTTTCTTCGCGCCGTTGCTTTTTGAAAAACTGGCGGATTTTGTTGCGCGCCTGCGACGTTTTCGCCAGTTTCAGCCAGTCTTGGCTCGGACCGTACGAATGATTGGAAGTTAAAATTTCGACGATGTCGCCCGTTTGCAGCTTGTAGTCAAGCGGCACCATTTTGCCGTTGACTTTCGCCCCGATCGTCTTGTTGCCGATTTCCGAATGGATGCGGTAAGCGAAATCGATTGGCACCGATCCGGCCGGCAGCTCGATGACATCGCCTTTTGGCGTGAAGACGAACACCATGTCGGAAAACAAATCCATCTTGAGCGATTCCATGAACTCTTCGGCATTGCTGGCGTCGTTTTGCCATTCCAAAATTTCCCGAAACCAAGACAGCTTTTCTTCAAACGAGTTGGGTTTGATCGTCTTTCCTTCTTTGTACGCCCAGTGGGCGGCGATCCCGAACTCGGCGATTTGATGCATTTCAAACGTGCGGATTTGCACCTCGAGCGGTTCGCCTTTTGGGCCGATCACCGTCGTATGGAGCGATTGGTACATGTTCGGCTTCGGCATGGCGATGTAGTCTTTGAAGCGTCCTGGCATCGGCTTCCAGCATGTATGGATGATGCCGAGCACCGCGTAGCAGTCTTTAATGCTGTTGACAATGATGCGGACAGCGAGCAAATCGTAAATTTCATTAAACTGTTTGTTTTGCATTACCATTTTTCGGTAAATGCTGTAAATATGCTTCGGGCGTCCGGAAATTTCGCACGGGATGTGCACTTCATTAAGTCGTTCGCGCACCTCTTGAATGACCTCTTCCAAATATTGCTCGCGCTCGGCGCGCTTTTTCTTCATCAAATTGACGATGCGGTAGTACTGCTGCGGATTTAAATAGCGAAGCGCCGTATCCTCAAGCTCCCACTTAATTTTCGAAATGCCGAGCCGATGCGCGAGCGGGGCGAAAATTTCAAGCGTCTCGTTGGCGATGCGCCGCTGCTTCTCCGCCGGCAAATGCTTCAGCGTCCGCATGTTGTGCAGACGGTCGGCCAGCTTGATTAAAATGACGCGGATATCTTGCGCCATGGCCAAAAACATTTTCCGGTGGTTTTCCGCCTGCTGTTCTTCCTGCGATTTATATTTAATTTTCCCAAGCTTCGTCACCCCATCGACAAGCATCGCCACTTCCGCGCCGAACTCGCGCTCGAGGTCTTCTTTTGTCGCCTCGGTGTCTTCGATGACATCATGCAAAAACCCGGCGGCGATCGTTGTCGCGTCCATCTTTAAGTCCACCAAAATGCCCGCGACTTGAATCGGATGGATGATGTATGGTTCGCCCGATTTCCGAAATTGGTCGCGATGGGCGTGCTTGGCAAACTCATACGCCTTTTTCAAAAAGGCGACGTCTTGTTCCGACAAATAACAGCTCGCTCGTTCAAACACTTGCTCCGCTGTCAGCACTTGTTCATTGGCCATAGGGTTGAATCACCTTTTTAATCGATTAAAATTGAAGCTGCAAAGCACAGAGGTCCGTTGCGTTCATACGGTTAATAAGAAAGAGCACTCATGTGTGAGTGCCCCTTTTTTCTTTATTGTATCCGAAGATGCGAACAATGTCGACTGTTTAAAACTGCATCAGCGTCAAAATATCGTAGCCTTCCAATTTTTTGCGGCCGCCAAGCTCGGTAAGCTCAATCAAAAACGCCAATCCGGCCACCACTCCGCCGAGCTGTTCCACCAAATCGATCGTCGCCCGCATCGTCCCGCCCGTCGCCAGCAAATCGTCGGTGATCAACACGCGCTGCCCTGGCTTAATGGCATCTTTATGCATCGTCAAGACATCTGTTCCATATTCCAGGCCATACTCCACACGGACGACTTCGCGCGGCAGCTTCCCTTCCTTGCGCACCGGCGCAAATCCGACGCCAAGCGCATAGGCGACTGGGCATCCGATGATAAAGCCGCGCGCTTCCGGACCAACGACGATATCGATTTGTTTTTCGCGCGCATATTGAACAATTTGGTCGGTCGCATATTTGTACGCCGGACCGTTGTCCATCAGCGTTGTAATATCTTTAAACATGATGCCCGGCTTCGGGAAATCGGGCACAATCGTAATGTATTGTTTTAAGTCCATGATACGTTTGCCTCCTCGTGCGTTTGCGAACGTGTCATTTCCGCCAAACAGCGTTTCAATTGCTCGTAAGTGGAATAGACTAACTGATGCTCCGCCTCGAGCTCGTCCCGCCGCCGGCGGTACGTCGGCGATTCGTGCAAATCGCGCTTCGCCGGCTGATGAACGAGCGAAATGACGCCGTTTTGTTCGTTGATAAAGTCAAGCTCTAAAAATACTTTCGCCATAAAATGAACCGTCTCTTCCGTCCAACCGCGGGCGCGGGCCAGCTCACCACCGCGCTTGGCGAGCGGAAACGAACGGTGTTGATGCAAAAAGGCGTAAAACCATTTAAAATGGTCGCGCGTCGGAAACGTGCGGAAAAATTGCGCCTCGGGCTGGGCAAACACCGCGTAAATGCGCGCCGGCCGCCCGCTGCCAAGAAGCGCCGACAGCAAGGCCAGCCGCGGCGGCACGTCAAGCAGCACGACATAGCGGTCGTCAATCGATAAGGCGCCCGCCTCTTCTTCGGTCGGCACGCAATGAAGCTCCCCGCGAAATGGCGCCACGTCCGGGCGCTGCCCAGTTTCACAGCGAAAGGAGACGACTAGCCGCTTCTCTTTTGGCAGCCGCTCAAGAAGTGGACGGACGTCGCGGCAGCCGCGGACGTCAAACAGCTGGCAGTCGCTGACCGCCAGATCACACAACGACAGCTGCGGCTTGGCGAACCCGTTCCATTCGTTCACCGACAGCTCCCCGACCGCCGAAATGCGCGCATCCGGAGCGATTTCTTCGCATAACGGCCCAAGGCCGAAGCCGATGGCATCGATCGCGGCCCCGTCTTGGGAAAAGACGGCTTTCATATGGGCTCCGTTCGCCCCGACGCGCCGCATGGTTTCAACGGACGCCCCTTCAATGAGAACAAGCGGCCGCGGATTGCCGACGCCAAACGGAGCGAACCGCTCAAGGCTGCGGGCGGCCGACAGCGTCAACTCAGCAATCGAACAGGAAGCATCAATGAACGTCGGCGGCGTAAAATCGTCCTCAGACAACGTTTCGGCGGCGATGTCGTTCAGCCGTTGCCGTAATTCTTCGACATCATCAAGCGACAATGTCATCCCCGCCGCCATCGGGTGGCCGCCAAAGTGCGGCAACAGGTCGCGGCATTGCGACAGGCTGGCGAATAAGTCAAACCCATGAATGCTGCGGGCTGACCCTTTGGCGATCCCTTTTTCCCGGTCGATTGAAAGCACGACCGCCGGGCGGTAAAACTGCTCGACAAGCTTAGAAGCGACAATGCCCACCACTCCGGCATTCCATCCTTCGCCTGCCACAACCAAGACGCGATGTTCCTCAGGAGGAAATTGGCGGCGCACCATGTCCGCCGCTTCTTCAGCGATTTGTGCCACAAGCTGCTGACGTTCGCGGTTTAACTCGTCCATCTCCGCCGCCAGCTGCACCGCTTCGTTCTCATCGTCCGTCATTAAGAGCGCCACTGCCGGATCGGCGCCGCCGAGGCGCCCCGCCGCGTTCAAGCGCGGAGCGATGACAAATCCGACCGTCTGTTCGTTGATGGCCGCCGCATCAATGCGGCATTGCCGAAAAAGAGCGCGCAGCCCGATGCGCTCCGTCGCTCGCAACGCTTCAAGCCCGTGTGCAACAAAGAGGCGGTTTTCCCCAACAAGCGGAACCAAATCAGCGATCGTGCCGATCGCGACCAAATCAAGCAAATGGCGCGGCACCCGCCCAAGCAAGGCATGGGCTACCTTAAACGCAACGCCGACGCCGGCTAAATCGCGAAACGGATATGTACTTCCCGGCTGCTTCGGATGAATGATCGCATGCGCCTCCGGCAACACCGGACCTGGCTCGTGGTGATCCGTTACGATGACATCCATCCCCCACTCGTTGGCGGCCGCAATTTCCTTGACCGCCGCAATCCCATTGTCGACGGTCACAATGACGGAAACGCCGCGCTCTTTTGCGGAGCGAAACGCCGCCATGTTCGGCCCGTATCCTTCCGTAAATCGGTTCGGAATGTAGAACTCGACCGACGCCCCCGCCTCCTTGAGAGCACTCACCATCACCGACGTGCTGCAAACGCCATCGGCATCGTAATCGCCGTATACCAACACGCGTTCACCCGCGTCGATCGCCCGCTTTAGACGCTGAATCGCTCGCTCCATCCCATCAAGCAAAAACGGATCATGAAACGGTTGCTCAAGCGGATTGAGAAACGCCGCCGCCTCCGAGGCCGTCCGCACCCCGCGGCGGACGAGAAGCCTCGCCAATAAGGGCGTGACGCCGGCTTCCTCAGCCAGCCGCCTCACCGCCTGCTCATCGAGGCGCTCCACCTCCCAACGCGTTTTCGCTTTCAACATGTCTCCCACCTCAACTCTCCTTATTATACAAAAAGGAGAAAAGGGCAGGCAACGACATTACGGTTTTTTTTCCGGGTTGTACGGGTTGATGTGAACCATGACATTGCGGACGCGCGGCAGCGTCAGCAGTTTTTCTTTCACTTTCTTTCCGATCCGGTGCCCCTCTTCGACCGTCAATTGCGGATCGACGGCGATTTTCAAATCGACGATGACGTAATGGCCGTGCTCGCGCGCATGCAGCTCATTGATTTGCCGCACATCGGGAATGGACAAGACCGCCTCGCGCAAATAGCCGGCCTCTTCCTCGTGAAGCACATGGTCGATCGCCGTATGGACCGACTGTCGGCCAAGGTCCCATGCCATTTTCAGAACAAGCAGCGAGACGAACAATCCGGCGAGCGGGTCGGCGTATACAAGCCAGTCAATCTCCCATTTTCCACCGACAATGGCGGCGCCGACGCCGATGAGCGCAGCAAACGACGAAAACACATCCGATCGGTGCTCATAGGCGTTGATGATCAGCGCATCGCTGTTTAGCTTTTTCCCGAGCCGGTATTTATAGCGAAACATCGCTTCTTTGACAGCAATCGACAACAACAAGACGTAAATGGCGGCCGCCCCGGGCGGCGACAGTGGGGCGAAAAATGACAGAAACGCCGAGCGCCCGATCTCGATCCCAACGAGAAATAGAAGAACCGCCACAATAATGGCGGCGATTGATTCCGCTTTCCCATGCCCGTACGGATGATCCTCATCCGGCGGGCGCGCAGCGGCCCGCAGTCCGACCCAAACGGCGAACGAGCCGGCAACATCGGACGCTGAATGGGCGGCATCAGCGATCAACGCTTGGCTTTGGCTCCACACGCCGACCGCCGCCTTGACAGCAGCAAGCGCCATATTTCCAGCGATCCCGACGATCGCTGCCGTTTTCGCCTGCCTGAACCGCTGTTCGTGTTCCATGGCCATCTCCCCCACCTTTGCATTCAGCAGCCTCACGCGCTGCCTATGTTGCATCTGACGGTTAGTGTATCCATTTTCCGCCCTAAGCATTGCACCGAACAAAAAGGCGCCGGAAAAGCACATTCGCTTTTCCGGCGCGCTGTTACACTTGCGGTTCGGCCTCGGCCGCCGCTTTTTTGGCTCCTTTCCCTTTTTTGAGCTCCTGTCCTTTCCAAACGACCCAAAGCTGAGAAGCGATGCAAAGCGACGAATAGACGCCGCACACAAGTCCAACGAGCAAGGCGAGGTTGAAATTGCGGATCGCTTCGCTGCCAAAGATGAGCAACGCGATGACCGTAAACAAGACGGTCAAGACGGTATTGACCGAGCGCGTAAATGTTTGCTGCAACGCCCGGTTGACGATATGCTTCAAGTCGTCGACCGTTTTCACTTTCCGCTTTTTCATCAAATCCCGGATGCGGTCAAACGTGACGATCGTATCGTTGATCGAGTACCCGATGATCGTCAGCACCGCGGCGATGAATGTCAAATCGACTTCAAGACGCGTCAAGCTGAACACGGTAATAATAAAAAACGCATCGTGCAATAAGGCGACAATGGCTGCGAGCGCCATTCGCCACTCAAAGCGAATCGTCACGTAAAGAATGATGCCGATGGATGAAATAAGCACAGCAATGAGCGCGTTGCGAGCCAGCTGCTTGCCGACGACCGGAGAGACGGTGCTGATGTTTGGTTCGTTGCCATACGCTTGCTTCAATTCATTTTTCAGCTTGGCAATTTCTTGCTTATCGAGCACGCCAATCAAGCGGACGACGCCTGTTTTCCCATCCGTGCCGGACAGGACGACATCTTCCGGCTTGTAGCCGAGCCGCTCGAAATAGCCGCTCAACTCTTTTGCATCGATCGGCTGGCTGCTCGTCACCTCAACGCGCGTTCCGCTCGTGAAGTCAATGCCAAGATTCAGCCCCAGGGCAAACAACGAGATGACGCCGGCGATCGTCAATGCGCCAGAGAAAATGAAAAACTTTTTGCTATGTTTGACAAAATCCCAGCGGTCAAACTTCGTCGGCACTTCCGTTTCCTCGGTCGTTTCGGCAATGTTTAAGATTTCCGACTTTTTGACGCCAAACCACTCCGGCTTTTTATCGAGCCAGCGGCTTGACACAAGCAGTCCGAGCAACAGCCGCGTGCCGTAAACGGCGGTGAGAAAGCTGACGACGATGCTGATGATGAGCGTCGTCGCAAACCCTTTCACCGAGCTTGTCCCGTAAATAAAAAGAACAGCGCCGGCGATGATCGTCGTAAGGTTGGCGTCAAAAATCGTCGCAAACGACCCGCGGTTGCCAGCACGGAACGCCGACAGCATCGACTTGCCGAGCTTCAGCTCCTCTTTGATCCGTTCGTACGTAATAATGTTGGCATCGACCGCCATCCCAACCCCCAAAATCAGGGCGGCAATGCCTGGCAGCGTCATAACGACGTTCATCCAATCAAACAAAAGCAAAATCAAATAAATGTATACCGACAGCGTAATGACGGCGATGATCCCGGGAAGCCGGTAAAACCAAATCATGAACAAGAAGATCGCCGCCACACCGATGATGCCGGCCAACACCGTTTTTTGCAGGGCGTTTTTCCCAAACTGAGCGCCGACGGACGTGGAGTAAATTTCATGCAGCTCGACCGGCAGCGCGCCGGCATTGAGCAAATCGGCCAGCTGTTGCGCTTCTTTGACCGTAAAATTGCCGACGATCGACACATCCGTCTGATTGAACACTTGGTTGACTGAAGCGGCGGAAATAAATTTCGGATCAGCTTTGCCCGCTTCTTTCCGGTAGGAGTCCACCCCTTCTTTAAAATCGAGCCAAATGACTAAAATGTTGTTTGGCGGCCCCATTTTATATACTTTTTCCGTCACCTGGCGGAACTTGTCGGCGTCTTTCAATTTCAGAGCGACGCTCGGCCGGCCGTTTTCATCAAACGACAGCTTCGCTCCGCCTTGGACGAGGTCGCTTCCGTCCATAAGCACGTTGTCATTGACATCGCGGAACGTCAATTTCGCCTGCGTGGACAAAATTTCGCGCGCCTCATTTTGGTCTTTCACCCCGGCGAGCTGGACGCGGATGCGGTTTCCTCCCTCGATGTCAACGCGCGGCTCGCTGACGCCAAGGACGTTGATCCGTTTATTCAGCGCGCTGACGGTGCTTTGCAGCGTCTCTTGGTCAATCTTATCGCCTTTTTTGGCCGGCTTCACTTCATACAGCACTTCAAAACCGCCTTGCAAGTCAAGGCCCAGTTTGATGTTATGTACAATTCCTTGAATCGTCGGCCCCATCACTCCGGCGAACAAAAGCAGGAGCAGAAAAAAGGCGACGATGCGGCTTCGTTTTACCATTCTCCTTAAGATCCTCCTTCAACTTGCCTCGGCGCCGTCCGCCGCAGCGCCAAGCAAAACATTGGCCTCGCCTTCCATTATGAAACAGCAGCCGGCAAGTGTCAATTTTCCACTATAACAATTCCTTTAAAACCCGCTCCAACTCATCATCGCCGGCCGCCTGCTGCTTATACGAACGCATCGTCAAAAACATCATATACTCGCTCGGCGAAAGAGAGAAAATGTCGCTGACCAACTCATGCAGTTTTTTTTCCGCCGGCCGATGCTTCCACTTGCGGGAACATAAACATTCCCACAGCCCGTCCATCGTCACTTGCGTATAGCCGAGAAGACGAAACTCATCGCACTTCGACTCGAGCGCCGGCATGAGCTGTTCGCGCAGCTTCCGGTTTTCATCCATCCCCCATACCCCCTTGTATCCATTGCCGCCTGCCAATCTTGTCATGCTTGGCCATGGGCCTTGCATATATTGTATAAAAGACGGAGGCATTTGAGAAGGCAGGGGGAGAAAATGTCTAAATTTTTACAAGGTACGGTCATTTTAATCGCCGCTGGCTTTATTACGAAAATTCTCGGCTTCATCAACCGAATTGTCGTCGCCCGCATGATCGGCGATGAAGGAGTCGGGCTGTACATGATGGCCGTGCCGACGCTCGTTTTAGCGATTACCGCGACGCAGATCGGGCTGCCGGTCGCCATTTCCAAACTCGTCGCCGAAGCAGAGGCGGCCGGCGACCGGCAGCGGGTGAAACAAATTCTCGTCGTGTCGCTGGCCACCACCGGCGCGCTAAGCATCGTGCTTCTGCCGGCGTTGATCGCTGCTGCGCCATGGCTCTCCCGGACGATGTTCACCGACCCGCGCACGTACTATCCGCTTCTTGCCATCGCTCCAATTGTGCCGATCGTCGCCATCTCTTCGGTGCTGCGCGGCTACTTTCAAGGACGCCAGCAAATGAAACCGTACGCCTACTCGCTCTTGATGGAACAAATCGTCCGCATCAGCTTGATCGCTTTATGCACACAGCCGCTTTTGCCGTACGGCGTCGAGTATGCCGCCGCCGGCGCCATGGCGTCTTCCGTTCTCGGCGAGCTGGCAGCATTATTGTATTTGCTGTTTTTATTTAAGGTTAAAAAATCGATTCGCCTGCGGACAAAGTTTTTTCACTACGTCCAAGCCGGCAAAGAGACGTTCGTCCGCCTCATGCGCATTGCCTTGCCGACGACCGGCGGCCGTTTGATCGGCTCGCTTTCTTGGTTTTTTGAGCCAATCGTCGTCGCCAACAGCTTGGCATTGGCCGGCATCGCCGCCTCCACTGCCACAAGGCAATACGGACAGCTTGTCGGCTACGCGCTGCCGTTGTTGACGTTGCCGTCGTTTATTACGTACGCGCTTTCGACCGCCCTGGTGCCGGCCATCAGCGAAGCCATGGCGCAACGCAAGCTGCTTTTGGTCGAATACCGGATCGCCCAGGCGATGCGCTTGTCGCTTGTCACCGGCGGCCTTTCCACCGTCGTTCTTTACTTGTTCGCCGAGCCGCTCATGCGCTGGATGTACGGCACAAGTGAAGCCGCGATCTTTATTCAAGTGATGGCGCCGTTTTTCTTATTGTATTATTTCCAAGGCCCGCTGCAGGCGGTCTTGCAAGGACTGGACTTGGCGAACGCCGCCATGACGAACAGCTTGATCGGAGCAGTGGTGAAGCTCGTGTGCATCTTCGTCCTTGCTTCCCGTCCAAGTTTGGGCATTATGGGCGCGGCGCTGGCGACTGCAGTCAGCACCGTTCTTGTGACGTTGCTTCACTTTGCCACGGTCGTCAAGGTGGTGTCTTTTTCCATCGATGCGCGCGAGTACATCAAAGCGCTTGGCGCCATCATCGCTGCGGGCGCAATCGGCTATGCGCTCTCCCGCCATCCGCTTTTGGCGGTGCCCGCACCGCTTTGGACGCTGCTTGCCATGGCCGCGACAGCCGCCCTATATGCCGCCTGCCTCGTTCTGTTCCGGCTCATCCGGCGCGAAGAGCTCGTCTACCTTCCGGGGCTGCACTGGCTGGCCGGCAAAAACAAGCGAAAATAAACGTCTAAACCTGTCCGGCGGTGAATATATTGTGGTAAAAAGCGTTTGGGCCAAGGAGGGATCGCGGTGTCACGGCTTGGCAGCGCACTGGTGTATGGAATCGCCACAGTTTTTGTGTTGGCGGCGCTCGTCAGCTTCATTTTTTCGTTGTTGCTCAAATGGACGGACATTCACGAATCGTCGCTCACCTGGATCGTGTTTGCCGCCTCGGTTGTCTCGCTGTTTATCGGCGGCGTTGTCGCCGGCGGAAAAAGCCAAGAAAAAGGATGGCTCGCCGGCGGGCTGACCGGCCTCTTATTTACGGCGATCATCTTTTTGTTTCAATTTCTTGGCATGGAAAAATCGTTTACCGTCGAACAATGGCTGTACCACCTTGCCTTTTTCGCCGCTGCTTCCTTAGGCGGCATCGTCGGGGTCAATTTGTCATCGTCGCGCTATGAACGGACGTAAAAACGACAAACCAGCGCAAAAGCAAAAGGTGTCCTCAAAGCAAACGGGACACCTTTTGTGATGGAGAGCGCGATGGTAAGAAACGAGATTGCGTCTCGCTCGCGCTTTTCACACCGCCGTTCAAATCGGCGCTCAAGCTTAGACGCCGATGGCCGCGCTTTCGCTACGCCTTGCTTTCCGCCACCACTTCTCTCACCGCGGAGCGGTCGAACGTCAGTCGCGTGCCGTCGCCGGCGCGAACGATGATTTTGTCCTCATCGACCGAGTCGATGATGCCGTGCAATCCACCGATCGTGATGATTTTATCGCCTTTTTTCAAATTCGCCTGCATTTGCTGGATGGCGCGTTGCCGTTTTTGCTGCGGGCGAATGAGCAAAAAGTAGAAAATCACAAAAAACAGCACAATCGGCAACAAATTGGCGATCGCTGCGTTCATGCAATCCCCCTCCTTTCCGGTCGTCAAAAGTTTTTTGCATTCGGCTTGTTGAAGCCGTAGCGTTCGAAAAATTCCTCACGGAAATCGGCGAGTCGATCTTCGCGGATCGCTTGTCTCACCTGCTCCATCAATTTTATCAAAAAATAGACGTTATGGTAAGACGTGAGGCGGATGCCAAATGTTTCATCACATTTGATGAGATGGCGGATGTACGCGCGCGTATAGTTCCGGCACGTGTAGCAGTCGCAGTTCGGATCGAGCGGCGAGAAGTCGCGAGCGTACTGGGCATTTTTGATCACCACCCGTCCTTCGCTCGTCATCACCGTCCCGTTGCGGCCGATGCGCGTCGGCAATACGCAGTCGAACATGTCGATGCCGCGGATCGCTCCGTCGATGAGCGAATCCGGCGAACCGACGCCCATTAAATAGCGGGGCTTGTCCGCCGGCAGAAGCGGCGTCGTAAACTCAAGCACCCGATTCATGACCTCCTTCGGCTCGCCGACCGACAACCCGCCGACCGCATAGCCCGGGAAATCGAGCGACACTAAATCGCGGGCGCTTTGCCGGCGCAAATCTTCATATTCACCGCCTTGGACGATGCCAAACAGCCCTTGCTCATTCGGGCGGCGGTGCGCCTTCAAGCAGCGCTCCGCCCAACGGCTCGTCCGCTCGATGGACTGTTTCATGTATTCATACGTCGCTGGATACGGCGGGCACTCATCAAACGCCATGATGATGTCGGCGCCAAGCGCATTTTGAATCTCGACTGCTTTTTCCGGCGATAAAAACAGCTTATCGCCGTTTAAATGGTTGCGGAAATAGACGCCTTCTTCCTCGATGCGGCGGAATTCACTGAGGCTGAACACTTGGAAGCCGCCGGAATCCGTCAAAATGCCGCGATCCCAATTCATAAACGCATGCAACCCGCCCGCTTCCGCGACAATGTCATGCCCCGGGCGCAGCCAAAGATGATAGGTGTTGCTTAAAATGACGCCGGCCCCCATTGTCTTCAGCTCTTCCGGCGACAGCGTCTTGACCGTGGCGAGCGTCCCAACCGGCATAAACATCGGCGTTTCAAACGAGCCGTGCGGCGTATGGAGGATGCCAAGGCGCGCGCCCGTCTGCCGGCACGTTTTGATCAGTTCAAAGCGAATCGGTGTCGTCAACGTGCTCGTCTCCTTTCTCAAATGATGAGCATCGCATCACCGAAGCTGAAAAAGCGGTATCGCTCTTTGACCGCTACTTGATACGCGTGCAAAATATTTTCGCGCCCGGCAAGCGCACTCACGAGCATGATGAGCGTCGATTTCGGCAGGTGGAAGTTCGTCACCAGCCCATCAATCCCTTTGAACTCATAGCCCGGATAGATGAAAATGTCGGTCCAGCCGCTTTCTGCAACAAATCGGCCGTTATGTTTGCCGGCGATCGTCTCGAGCGTCCGTGTCGACGTCGTGCCGACGGCGATGATGCGGCCGCCCTGCTCCCGGACGCGGTTTAACGTCTCAGCCGTTTCCTCGCTCATTTGATAAAATTCGGCGTGCATATCGTGCTTCTCGACTTCGTCCACTTGCACTGGCCGAAACGTGCCAAGCCCGACATGAAGGGTGATGAAGACGATATGCACCCCTTTTTCGCGAATGGCGTCAAGCAGCTCTTCGGTGAAATGCAAACCGGCGGTTGGCGCCGCTGCCGAACCAATTTCACGGGCGTACACCGTCTGATACCGTTCCGGGTCGTCAAGCTTTTCTTTAATGTACGGGGGCAGCGGCATCTCCCCAAGTTCGGCCAATACTTCATAAAACAGGCCGTCATACGAAAACTCAAGCACTCGCCCGCCGTGTTCCAGCGTATCGAGGCAGACGGCTTCAAGCTTCCCCTCGCCAAAGGTGAGTTTCGTTCCTGGCTTGACTCGTTTTCCCGGCTTGACGAGCGTCTCCCAACGGTCGCCGTCCAATTGCTTTAACAGCAGCACTTCGACCGTTCCGCCCGTTTCCTCTTTTTCGCCGTAAAGCCGCGCCGGCATGACGCGCGTATCGTTTAAAACGAGGCAGTCGCCCGGATTCAAGTACGAAATAATGTTGCGAAACGTTTCATGGCGAATGGCGCCCGTTCGTTTATCGAGCACCATGAGCCTTGATGCCGCCCGGTCTGGAAGCGGCGTTTGCGCAATCAACTCTTCCGGCAAATGAAAATCAAACAAATCGACTTTCATGCAGTTCTCCTTCCTTCAGCGAAATCGTCCGAGCACGTAAAAAATCAACGATAACACAACGCTCAGCAAGATGGATGTCACAACGGGAAAATAAAACGTCATATTCCCTTTGCGGATGACGATATCCCCCGGCAAGCGGCCGAGTTTGACAAACTGCATGACAAACCCGACAATGATGAGCACAACGCCGATCGTCATGATCAACTTTGGCAAGCTGTTCACCGCTTCGGAACCTCCATTCCTAAATGGGTGTACGCAGCCGGCGTGACGACGCGCCCGCGCGGCGTACGCTGCAAGAGACCGATCTGCATCAAGTACGGCTCATACACTTCTTCAATCGTTTGTGCTTCTTCGCCGATGACGGCCGCCAGCGTTTCGAGCCCGACCGGGCCGCCGGCGAATTTTTCAATCATCGCTGAAAGCAGCTTATGGTCGATTTGGTCGAGCCCGAGCCGGTCGACTTGCAGCCGCTCGAGCGCCTCGACAGCAAGCGGCAGCGTAATTCCCCCCTCTCCGCGCACTTGCGCAAAATCGCGGACGCGCCGCAGCAAACGGTTGGCGATGCGCGGCGTGCCGCGCGCCCGACGGGCAAGCTCAAGCGCCGCTTCGCGCTCGATGCCGATTTGCAAGATGGCCGCCGCCCGCTCAATGATTTGGGCGAGTTGGTCGACGTGATAGTATTCGAGCCGGCTGATGACACCAAACCGGTCGCGAAGCGGCGCCGACAGCGCCCCGGCTCTCGTCGTCGCCCCGACGAGCGTAAATGGCGGCAAGTCGAGGCGAAGCGTGCGCGCATCCGGCCCTTTGCCAATCGTGATATCTAAGCAATAATCTTCCATCGCCGGATAGAGCACCTCTTCCACCGCCCGCGGCAGCCGGTGGATCTCATCAATAAAGAGCACATCCCCCGGCTCAAGCGAAGTGAGAAGCGCCGCCAAATCTCCCGGCCGCTCGAGCGCCGGTCCAGATGTCGCTCGCAGCTTGACGCCCATTTCATTGGCGATGATCACGGCGAGCGTCGTTTTCCCAAGCCCCGGCGGTCCGTACAGCAGCACATGGTCGAGCGTCTCTTCGCGGAGCTTGGCCGCTTCAATGAACACTTTTAAGTTTTCTTTGATCTTATCTTGCCCGATATATTCATGCAAATATTGCGGGCGCAAACTCGGTTCAAGCGCAGTTTCTTCCCCTAAGACCTCCCCGGATACAAGCCGTTCCTCCACCGTCATTCCTCCCTTTGGCCGCTGTTTATCCCAAAAGCAGCGCCAGCGCCCGCTTCACATACTGTTCCGTCGACATCGCTTCTTCGCGGAGCGCCGGAATGATTTTCTCGATCTCCCGTTCAGCGTAGCCGAGCGCCTTGAGCGCCGCCACCGCCTCGGCGAGCGCACCGGAAAGCGGTGCGGCCGAACGTGCAGCCGCCGGCGCCGCAAGCGCCCCGAGCTTCCCTTTTAAATCCAAAATCATTTGCCGGGCCGTCTTTTTGCCCACGCCTGGAAACTTGCATAAAAACGCCTCGTTTTCTTCCTCGATGGCCCGCGCCAGTTCATCCGGACGCCCGGCCGCCAAAATGGCGAGGCCGCCTTTCGGCCCGATGCCCGACACTTGCAGCAGCTTGGCGAACAAGTTGCGCTCCTCGCGCGTTGGGAACCCGTACAAGGCGTGCACACCTTCGCGTACATATTCGTATGTATAGACGGTCACCGCCGCCTCGCGGCTTTCCTGAAACGCAAACGGGTTCGGCGTAAAGATCTCGTAGCCGATGCCGTTATGGTCGATGACGATATATTCCGGGCAGACGTAATCGACATACCCACGGATAAACTCGATCAATGGATGCTCCTCTCCTTTTTTCGTCCTTTCATTGTATCATATGATTTCATTATAGCAAAAAGAAATCCCGCGATGCGCTTTGCACCACGGGCTTTCGCCTGGTTTATTGGACGACCGCAAAATGGCGGTACATTTCGATCACTTGTTCATACCGCTCTTTCGAGAGGACGCGAATTCCTTTCTTCAGCTTTTCTTGCTGACGGCTTTCGAGCTTTTGCACGTCGATTTGGAAAAACGACTGGATGATTTCGCTCGACCGGCCCGGTTTGCCGTTGAAGATAGACAACGTGCCATCGTCCGTAATTCCGAAGTAGCCGTTTGTTTTTAACAACGGCGAAATGTCGTTGATTGTTTTGCGAAACACGATCGTCTGATCATCGAGCGTCACGAGTTGCCAACCGCGATATTTTTTCCATATTTCTGTCATCGAATCGACGGTTTCGGTGACTTTCTCTTCGCTCATCTCTCCGTCCAAGTATTGCCGCTCGAGCACAATCGTCATCTTAACCGGTGCGGCGGAGGCCGAATGAACCGGCAACACGATGGCGGCGATCCACAGTATGAGGGAAAGAATTCGCATCGTTTGTTCCTCTCTTCTCGGATGATGGTTCCTTTACGCCACTAGTTTCACCAGCGGACGCCATTTTATTCCTTGATCCATCAGCTTTTTTGCCAAGCAAGCTGCCGCCGATCCAAAAAGTGGGGCGGGGATTCGAGCCAACGGCGCTCGATCATCATATTCCATTATGTTCCACGACCTTCGAACGTATGTACAAAAAAAATCCGCCGGCTTCGCCGACGGACGTCGCTACTCCTCAAGCACCGATTCGTCCAAATTATGGTACACTTCTTGGACGTCATCATCATCTTCAAGCGTATCGATCAACTTCAGCATTTTTTTCAAATCGTCGCCCTCAAGCGTCGTATACGTTTGCGGAATCATCGTAATTTCCGCGCTGGCAAACGTGAATCCTTGCTGTTCCAGCTCGTCTTTCACCGTTTCAAACGATTCGGGCGCTGTATAAATTTCGAACGATTCGTCCGTTGTTTCCATCTCCTCGGCGCCCGCTTCAATGGCCAACAGCAGCAATTCATCCTCATCAACGTTGTGCTGTTCGCGGTCAATCACGAGCAGCCCTTTGCGCTCGAACAAATAGGAGACGCAGCCCGTTTCCCCTAAATTGCCGCCGTTTTTCGAAAACGCCGCACGCACGTTGGCGGCGGTGCGGTTTTTATTATCCGTCAGGCAAACGACCATGACGGCAACGCCGCCTGGTCCATATCCTTCGTAGCGAATTTCCTCATAGTTGGTATGTTCTTGGGTTCCAGTTGCTTTTTTAATCGCCCGTTCAATGTTTTCGCTCGGCATGTTGGCCGCTTTCGCCTTCTCAATGACAAGGCGCAGGCTCGGATTGGACGCTGGATCGCCTCCGCCGCTTTTGGCGGCCACATAAATTTCCTTCGCCAGTTTCATGAACAGTTTGCCGCGTTTGGCATCTTGAGCATTTTTCCGCCGTTGGATATTTTTCCACTTCGAATGTCCAGCCATCGACAGTTCTCCTCTCATCGCAACGGAATGTTCCGACTATTACTATAGCAAAAAACGCGGAAATTGTCAGCCAAGCTCCAGCGAAGGAGCAGCCATGAAAAAAGGCGCCCCGCTTTTTTGGGACGCCTTTTTCGTTTGTCACCGAGTGTTTTCCGGCCGTTCTTGAATCGTGCCATCGATAAAAATGGTGCGCAAATCACGGCGGATTTCTTCCATATTGATTGGAGTCCCGCGTCGAAGCGCGTTGTCAATCGTGCGAATGCGGTGGTACATGCTCGGATTCGAGGTGACGCGCACCCGCTTGCCGTCCGCGTACGGAGCGACCGCTTGCTCGACACGCTTCTCAAGCCGCTTGGGATGGCGGGCGTCTGTGGCAATCGCGATGAGCGCCTGATCGCCATACACAACCGCGCGGGCATCGTCGACTCCGTTCACCGCTGCGGCGCGGCGGGAGAGCTTCTCAGCCAAACCGCCGGCATAGCTTCGGTAGTACGACGGGTGCGGATCGACGTTTAGCGAGTGCAAATGCCCATGGTAGTTGTAATCACTGTCACCGAAATCGACGTCGGGCGGAAGAGCCGGAACGTCCGTGTCAAACCGGGTCGCTGCTGGTCCTCCGAGGCGGCCGCCGTCCGTCAAATAATCGGTGACCGGACCGCGGCGCGCCCATATATAACGGTTGTCATAATTGAGCGCATTCGTCCCGTATCGGCCATAGCGGAAATCGTCGCCTCGCTCCGTCGAGTAAAAACCGATCGGTCTCGCCGCATCATGATAACGCTGCGCCCCTTCCTCATTCGCCCGGTAGTTGGTGCATGAGGCGAGCAATCCGGCGACCGACAACGCGCCGATCCATCTGACCGCGTATCTCAATGGAAAACCCCCCTTGGTTTCCTTCGCCCAAGGCTGGCATGAAGCCAGCCTTACGTTTAGCTTGCGGCAAACGCGGGGGGTTTATCGCTGTCAGTTCAACCCAACGAGATGACAGCTAAAACTTCGGCGGCGCAATCGCCAACTGCCGTTTATGATGCGAACGTTCATGAAGCCGTTCAATAATTTTCCGATCGCGTTCTGGAATATCTTCCCCTTTTAAATATTTATCGATCATTTCATACGTCGTGCCCATTTCGCTTTCATCCGTCTGCCCTTCCCACAGTCCGGCGCTTGGAGCTTTCTTGATAATTTCTTCCGGGACGCCGAGCAGACGGCCCATTTCGCGCACTTCGCCTTTTGTAAAGTGAATGAGCGGCACTAAATCGACTCCACCGTCACCGTATTTCGTAAAGTAGCCCGTATGCCATTCGGCGGCGTTGTCCGTACCGACGACGAGATAGCCGTAATTGTTGGCGACCGCATACAACGTCGTCATGCGCAAACGCGCCCTTGTATTCGCATCGCCGAGGCGCGCGCGCTCTTCGCTCCATTCCCCGATGGCTTTCAGCTCGGCCTCGACCGCGCCAAACAACGTCCGGTGCGCCTCGGTCAAATCGATGACCAAATGCCGGATGCCGCAGCTTTTCACCACTTTCAGCGCATCTTCCATATCTTTCGGATTGCTTTTGCAAGGCATAATCAGCCCCAGCGAATCGTCCGGAAAGGCACGCTTAATCAAATGGGCGACAACCGCCGAGTCGATGCCGCCGCTGATGCCGACGACCGCCCCGTTTAAACCGGCTGATGAGACTTGGTCACGCAACCATTGCACGAGTTTGTCAATTTTTTCTTGCATCCGCCCTCGACTCCTTTTCCAAAGATTCCATTTCTCATTGTAGCATAGCATAAAGGCGGCGGACAAACCGTTCTCTCCGCTTGCGGTCAAACACAAGAGGGCGGCGGCGCGCGGCGGCTGACCGCCATTCGCGAAACACATCAGCCGGAAATAAGAGCGCATGCAAAAACCAGCGTTTTTCCAACCAACGGCGAAGCGGAGCGAAACGGGCGAGTGTTGAATATGACCAACCGATATACGGCAAGAGGCGATTGGCGTATTGGCAATAGTCAAGCCCGGGCGAGGCAAGAGCGGCCGCGTCATAGTCGATGAGGTACATCTGGCCGGTTGTGGTGCGCAAAAAATTATGGGAGGCGACATCACCATGAATGATGGCAGCAGAATCCGCCGTCAACTCTGGAGCATGCTCGCGACACGTTGATAGACAGTAATCCGCCCAGCGCAGCGTAAATAAAATGTCTTCTTTGTCCATGATCGTTTCAACAACAGGCAAATGTCGGCAAAACTCCTCATAGCGGCGCCGCCATTTGTCATACAGCTGCGCACGCGGCAGCCCCATCGCCTCCTGCTTGCTGCTGGCGATGTTTGCCGTTGCTGTATGGTAACGTTCGAGCAAATGAAGTCCGTCAGCGGCGTCAGCCCAAGCGGCAAACGAGATTGGACGCGCTCCGGCTACATATTCCGTCAGCAGCCAATAGCATCCGCCGGCTTCAACCACTCCTCCGCGCCCGATCGGCATAGGGGCCGGCGCGGCGGAAAAACCGGTCTTCCTTAATGCGGCAAGAAGCCAGGCGTGCCGCGCGGCCGCAACAGGAAAGCGATACGCTTTGGCGACAAACATTCCTTGCCGGGCGGCAATGGCTAAGACATGCGGTTTCAATGCCACAACTTGTTGAATAACAAGCCGATATTGGCGGTCAAGAAGAAAAAAGAGACGGCCGGCGGCGTCTCTTTTCACTTGGTTATTGTTCCTCGCCATGCCCGCTCTCCTCATCCGGCGGTTCGCTAAACAAACGGGGGCCGGCGACCGGCGGGGCGGATGATGGCGGGTAGGATGGCGGCGAGTATCCCGCTGGACTTGTCGGATAAACGACGCCTGGCCACGGAAGCGGCGGCGCTGACTGCGGCGCATATCCGTATGGAGCCGGCAGGGCGTACCCTCCATAATAGTACGGGGGCGGCGCATAGGCCGGTGCATACCCAAAAGGCGAGGGGTGCGCCGCAGGCGGCGCATAAACTGGCGTTGCAGCGCCGGGCGGCGGGAGAACGCCCCCTGCGGACGGGACAAACGGGGCGGCAACCCCAGGCCCAGAAAACGGCGGCTCTAATGATTCACTGCTGCTTTCGTGAATGCCGGGAAACGGCGCCGAACCGTTTTCCGGACTTTCACCGCTTTTCCCAACGGCCGACGGCGCAGACGATGGCGGATAGGACGTCGGCATGATCGGCAGCGGCGGCGCGTAAAAACCGCTCCCCGGCCAAACTGGCGGCACTGGCGTACATCCTTGGTCAGTGCCAAATATTGGGATCGTCGGCGGGGCGACAGGAACGTATGGAATGTTCGGCAGCGGCGGCGCGTCTTCGCTCTCAGCCGCCGGTTCCCCTTTCCATTCAGCTGGGCTTTCATTGTCCTCCTCTTTCATCATGTTGGGCAAAATATTGCTCGGCTTCGGCGGAATCGGCGGCACGTTGGCCAGCGATTGAGCGAACGAAAGTTGAGGAGGCGGGGCCACCGGCGGAATCGTATGCACAAGCGGCGGCACAGAGGCGCCTTTCGCTTTTGCCCCTTCTTTTGCCTCCGCTTTCGGCGTTTTTGGTGCTTCTTGTGCCGTTGCTTTTGGCGCTTTTTTCTCGACAGCCTTTGGCGTTTCGTTCATCGCCGCTTTCGGCGCCTCACCCGCCGGTGCCTTTGGCGCTTCATTGATGGGCGCATTCGGCGTTTCATTCACTGATACATTTGGCATTTCGTTCACCGGCACGTTTGGCGCTTCATTCACTGGCACATTCTCCGCCTTCTTCTCCGGCGCTTTCGGTGTTTCCTTTACGACTGCTTTGGGCGTTTTCTTTACCACTGCTTTCGGCGCCTCACCCGCCGGTTCGTTTACCGCTGCCTCGCCTTCCGGAGCAGGGGCGACAGCAGTGTCAAGCTCGGCATCAATGTGGAATGAGACGAACGGTTTCGCCTCCGCGTACGGGTGCTCTTTTACGTGCATTTTTTTGGGTGACACAGGCGCCTTCGTCTCTTTTTTGACCGGCACCCCTGCTGTCGGCACTTTGATTTTCATTCCAGGCATAATCATATTCGGGTCGCTCAAATGCCCATTTATTTTTTTCAATTGTTCAAAATCCACTCCATATTTTTGGGCGATTTTCCAAAGGGTGTCGCCCTTTTGGACAATATGGATTTTCACTCCATTCCCCTCCTAAACCGAGACTGTTTACGCTCGATCGAACCGATGCTTGTTTCCCGTTATCGTCTTTCAACACAATGTATGACGATGATCGTTGATTTATGATAAAAAAATCCCTGACCGAACGAGGATCCCTCCTCGTCAAGCCAGGGAAAAAGCTAGGCAAGCGAAAGCATGCGGTCGAGCGCCTCTTTTGCCTCTGCGGCGATGTCTTTCGGAACGGTGATGCGATTGACGATCGCTCCTTGCTCAAGCGATTCGAGCGCCCAGACGAAATGCGGCAAATCAATTCGATTCATCGTTAAACACGGGCACATATATGGATTGAGAGAAACAATTTCTTTGTCTGGATGTTCATGCTTCAGCCGGTTCACCAAATTCATTTCCGTTCCAATCGCCCACTGGGTGCCGGGTGGAGCATTGCGGATCGTTTCAATAATGTATTTTGTCGAACCGGCGTAGTCTGCTTGCTGGACGACCTCCCAGCTGCATTCCGGATGGACGATGACATGGATTCCCGGCTTCATCCGTCGAATATGCTCGATTTGTCGCACGGTGAAGTTTTCATGCACGGAGCAATGTCCTTTCCAAAGAATGACTTTCACCTTGTCGAGATCGTCCGCCCCTTGGAGCGTCTCCTCATGCGGATCCCACACCGCCATCTCGTCAAGACGGATGCCGAGCGCATAGGCCGTATTTCTCCCTAAATGCTGATCCGGCAAAAAGAAAATCCGTTCATTCCGTGAAAACGCCCAAGCCATCATCTTTTTCGCGTTCGACGAGGTGACGGTCGCTCCGCCATGGCGGCCGACAAACGCTTTAATCGCCGCGGTCGAATTGACGTACACAAGCGGCACGATCGTCTCGCCAAACCGCTCAATAAGCGCCGCCCATGCCCGCTCGACTTGAAAAATATCGGCCATATCGGCCATTGAACAGCCGGCGCGCAAGTCCGGCAAAATGACCGTTTGGTCGTCGCTCGTTAAAATATCGGCGGTTTCCGCCATAAAATGGACGCCGCAAAACACAATATATTCGGCTTCGCTGTTCTTTGCCGCGAGCTGGGCAAGCTGAAGCGAATCGCCGGTCGCATCGGCGAACTGAATGACCTCATCCTTTTGGTAGTGATGACCCGGGATGAAAAGGCGCCGGCCGAACCGTTCTTTCACCGCGCGGGCGCGTGCTTCGAGCTCGCTTCGTTCCATCGTTTTATACCGTTTGGGCATCTCATCCAGCCGTTTCAACTGTTCAAGGACGTTCACGGTTCTCCCCTCCATTATCGCAAATTGAAACTAATATCGAGCGCCGGGGCGGAATGGGTTAAACATCCGAGCGAAATGTAGTCGACTCCGGTCGCGCCGTACGCCGCCACATTGGCGAGCGTAATTCCCCCCGACGCTTCCGTGATGATCGGCTTTGGCACAAGCCGGACGAACGCCCGCACCTCATCCGGCGTCCGGTTGTCAAACATAATGACATCCACCCCGGCCTCGACCGCCTCGAGCACTTCGTCTTCCGTTTCGGTCTCTACTTCGATTTTCACCATATGCCCAAGCCGCTCCCGCACCGTTTTGACGGCGCGGGCGATCGATCCGCAAAAGGCGATATGGTTGTCTTTAATCATGACACCGTCGTACAAGCCAAAGCGGTGATTGTAGCCGCCGCCGCATGTGACGGCATATTTTTCAAGCATGCGCAGCCCCGGCGTCGTTTTCCGCGTGTCGCAAATGCGTGTGGAGCTATTGCCAAGCAAGTCAACGGCCTGTCGCGTCACGGTGGCAATGCCGCTTAACCGCTGCAGCAAGTTTAAAATGACGCGCTCACCGGACAACAGCGGCCCGACCGGTCCGGATGCGACGGCGATCGTTTCGCCGGCTTGGACCCGTTCGCCGTCCTGTTTCATGATGGTTACTTCGACGCGCGGATCCAGCAGCTGATAGCCCGCCGCAATAATGCCGACGCCGGCCACCACCCCGTCCGCTTTGGCCATAAACATGCCTGATGCCCGTTCATGAGCCGGAAAAATCGTCTCGCTCGTCACATCGCCGTCGCCAATATCTTCAAGAAAAAACTGTCGCAACAGTTGTTCGAGCTTCAACCGGTTCATCTTTCATCCCTCCGTTTTCTTTGCCGCTTTACCTCCCAGCCCCAAGGCGGGCCCACTCTTCTTTCGTCCGCACGAGGCGCCGCCCCCGCCACTCCGGGCGTTCACGCGGAAAATCGCTCCGGTAATGGCCGCCGCGGCTTTCCGTGCGCCCAAGCGCTGATGAAGCGACAAGCCAGCCCACTAGCAACATATATCCTGTTTCAATCTCCTCTGCCGACAATCGTTCAAGGTCGCCATCCAGCCAATCCGGCAACGAAAACTGTTCCAACCAGTCGACCGCTTCGCGAAGCCGATCGCCGTTGCGGACGATGCCGACAAACGTTGACAGCTGTTCGCGGAGCAACGCCCGCTCTGGCAGCCGTGGTACAATCAAACGACGCGGGCTGGATGAATCCGCTCGGTGCACCGTTTCCGGCCACGCCGCTTGACGGCGGATGGCGCAGGCCGCACGGAATCCAAAGACGATCGCTTCAAGCAACGAGTTGCTCGCGAGCCGGTTGGCGCCGTGCACACCGGTGCACGCCGCTTCCCCGACGGCGTACAAGCCCGGAACCGTCGTCTGCCCCCACTCGTTGACGACAACGCCGCCCATTAAAAAATGGGCGCCCGGCGCGACAGGAAGGCGGCCGGCTTCAAGGTCGACGCCATAGGCCTCACATAGCGCGGCGATCGTCGGAAAGCGGCGGCGGAAGTGGGACACGCGGGAAATATTCAAATAGACGCGGCCGCCGCGATCGAGTTCCGCCGCGATCGCTCGGGCGACGATGTCGCGCGGAGCGAGATCGCGAAGCGGATGGACGCCGTCCATCAGCGGTCTTCCATCTTCCGCCTCAAGCACCGCCCCTTCGCCGCGCACCGCTTCCGAGACGAGCCCGACCGCTTTTCCGCCGGCAACGAGCATCGTCGGATGAAATTGGATAAACTCCATATCCGCCACCGCCGCACCGGCGCGGTACGCCATGGCAATGCCGTCGCCAGTCGCCGTCGGCGCATTGGAAGTGAACGTATACAATCCGGCGCATCCACCGGTCGCCAACACGACGGCCGACGCCGGCCAAATGGACACCGAACCGTCTTCCCGCTTCGTTTTCACCCCGACGCAACGCCCCTCTTCCACAAGCAAATCAATCACCTGCTCGCCTTCTTCCATCCATACGCGTCCCTCGAGCCGCTCAAGCAAAAACGAAACGAGTGCTTTGCCCGTTTGATCGCCGCCGGCGTGCAAAATCCGGCGGTGGCTATGCCCGCCTTCAAGGCCGAAACAAAACCGGCCGCGTTCGTCCCGATCAAACGCCATGCCGGCGTTGATCCATTCTTGCAGCCGCCTCGGCCCTTCGCGGACGAGCCGTTCGACCATTCGTTCATCGTTATGAAAGCAGCCGGCGACCATCGTATCGCGGAAATGAGCGCGCCAATCGTCGCTCTCTGCCAGCGCCGCGGCCACCCCTCCTTGCGCCCGCCATGAATTGCTGTCGGTGCAACGTTTTTTCGTGAATATCATCACATGGTCGAGCTCAGATAAATGATACGCGACCGTTAACGCCGCCAGCCCGCTTCCGACGATAATCACGCCACCTTCCTTCACTCTCGGACGCCCCTTTCTTTTCACCTGTCTTGACATCTATATTTACACATATTTAAACTAATGGCAAGAGGTTTGGCGAAAAAAATGATGCAAAGGCGGGGGAATATGATTTATTTGGATTACGCGGCAACGACGCCAATGTGCCAAGAGGCGATCGCCGCTTACGCTGAAGCGGCGTCCGTTTACTTTGGCAACGAAAGCAGCTTGCATGACATCGGAACGAAAGCGAAACAACTGATTGCCTTATGCCGGCGCGAACTCGCCGCCATGATTAACGGAGAAGCGGAAGGGATCTATTTCACAAGCGGCGGAACGGAAGCGAACTTGCTCGCGATCCGTTCGCTAGCTGCCGCCTACCGGCATAAGGGAAACCACCTGATCACGACCGAAATCGAGCATGCCTCGCTCCATCACCTGTTCAAACAGCTGGAAACAGAAGGATATACGGTCACGTATTTGCCCGTCGACCGATTCGGGCGCATTCGACTTGCCGATTTGGAGCGGGCGATCACGCCGAAGACGATCCTTGCTTCCATCCAGCACGCCAACTCGGAAATCGGCACGATTCAGCCGCTTGCCGACATCGGCCGCCTCCTGCGGGCGCACGGCGTCCTTTTTCATAGCGACTGCGTGCAAACTTTTGCTAAAATACAGCTAGATGTTCAAGAGATAGGACTAGACAGCCTATCCGTTTCCGCCCATAAAGTGTACGGTCCCAAAGGGGTCGGCGCTGTGTACATCAACCCGCGCCGGCATTGGAAGCCGGTATTCCCGGGAGCGACGCACGAATCAGGCTTTCGGCCGGGAACGGTCAACGTACCGGGTATTGCCGCCTTCATTACGGCCGCGCAGCAGCTCCATCGACGAATGGCGGACGAACAGTCGCGTTTGGAACGACTGCGGAATCGGTTGCTTCACGCCATCGCCGCCAAACAGCTGCCGGTGACGGTGGAAGGCCATCCCGATTTCCGTCTTGCCCATATTATCGGTTTGTCCATCGCTGGGTACGAAGGGCAGCTTGTGATGCTTGAATGCAACCGCGCCGGCATCGCCATTTCCACCGGCAGCGCCTGCCAAGTCGGGCTGCAGGCGCCGTCGCGGACGATGCTCGCCGTCGGGAAAACGCCTGAAGAAGCGAAGCAATTCATCCGCGTCTCATTGGGCGCGGCCACGACCGAAGCGGAGATCGACCAGTTCGTTTCCACATTGGAGCGACTTACATCGGCATGAAAGGAGGAATGGCGGGTGAAAGAGGAAAAGAAAATTTTAGGGGAAAGGCGGCGCCAGCTCATTTTGCAATGGTTGAAAGAAAGCGAAGCGCCGCTCACGGGGGCTGAGCTGGCAGCGAAAACGAACGTCAGCCGCCAAGTGATCGTCCAAGACATTTCACTGTTAAAGGCGCGCAACGAACCAATCATCGCCACAAGCCAAGGCTATTTGTATTTAAAGCCGGCTGAACCGGCCAAAACGTACACGAGGACGGTCGCCTGCTTCCATACGCCAGAACAGACGAAAGAAGAGTTGTATTTGCTCGTGGATTGCGGCGTGACGGTCAAGGACGTCAAAATCGAGCATCCGGTCTACGGCGATTTAACCGCCTCGATCATGGTGAGCAACCGTCTGGAAGTCGACCAATTCATCGCCAAAATCGAGGCGACAAAATCGTCGTATTTGTTGCAGCTGACAGACGGAACCCATTTGCATACGTTGGAAGCCGATTCACCAGTGAAGCTTGACGCCGCCTGCCGCGCCTTGAAACAAGCCGGCTTCCTCATCGAAGCGTAAACTGGACCTGGCCGAACATCGGTTCATTCCCTGCGGAATACTGCGCGGCGGGCCATCTATATAGATGCCATTTGAAGCTTTCACATTTGCAGCTTTTACCGAGCATTTGATCGACTGTCGATCGACCGGACAACGCCGCTTCCAGACCCATGTATGGGGCTAAGCGGGTGGTTGTTCGGTCTTCCGTCACGCCAAGGCGTGACGGAGGCAAGCCCGTGGCTTGCCTCCGTCAGTCGAAAAATGGACAAGCCGCTTTTCCGTCAAGGATATGGTAAACGTTTTCGTTGCATCTATATAAAAAGGAACAGGGGGACGGCAGCAGGCCGCCCGCGTGTTTTTGTCTGCGTCAAGCAAAATAATATGGATAGCTGCCCAACAGCTGCACTGTGCAGCCGAGCGCCTCAATTTCCGCGATCGCCCCCGGGATGAGGACGTCATCCATCGGCGCGTCGATGTCAATAATAAAGAAATAGTTTCCAAGGCCCGTTTTCGCTGGGCGCGATTCGATTTTCGTCAAATTGAGCCGCCGCCAGGCAAACGCTGATAACACTTGATGGAGTGCGCCCGGACGGTCTTGCGGCAGCATGACGACCACGGTCGTCTTGTCGCCGGCATAAAGAGGCGAAGCAGGCGAAAGCGGCTCTTTGCGCCGGCTGACGACAATAAAGCGCGTATGGTTGTAATCGTAATCGTGGACGTTTTCCTGCACGATCACTAGCCCGTATTTTTCCGCCGCCAGCCGGTTGGCGATCGCCGCCGCCGGCAAGTGCGGATGCTCGCTGACAAATTTCGCGGCGGCGCTCGTTGACGTCATCGGCACTTGCTTCGCGCCTTTCAGCACCGTATGCAAAAACTTCCGGCATTGGGCGATGGCGTGCGAGTGGGAATACACTTCTTTCACTTCGCGCCAATGCGGGGTGAAATATGGGTGCACCATCAAATGCTGCTCGATCGGCACAACGATTTCGCCGATGATCGGCAACGGCTGTTCATGAATTAAATAGTCGAGTGTCAAACTGACCGATCCTTCCAAGGCGTTCTCGAGCGGCACCACAGCCGCTTCAATCTCTCCGGCCGCCGCGGCGTCAATGCAATCGGGAATCGTGTCATACGGCTCCCGCGGCTGCGACGGAAAAAGAAGAGCAGCCGCCGCTTCGGTGAACGTCGCCTTCGGTCCTAAATAACCGATTTTCATCTCGTTTGCCTCTCCCTTGCTTTAATACACTCCCGAACCGACAATTTCCACTTTTTCGACAAATTCGAGCTGTTTGAGCTTAGCGAGGAGCTCATCAATCTCCTCGTTCATATCGTTTGTGCTGACCGACAGCGTCACGTTCGCCCTCCCTTGAAGCGGAATCGTTTGATGGATGGTCAGCACGTTGCAGCCGGCCGCCGCCACAACGCCAAGCAGCTTTGACAACGTTCCGGAGCGGTCTTCTAAATGGAAAAAGAGCGTGACGATGTTTTCTTTCGTCACCGCTTGGAACGGAAAAATGGCATCACGGTATTTATAAAAAACGCCGCGGCTGATGTTGGCGAGCTGCGCCGCCTCGGCGACCGAGGCGGCTTTTTTCCGCTCAAGCAGCTGTTTAGCGAGCACGACTTTCTTCATCGCTTCCGGCAGGACGTCTTCGCGCACCAAATAAAATTTTTTCTCCACGGCACCTTCCCCCGCTCTATTCATCCCAGTCGTCGACAAACTCGAACTCGTAATCAAGCAACCGGATCGTGTCTCCGTCTTTCGCGCCGCGCTCGCGCAGCGCATCATCCACTCCCATCGCCTTAAGCTGGCGGGCGAAGCGGCGCACCGATTCTTCGCGCGAGAAATCCGTCATCTTAAACAACTTTTCGATTTTGTCGCCCGCCAAAATGAATGCTCCATCACTGGCGCGGGTGATCGTAAACGGCGGCTCCTCTTTTTCATATTTGTACACGACGCGCTGCACGGCCGGATCTTCCCGTTCATGAAGGGGGAATTCCGGCGTCGTTTCCAACAGGTCGGCGACGGCAAACAACAGCTCGCGCACTCCTTGTCTTGTCGCCGCCGAAATCGGAAAGACCGGCACCGCATCGCCAACTTTCTCTTTGAAGCGGCGCAAGTTTTCTTCGGCGTTCGGCATGTCCATTTTATTGGCGGCAACAATTTGCGGCCGCTCGGTCAAGCGCAAATTGTACTGTTTCAGCTCTTCGTTGATGACGAGATAATCGTTGTACGGATCGCGCCCTTCGACCGCCGCCATGTCGATGACATGGACGATGACGCGCGTCCGTTCAATATGGCGCAAAAACTGATGCCCGAGCCCAACCCCTTGATGGGCCCCTTCAATCAATCCCGGCAAGTCGGCCATCACAAAACTGCGCCCATCTTCTGTTTCGACAACGCCCAAGTTCGGAACGAGCGTCGTAAAATGGTACTCGGCGATTTTCGGACGGGCTGCGGAGACGACCGACAGCAGCGTCGATTTGCCGACGCTTGGAAACCCGACCAGCCCGACGTCAGCGAGAAGCTTCAGCTCTAAAATGATGTTGCGCTCTTCGCCCGGTTCGCCGTTTTCCGCAATTTCCGGCGCTGGGTTGGACGCCGTCGCAAATCGGGTGTTGCCGCGCCCGCCGCGCCCACCTTTGGCAACGACAAATCGTTGTCCCGCTTCTGTCAAATCAGCCAGCACTTCGTTTGTGTCCGCATCAATGACGACCGTCCCAGGCGGCACTTTGACAACCAAGTCTTCCGCATTTTTTCCGTGTTGATTTTTCGACATGCCGTTTTCGCCGCGCGGCGCTTTAAAATGGCGCTGGTAGCGGAAATCCATCAACGTCCGCAGCCCTTCATCAACGACAAAGACGACATCGCCGCCTTTGCCGCCGTCTCCGCCGGCCGGCCCGCCTTTTGGGACGTATTTTTCCCGGCGGAACGCGACCATGCCGTTGCCGCCGTCCCCGCCTTTCACATAAATTTTCACCTGATCAACAAACATGGCTGTTCCTCCGATTCGCTTCCATCATGGTATCATGGTGAAATGAGTATGACTAATACTTATTATTGTATACAGAGTCGATTCCATGATGTCAATATGTACGCAAGCATCGGCCGTCTGCAGGCTGGCGGGCGGTTCAAGCCCAGCCGCCGCTTTTCGGCCCGATTGGATCGATCCGTCCGCACTCCATGGGCTCGTCCATTCTCCTTCGTCCAATCAACGATCAAGATTCCGCCGCCAAAAGCTCAAGCTCCACCGTCAATTCGCCCTCGCCAACAGCAAACGACGCGAGCCGAAGCGGCGGTGATGGTTCACAGCGCTCAAGCCAAGCACGAATGGTTTCGCCATCCCTAAACGTGCCGCGGTAATCCAAAAACAGCGCCGCCCGTCGGTCGGACAGTTCAATGGACAAACATAAATAGTTTTCTGTCCGCTCATCGGATTGCGCTTCGAGCAGACGAAAAAATGTGCGGCACCATTCAGCCAGCTGTTCATCACACCGCGACCAATCGGCTTCGCCGTCCGTGATTTCATACTCAAGAACGAGCGGGCGCGGCTCCCAGTTATAAGTCATGACAAGCTCAGCGAACCGCTCAGCCTTCAAATTCGTCAATCGCGTTTCCTGATGCATCTCACCGATCATGTCTTCAATAATTTCCTGCACCCGTTCGATTTTATTAAGCGCCAAATGCCCTTTGATGAGCTGGATTTTGTTCAACCAGTCATGGCGAGCATGGCGCATCACCTCAACGACAGTCCATCGCTTCTCCATCCGACGCTCCCCTATCCACTAAGCGTAGGCTCCCCGCCTCGCTTGGAGTTCCGCCTCCCGGCTATGGGGGAGGCATGTACTTTTACTATAACATTTTTTGACATTGAACGAGAACGATTTTTCTCTACCCCAAAAAGAAAAAACTCTAACCGAACGGTTAGAGTTTTTTCCACATCGATTACGCTTCTTGGCTGACCGGATAGACGCTGACGCGTTTGCGGTCGCGGCCGAGCCGCTCGAAGCGGACGATGCCGTCGATTTTCGCATACAGCGTATCGTCGCCGCCGCGGCCGACGTTCAAGCCCGGATGGACTTTCGTTCCGCGTTGACGGTACAAAATCGAACCGCTGGTGACGAATTGACCGTCAGCCCGTTTTGCGCCAAGACGTTTCGCGATCGAGTCGCGGCCGTTTTTCGTCGAACCGACCCCTTTTTTCGAAGCAAAAAATTGCAGGTCAAGTCTCAGCATGGCAGTCACCTCCCGCTAGATGGATGTCACGCGGATAAATGTTCCGTAATCGCGTTCGATCGTCTTTAGCGAAACGACCATCGCTTCCAACAACAACTGTACTTTCTCTGCCGCCGCTTCTTCCAGCTCCGGAAGCTCGCAGCGGAGGTAGCCGCCGTCTTTGCCGAGCGAAACATGCGGGCTTACGCCAATAAGTGTCTCGATGGCGTTGATCGTGCCGAACGAGACCGCCGAAGCGCCGGCGCATACAATGTCCTGCCCGCGTTTCGCAAAATGGGCGTGCCCTTCCATCGTAAACGCGCGGATGCGGCCGTCCGCTTCCCGTTCAATCGTGACGCGGATCATCTTTACGCGTTGATTTTTTCGATGACGACTTTCGTGTACGGCTGACGGTGGCCTTGTTTGCGGCGATAGTTCTTTTTCGCTTTATATTTGAAGACGATGATTTTCTTTTGTCGGCCGTGTTTTTGCACTCTCGCCGTCACGGTTGCGCCTTCGACTGTCGGGTTGCCGATTTTCACCGTTTCCCCGCCGACGAACAGCACTTTGTCAAACGTGACCGTATCGCCTTCATTCGCATCCAATTTTTCGATGTAAATTTCTTGGCCTTCTTCGACTTTCAATTGTTTGCCGCCAGTTTCGATAATTGCGTACATGCATCGCACCTCCTTCATGGACTCAGACTCGCCAGCGCCAAGGCGGCCCAAGACGGAGCGCTTCATCGCCCGCGCTGAGCGGTTGTAGTGCGGGTGCGTCTTTTTGCGACAGCAGCCCTCTTTTGCCCTTGTTGGCAGGACAAAAAGTCTACAACGTCATCTATCGTAACATAGAAACGGCCGGCCGTCAACCGTCATCTTCGTCCCCCGGCGGGCGATGATGAAACGGTGCAAACGACTATATAGAGAGGCCATTTGAAGCTTTGCCATTTGCAACTTTACCGAGTATTTGATCGACTGTTGATCGACCGAACAACGCCGCTTTCAGACCCATGTATGAGTCTGTGAAGCGAGCGGCTGTTCGGCCTCCCGTCACGCCAAGGTGTGACGAGGGCAAGCCTGTGGCTTGCCTTCGTCAGTCGAAAAATAGATAAGCGACTTTTCCATCAAGGATATGTGAAACTTTTATATATAGCCACGATCAATAGATGAGAGCGCCAAGCGGCGCATCGGCTTGTTTTTCGGCAAAAAACGCATGCAGCAGCTCGTTTTCATCGAGCGTCGCCCGTTCGCGCCCGTCGCGAACGACGATGATCGCATGCTTTTGTCCGCGGTAAAATCGCTGCAGCACGGCCGAGATGCGTTCGTCCGCCGGCGCCGTAATCGTCCGCAGCTTTGTATAGCCGCCTTTGTTTCCATAATACCGCTCAAGCAAAAAGCGCATGACGACATACGGATGCTGCTTTTGCTCCTGCAAAAGAGCATGCGCCAAAAAGCCGGCGATCGCCCATAAATCAAGCTGGCGCGGCGCCAACACCAACAAAAGAACGACGCCGACAGCAAGCGCAGCGGCCGATACGGCGACCGTGTTCCGGTGCGCTTCGCTGAACGGGCGGCGGTAGGACAGCAGTAGAAACAATAGCTTGCCTCCATCCAGCGGCCAGATCGGCAGCAAGTTCAAAGCGAAAATGGCCGCATTGTAGCGAAAAAAGAGCTCCCAGCTCCCGCCATCCATCATGCCGGCCTTCCACAAAAAAAACGCCGCCGCTACGAGCCACAGATGCTGGGCCGGCCCGGCGAGCGTCACGATCCACTCCTCGCGGAACGGCCGGTTGCCGTGCTCTTCGACTTCCGCCACTCCGCCGAACGGCAGCAGCAAAATCCGCTTCACCCGCCAAGAGAAAAACGCGGCTGCCGCCGCATGGCCGAGCTCATGAACGAGGACGATGAAAAACAACAGGCAAAGCTGCTTGAAATGGGCGGTAAGCACCGCGATGCCGCCGATCAGCCATAACAGTGGGTGGACGTGCAGCTTCCCGAGCAGCGCCATATACTTATTCAAAGGAAATCACCTGAATCGGATTGATAAATTCATCTCCTTGTTTAATAGCAAAATAAAACAGCCCTTTCTGTTTATTTGCCTCGCTCGCCCCGGCCGTGCCAACTTCCTGCCCCATTTCTACAAAATCATACAATTTCACCGAAATGGCCCCCAAACGTCCATACCACGTCTCCGTGCCGTCCGCATGTTGGATGATGACCGTTTTGCCGAGACGGTCTTTCGTACCGGCAAAGGTGACAATCCCTTCTTTCATCGCTTCCACTTTGGCTCCATTCTCGGTTTCGATCGTCACACCCTCCCCGTTTTTTTCAAAACTTTCGAGAATCCGTCCAGAAGCCGGCACTGCATAGGATGAAGCCGTTTTCACCTTTTCTTCCTTTTTCGGGGCAAAAAAAGCGAGCGGCTCACCGAACGTTTTTTCATACCAGGCTGAGACGGCCGCAAACTGAAACTCGGTTTCCATCGTCCGGGCAATAAACTGCCGCGCCGGCTCGAGGGAAGCGGACGGATGCCGGAACAAAATGGCCGTCACTAGCACGAGACAGGCAGCGATGAGTGTTTTGAATAAAAACCATTCTTTGCGGAACAACGGATGGGGAGCGGATTCAAACGAATAGCGGTCATACGTGACGACCGGCAGCCCGTACCGCTCCTCATCAGCGGCGCTCCATCTAGATTCTTTTGGATCCTGCCCCTTATATTGACGTTCCCTTCTTCGTTTTTCAATGCGTTTTTTCATCTCACGGACGCGTCGATCCATACGTCCCCCCTCCACCTTTCCAACAACGTTTGTACTAATTTATGAGACAACCTCATGGAATATGAACGAGCGTTTTTCGCCGCGCCTCGCCGAACACGTCCGCGAACAAATCCCTCAAACGGTTTCACACCAACGTTTCGGCTGAGCGCCGCAACCGATCGATACCATCTGCTTCCGTTGTTACAGATCAGGAATTCCAAACAGCACAACAATTATGAATAAAAAAAGAAGGCCCATTCAACGGCCTTCTTGCGCCAACTCTATTATTTCAAACTAAATATTTTCCGAATCTTTGAAAACAGCCCCTTCTCCTCTTCCTCAAGCGGCGGCAGCGGCACCGACTCGCCGAGGATGCGGCGGGCAATGTTGCGGAAGGCGATCGACGCTTTGCTGTTTGGGTCCAGCACAATCGGCTCGCCGCGGTTCGACGCTTTGATCACGTTTTCATCGTCGGCGATAATGCCGAGCAACTCGATCGATAAATGCGAGATGATTTCGTCGACATCCAACATATCGCCGTTTTTCACCATATGGCTGCGAATGCGGTTGATGATGAGGCGCGGCGGTTTGACGTGCTCCTCCGCTTCAAGCAAGCCGATGATGCGGTCGGCGTCGCGGACCGCCGACACTTCCGGCGTCGTGACGACGATCGCTTCGTTCGCGCCGGCGACAGCGTTGCGATAGCCTTGTTCGATTCCAGCCGGACAGTCGATGAGCACATAATCGTATTCCTGTTTCAGCTCCTCAATGAGCTGTTTCATTTGCGCGGGGTTGACCGCCGACTTATCGCTCGTTTGCGCGGCCGGCAACAAATACAAATGGTTATCGAACCGCTTGTCTTTCACAAGCGCCTTCTGCACCGTGCAACGCCCCTCCACGACATCGACCAAATCATAAATAATTCGGTTCTCAAGCCCAAGCACGACATCGAGGTTGCGCAGCCCGATGTCGGTGTCGACAAGGCACACCCGCTTCCCTAGAATGGCGAGGGCCGTCCCAAGGTTCGCGGTCGTCGTCGTTTTGCCGACGCCGCCTTTTCCGGAAGTGATGACGATCGCTTCTCCCACGGTCACATTCTCCTTTCTAAGCGCGTCAAATTCGGCCGCAAATGCATAAGCAGCTGAAGGCGGTCGACAACAATTTGGTTATGCTCATCAATATAGGCGCATTCCATTTCATTTCCTTCATCCGTTTTCGAATCGGGCGCTCGGCTCATGATGTCGCCGATGCGCAGCTGCATCGGTTTCATGACCGATGCAGCGATGATCGCCTGTTTATTGCCGGCATACCCGGCATGGGCGATGCCGCGCAGGGCGCCGAGAATGAAAATGTTGCCTCCGGCAATGACCGTTCCGCCAGGGTTCACGTCGCCGATCAGCAGCAAATCCCCTTCGACATGAAGCACTTGTCCCGAACGGACAATGCGCGAAACGGGCACAATTTCCGTTTTTCTCATCCATTCTATCGCTTCTGCTTTCGACATGACATTGCTTTCGATCGAATCGACGACCAAATTTTTTGAACGGCGGATGAGCGCACGCACCTCTTCCTCTTGGGCAGGCGTCAAATAGCGGTTCCCAATTTTCAGATGAACAGAGACAAGGGGGCTGTCTGGCGCGACGCCAGCTTGTTTGACAAGCCGCTCCTCGATTTCTTTCAATAAATCGTCATACGAGCAGCGGTCATCGAGATGCAGCGTCAGCCCATCTTTCGTCCCTTTAATCGTCACGTACTGCTGCTTTTGTTTCGCCACAACGTTCACCCCAACGAATAATTCTACAAAACGGGCCGTTTTTCCTCTTTTATTCTTCCTGCTCAAACCGGCGAATTTTTGCCAATCGCCGTTCGAGCGGGTACGAAAAGACGAGCAAAAACGCGACGTTCAGAAGCAGCGTCGGCCATAGACGGCGGTCCCAAAAAACAGAAAACGACCAATCGGTCCGCCCGATCAACAGCTGGATGCCGTAGACATAACTGTCAAGCAGCATAATGGAAAGCAGCGACAAGAGCGATGCAACGAACCAGTTTTGGTGGAACCATTTCATCGCTTTGCCCGCCAAGTAGGCAATAAGCGTATAAGCAAACGCATAAACACCGAGCAGCTCTGTGTAGACGCAGTCATACAGAAACCCGAAGATGAACCCGTACCCCATCGCCCGCGTCCCGCCGAAATGCATCGCTGTGAACACGAGAAAAACAAGAAAAAACCGGGGAACAAAAAAATAGTGGACATACAAGTCGCCTTTTGGCCATATATCAACAAAAAGGCTCTCACTCACAAAACATAACACCGCAAGGAAAGGGAGACGCCACTTGTTCACTTTGCCTCCTCCTTTTCCTGCAGTGCTGCATCGATGGTTCGTTTCACAATCATGACGTCGTCAATATCATACAAGTTGGCAAACGGCTTGACATAGACGACTTTCGTCAATCCGTATTGGTCCGGCTTGACTTCAGTCACCTCACCGATCGGCAGCCCTTTCGGAAACACGCCGCCAAGGCCGGAAGTCAACACTTTTTGCCTTTTTTCCACTTTGGCGTCAATCGGAATTTCTCCGAGCAGCAACTCGCGCCGCTTCTCATCGTAGCCTTCGATCAACCCAAACACGTTTTCCTTTCCTTGGATATAAGCGGAAATGCGGTTGTTTTGGTCAAGCGCGCTTAACAGCTGCACAGTGGACGTAAATTGGGAAGCGTGCTGCACCTTGCCGACAAGCCCCGCTGGGGTGATGACGGCCATATCTTTTTTCACGCCGTGTTGCTCGCCTTTGTTGATGATGATCGTTTCCCGCCAACGATCCGGGTTCCGCCCGATCACCGTCGCCTGAATCGAAACAAAATCACGCAAGCTCTCTTTTTTATCGAGCAACGCGCGCAGCCGTTCGTTTTCTTGCCGCAGCGCCTCGACCTCGGTCTCAAGCGCCGCATATTCCTCAAGTCTTGCCTTCAGCAGTTCGTTTTCCTTATATGTACGGCGAAGATCGCTCACATTTTCAAAGAAGCCCGCGATCTCCTCGGCGGGCTTCCCAAACAGAAGCTGAACAAAACCGACCGTATCTTTTACAAACTGCTCCGGCCACGTCAACTCTTCGCGGCTGCGCAAGGAAAAGCCGATCAACATGACAAGGATGACGATGCTGACGAGCAAAAAAATGAGACGCTTATTCCCAAAAAGCTGTGGCATGCGTCACACCTTCTTACCGTCAGCGATGGTCTCTCGCCTTGTTTTTAAACAAGTCGATGTGGTCGAGCGCTTTCCCGGTGCCAATGGCCACGCAATCAAGCGGATTTTCCGCGACGATGACCGGCATGTCCGTCTCTTTGCTGATGACCTTGTCCAAGTTGCGCAACAAAGCGCCGCCGCCTGTCAGCACGATGCCGCGGTCCATAATGTCAGCCGCCAGCTCCGGCGGTGTTTTTTCGAGCGTGTTTTTCACCGACTCGACGATCGCATAGACCGTATCGTGCAGCGCCTCAGCCACTTCTTCGGCGCTGATTTCGATCGTTTTTGGCAGCCCAGTGAGCAAGTCGCGGCCGCGAATTTCCATGTTTCCGATTCCTTCCGGATTTCCGGCTGAGCCGATCTCGACTTTAATCGCCTCCGCCGTCCGTTCTCCGATCATCAAATTGTACGTTTTTCGGATGTATTGAATGATCGCCTCATCCATTTCATCGCCGGCGATGCGGATCGACTGGCTCGTCACGATGCCGCCGAGCGAAATCACGGCCACTTCAGTCGTACCGCCGCCGATGTCGACGACCATGCTCCCGGTCGGCTCCCACACCGGCAAATTGGCGCCGATCGCGGCCGCAAATGGTTCTTCAATCGTATAGGCATCGCGTGCTCCAGCCTGGCGCGTCGCATCGATGACCGCGCGCTCCTCTACGGCCGTGATGCCGTACGGCACGCATACCATCACATACGGCTTGCTGGCAAACAACCCTTTCGTTTTGACGGCCTTGCGAATGAAATATTTCATCATCGTCGCCGTCGTTTCATAATCAGCGATGACGCCGTCTTTCATCGGACGAAGCGCCACGATGTTGCCCGGCGTGCGCCCGATCATGTTTTTCGCTTCATTGCCGACGGCGACGATTTGCTTCGTGTCGCGCTGAATGGCGACAACCGACGGCTCGCGCAAAACGATCCCTTTTCCCTTCACATAAACGAGCGTATTCGCTGTTCCTAAATCAATCCCGAGATCTTTCGTCCCAATTCCAAACATATGATCGATCTTCCTTTCCGAAACGAAATGCATATGATTTTCTATTGACAACATGAATCGGATGTCAAGTCATTTATAAATTGTACAACACCGCCCGAACGGATTCGGAAAAACCCATAGTTGATATTATAACTGATTCGACAAAAAATGAGAACCGCTAGACGTAGCCTTTTTCTTTCAAACTGACGAATTTTTGATCGCCGATGATGAGGTGATCCAAGAGCTCGATGCCGATGATGCGGCCGCATTCCGCGAGCCGTTTCGTCACATCGATGTCTTCGCGGCTTGGAGTCGGATCGCCAGAAGGGTGGTTATGCACACAAATGACGGAGGCGGCGGAACGTTTGATCGCCTCTTTAAACACTTCGCGCGGATGGACAATCGAGGCGTTTAAACTGCCGATGAACACCGTTTTGCGGTAGATGACTTGATTTTTCGTATTTAAATAAATGGCGACAAAATGTTCTTGCGATAAAAAGCGCATATCTTCCATGACGTATTTCGCTCCGTCTTCCGGGCAGCGAATCACATAGCGGTCGGCGCAGCCGGACTGGTGGATGCGTCGGCCGAGCTCCAACGCCGCCAAAATTTGCACGGCTTTCGTCGGCCCGATCCCTTTGATGTTTGTCATTTCTTCGACCGTTGCGTCTTTGAGCGGTCTCAGCCCCTCAAAATGGCGAAGGAGACGCTGGGCGAGCTGCACGACCGACTCCTCCTTCGTGCCCGTGCGCAACAAAATGGCGATCAGTTCATGGTCGGATAAACTTTCCGGCCCTGATGACAGCAGCCGTTCACGCGGCCGGCTGTCTTTCGGAACATCGCGGATCATCCACGCCATCATACTCCCCCTTTTTTGTTTTGCTTCATCGAAAGATGGAGAGGCTTGAACCGCCCCTCGGTACGACAGCAGAATCCGTTTGCGGGGGCGTTCTTTTGCCAAAAAGTGCCAGACGGCGGCCGCTTTTGCTTTGATCTATGCCGGCGGCCACCCGAGCCGGCGCAATTCCCTCACCGTCCGCGACAGCGGCAGGCCGACGACCGTCAAATAGTCGCCTTCGATCCGTTTGACAAACAGGGCAGCGCGGCCTTGGATGCCATACGCCCCCGCCTTGTCCATCGGCTCCCCGGTCGCAATATAGGCGGCGATTTCCTCGTCATCGAGCTCCCAAAACGTCACCGCTGTTTTTTCCGCAAACGAGGTGATGGACCCTTGAGGGAGTGCGATGGCGACACCGGTCCATACGTCATGCGTCCGCCCGGACAACTGACGCAGCATGGCGAATGCTTCTTCTTCCGTGCGCGGCTTCCCTAACAAGCGGCCATCGCACACAACGATCGTATCAGCGCCAAGAACATACGCGTCGGGAAAAGAGGACATCACCGCCTCCACTTTCCGGCGGGCAAGAAGTTGAACCGCTTCATCAGGGGGCGTTCCGGGGGGAATCGTCTCATCGGCATGGCTTTCCTGCACATCAAACGGCCAGCCGGCCAGCTCGAGGATCTGCCTTCGTCGAGGGGAGCGGGATGCAAGCACGAACCGTGGAGGCATCGCTCATTCTCCTTTCGCTCGTTTCGGTTCGGAAGATTCACTTGTATCGTAGCAAATTTTGCGGTGAAAGGCAATTTTCTGTATAGATGCAATTTGAAGCATGAACATTTGCAAATTTTACTAGGCATTTGATCGACTGTCGGGCGACCGAACAACGCCGCTTTCAGACCCATGTATGGGTCTGTGAAGCGGGTGGTTGTTCGGGCTTCCAAGCCACAGGCTTGCCTTCGACAGTCGAAAAATGGACAAACGTCTTTTCCGTCAAGGATATGTGAAACGTTTTCGTTGCCATCTATATAAGTTGAAATTTTGTTTTACATCCAGCCGATCACTCGCCACGTTATATCATAGTCGACTTGTATGGAGATAAATATAGAAACGAAAAATCGGAAATTCTTATGCAATAGGCAAAAAAAAACGGGGCTTCTAGCTCCCTAGCGGCACCAATTCGATATAAGCGGCGAGCGCCTCGAGCAGCTGTTGCTGGGCTTTGGCCAACAGCGCTTCATCCCGTCGCTCTTTGTATGCGGCAAGGGCGACATACGCCTGCTTCAGCGCTTCAACATACCGACCGACTGTTTTGTCGCTTGAAGCGTTGCTTTTTTCTAACGCGTCATACGCCTTTTGGAGCGCCTGCCAGTCATCTTCTCCTGCTTTCCTGCCGCCAAGCAAAGCCGCGGAGACCGCTGCCATGTTTTCATACAAAACCTCCCCTTTTTGGATGGCCTCCGACCGGCGCGCCGCCGCTTCGGCGGCAAACGACAGCTCTTTGACATACGTGCTTGGCACCCTTTGGCGGTATTGGTCGTTGACCGCCCGCAACGTTTCCTTATCCGCGCCGACGGCGATATAGAGCGCTGCCGGTTTTTGCCCCGCGACGACGACCGGCACGCCTGCTGTTTTGATCGATTCGGACGCCTGCTTGGCCGCCGCCGCATTCGAATAGACGCCAGCTTGAATGACCGCAATGGAAAACGGCGCTCGTACGACGCTTTCTCTTCCTTCTTCGCCCGCCGCTGTTTCAGGCTTTGTCAATTCCGTCATCGCTTCAGATGCCGGCGACGAAGCAGATTTTTCCTTCGGAATGATGCGCAGCACCGTCATGCCAAACGCCATACCGACCAACGCAGCGACCAACGCGGCGGCGAGCAGCGACTTGGCTTGAGCCGGCAGCCGCCATGTCCGACGTCTGGCGCTTTTCTTTTGTTGCATCGCCTCGGAAACGGAAATGACCCGTTCATCCGCCTCAAGGGCGGCCGCCTCTTCCCAACCCGTCGTTTCAACATCTTCTCGAACTTGCCCATCCTCCGTAAACCACAGGCCTGTTGATGGCTTGCCTGCGGATGGCCCGCCTTCTTGAAACGCGCTCACTTGGCGGCTGTCATCCGCCTCGTTTTCTGCTCGCTGTCCTTTCCCTAGATGGCTGTCCACCGGATATCCACCCGACTCCTCGGACGGCCGTCCTTCCGACGAACGCTCCACGGTAAATGGGCGGGGCTTGCCGTTGATATTCACCATAATGCGCATGCGCTGCTTGTCCATTTGGCCACCGTCCTTCTTCATGCTTCGATTTCTTTCGCCTATCTTACCACAAACGGAAAAAAAAAGAACAAGACATTTGTCGTCTTGTCCCCGCTTCTGTTCTTCATTTTCCGACATCAACGGTTGCGAATCGCCTCGGTCCCCAGCGCTTCGACAGGAATCGGCTGCTCGCGCCCCTCATAGGTGCAAAGCTGCTTTGTCTCGCCTTTCAAGCAAACGGCGTAATCGATCCCGCCGTCTTCCCGCTTCGTGGCAAGCACGTACGATGGATTCGTTTCCGGCGGCAATACATTTCCGGTAAACGGATCTTCGATTGGATCCAGCAAACCGTTGCCCACCAATTCTCCATACGACAATATGGCAGAAGAACGGGCTGGCAAAAATTCCACTTTCTCGGCGCCGACATACAGCCGCGCCGCTTCATACAAGCCATAAGCATCCGAAACAAACGCCCGCTCGCGCGCCCGATCAATCACCGTCCACATGGCAAGACCGACGATCATCGCCACAATGCCGATGATCACCAACACAGCCAAAAGCTCAATGAGGGTCATCCCCCGCTTCATGCGAATGAGCATATCGGACTTCCACCATCCCCGCTACCGGCCCGAAGACGGCGCCATTTCCACGAGCGGATTGTCTTTGCCGCTTGGCGGAGGGACATCGCGGATGGGAATGAGCTGCTTCCATTTCTCAAGCTGCGGCGCGTAAAAGGCGCGGACATTGATGGAATAGGCGAGCGGTTGCACGTCGACAGCGGTGGACGTCAACTCCGGCGGGCCGGTAAACGTCAATCCTTCCACCGCCAAAATGCGCTCGGAGTGCTCAAGCACCTCTAAAAACCGTTCAAGCTGATAATAGGAGGGAGATTCCACCGTCAATTGGGCGGTAATAGACTGGATGCCGCTTGGAGGAATCAACGCCTTGTCTCCGGACGCCTTGCTTTCCGCTCCATTCGCGTTCCCTTGCGAAGGAGATTCTCCGGTTCCTTGCCCTTCAGCGAAGCTGACGCTCAATAGCCGGCTGTCAGAAATATATTCCGCTTTTTGAAACGTCAGCAACAGTTGGTCGGCGAACGGGCGCACCGGCACTTTCCTCTGCAAAGCCGCCAGGCTCTCTGCCGTTTCTTCTCGATTCCCCGCCGCCTGCTTTTTCATTGCAGCCAACACGTTTTTCTCGCTTTGTACGACCGCCTCGAGCCGATCCATTTGTTCGTAGCGCGGCATGAGCACAAAAACATAGAAAGCGGCAAACAAAAGAGCGGCAAGAAGAAACACCCCGGTAAACACGAGCGGCCATTTTCCAAAACGGCCCATCATTCGTTGTCCCCCTCTTTTCCTGTCGGCTGAAGTTCCAGCTCATATTGCGCGATATACCGCGGCACGATCGTTTCCCCCTCTGCCCCGCCGCTTTCGCCGCTGGCCGAGATGCCGGTCAATTTGACGGCTTTGACCAAATGAACTTCCTCAAGCCGATCTAAATAATAGGCCGCTTCTTCCGCCGCATCAAACTGCACTGTCATCGTCACCGTCTTTTGACCAGCATACGAAAAGTTCATGATAAAGCCGCGCTCCGGCAGTTGTTTGGCCAACGCACGCAACAGCGGCACCGTTTTGAGCGGATAACGGTTCGCCCATTCGACCGCTTTAGCAAGCTCTTGCTCAGCTTGCTGCTGCTCCGTCGTTTTTCCCTTCGTCTCCATCGCCGCCTGCTCAGCGCGCACTTGCCGAAGCTCCCCTTCAAGCACCGCGAGCCGTTGATTCGCACGCTCCATCAGCCAGTAGCCTCCCCCAGCGCCAAGCAGCAGAAGCAAAACGGCGAAGGCCGCCAGCACGGCGCCCGCCGCACGGCGCGGCTCTTTGCGCGGCAGCAAGTTGATGTCAACGATCATGGTCAGCCATTCCTTCTTTCAACGCCAATCCCCAGGCGAGATGATAACGATCCGGCAACGGATCAATCGAGCGAGAAAGCCGCTCCGGCGGCACATCAAGCCGCTCTGACATAACGGCAAACACATCGTCAAGCCGCGGATGGTCGCCGGTGAGGAAGAGGCGCGTAATTTGCTGTTTTCCTTGCTGGATGGAAAACGAATAAAAGCTCATCATCCGCTCGATTTCCTTATACACCTCCGCAAACGGGTCAACGATCGGCATCGTTCGCTCCCCGGGCGCCTCAAGCGGCACATGGCGCATAAACTGCGGCAAATGGCGGTGGAAGACGCTCAAATTGACAGCCGATTCGTCAAACTGGACAAGCAAAATGTGGTCGTCCGCCGCGGCTTGTCCGGCAACAAAAAACGGGCGATAGGCGCAAAGCGGGGACACATCGGCCGCCACCGGGCGCAGGCCTGCGTCTTCCAAGAGCGCCGCATATTCGGCCACCGCCTCTTCCGGCGCGGCAAACAACAGCACGTTCAGCACCTCGTTTGTTCTCTCGGCCACGACGTAGTCAAACACCGGATCGGCGAACGGAAGCGGAATCGATTCACCAAGCTCCATAAACAAATAGCCGCGTATGTCCTCGTCCGACAAATGAGCGGGAAGCGGCAAATGGCGGATCATCACAAACGGATCGGGAACGACAAAGCGGACACGCCGCCCGTCAAGTTTCCATTCGTCAACACATTCGTCCAAAATCATCGCCAACGTTTCCCGATCGGCGATTTTTCCATCGCGAATGATGCCGGGCGGCAAGGCTCGCTCGCCCCATCGCCTCGCCTCGGGCGGCTGTCCCGGCTTTGCTTCCACATAGCGGAGGACATGATCTTTGATGATGATATTCGCCTGTTTCGCCTTTCGCCGCCATAACGCCATCTTCATTCCGCTTCCTTTCTGCCGTCTTTACATAATGAGTGAAATATACGCGCGCACGATCGCTTCTCCGAAGAAAAACGCGGTCAACGCCCCGAGTGCGATCGCCGGCGCAAACGGCATCGGCTTGCCGCGCCGCACGCGGCCCAACGCCATGCCGACAAGCCCGATCACCGTTCCGTACAACGTCGCCAAGAAAAACGCGAGCAACACCATTTTCCAACCGAGCACAAACCCAAGCACGGCAAACAGCTTCACATCGCCGCCCCCCATCCCGCCTTTGGACAAAACGGCGATCAGCCATAAAAGCGAAAATCCGACCGCCGCCCCAAGGAGCATATCGGCCCACGGCAAAAACGGGATCACAAGCCGTTCAACCAAAAACAAACCGGCAAACACCAAAAGCACCCGGTCGGGGATGAGCATGTAGCGAAGGTCGGAGACGACAATGATGGCAAACAAGCTGATCAACGTCCACGCCACAACGAGCCGCCCGCCCCAGCCGACCCACATCGGCGCGGCCGTAAACAAGGCAGCGGTGGCCAATTCCATCGCCGGGTAAAGGGGGGAGATGCGCCCCCCGCACCCTTTGCACCGCCCGCGCTGCACGACATACGACACAACCGGAATGAGCTCCCCCGCCGATAGCGTCCGTCCGCACGCCGGACAATGCGACCGCGGCCTGATGATTGACTCCCCGACCGGCACCCGCAGCCCGACAACGTTAAAGAACGAGGCGAGGAGGAGGGAGTAGAGGAAAACCAAAGTTAGGGCAATTTGATTCATAGATATTAATTCCTATCAAACGCTTTTTCTATTTTCAGCTATCTTCTTAACTTCCACTCTCACCTGACAGCCCCAACTGCACTGCGTTTAAGATCTTGTTCTTGGACAGCTGCCCCACTATTATGTACCCCCCGTTCATTGTTAATTAATTTGACAAAGTAACTTAGTTTATTATTATCATTTTTGATAAGTACGTAAGAATAATCAGCCTTAGGATCATCACTCAAGCCTGTCTGCATTTGCTGTGCACCTGTACCTGTAGGACCTTTTTTATACGAATTGGTGCCTCCATCCGGGTCTTTTACTGTTTCTAAATATCCCTCATCTTCTAAGTATTTAAGCGTAACAAGTGTATACTTCCCATTCGCCGGTATCAAATCCTTATCCGCCGTCACGGCGATTTTCGCTGCGTTGATCATTTGTTGTGCATTGGAAACGTGTGCATCTTTTTTCGAATTGTCAATCAACCCCCCGATCGCCGGAATGGCAATCGCCGCGATAATCCCTAAAATGACGATGACGGCGAGCAGTTCGATGAGCGTCAAGCCGCGCTCGTTTTTCAACACCCGTTTGAACATGGTTCACTCTCCCTTTCTTTCATTTTTAGCCTGTTTTCCCTATTATTCTACAACATAGGAAGAAAAATAGGAATATATTCTTATTTTATTGTTGAATATGGTTGAAAATATCATACATCGGCACGATGATCGAAGTGACGATCGTCCCGACGACGCCGGCGAGAAGCACGATCATGAGCGGTTCGATGAGCGATTTCAACCGGTCGGTGGCCGCATCGACTTCCGCTTCGTAAAAATCAGCAACTTTGCCGAGCATGGCGTCAAGCGCACCGGTCTGTTCGCCGATCGTGATCATTTGCGCAACAAGCGGCGGAAACGCCCAATGGCGGCGGAGCGGCTCCGAGAGCGATTGCCCGCGCTCGAGGGAGGTCCGCGCTTCAGCCAGCACAGATGCGATCACTTCATTTTCAACGACGCGCCCAGCGATGGAAAGCGCCTCTAAAATCGGCACCGAGCTTGCAACAAGCGAGCTGAGCGTCCGTGTCAGGCGGGCGAGCGCCGCTTTTTGCACGAGCGTGCCGAACATCGGCATCCGCAGGGCGGCATAATCCAAATAGTACTTCGTTGTCTTTTGCCGCCGAAAAGCCACAAACGATGCGTACACGCCGGCAAAAAGCAGGACGACGGCCCACCAATACCGTTGCATCACACTGCTTGCCTTGAGCACAAACTTCGTAATCGCCGGCAGTTCGGCGTGAAACTCGGCGAACATCTCGACGAACGTTGGCACAACGGCGACAAGCAAAAAAATAACGACCGCGGTGGCAATGATGGCAACAGCAATCGGATAGGCGAGCGCCGAGGCGATTTTTTGCCGCGTCCGATGCATTTTTTCAAAATGATCAGCCAAGCGGTCAAGCGTCTCGTCAAGCGTCCCGCTCGCTTCACCGGCGCGCACCATGTTGACAAACAGCGGCGGAAAGATGCGCGGATGATTCGCCGCTGCCGCTGAGAGCGGGTTCCCGCTGCGCAATGACTGTTCGATGTCAAGAAGCGTCTTAGCGAGCGGCTTGCTTTCCGTTTGCTCCGCCAAAATGCGGATCGAATCGACGATCGTCACCCCGGCGCGCACAAGCGTTGCGAACTGGCGCAAAAAGATGACAAAGTGCTGCAGTTTGACGGCGCGGCCAAACGAAATTTCTTTGTTCCATATGGACGGCGGCACTTCGGCAAGCGCCAGCGGGCGAATTCCTTTTTCCCGAAGCTTTGCCGCCGCCTCGCGCCGCGAAACGGCATTGATCACTCCAGCTTTTTTCCGTCCGTTTCGGTCGCGCCCCTCGTACTTAAACTGCGCCATCGTCCCCACGCTCCCCCGCCAAATACACTTCAGCCGCCAGCGGATCGATGCGTCCATCGGCTGCAAGCTCCTTAACGCTCATTTCCATCGTCTGCATGCCGATGCTGCGGCTCGTTTGCATAATGTTGATGATTTGATGTTCTTTTTCGTTTCGGATTAAGTTGGCGACGGCCGCATTGTTCACTAAAATTTCCAGCGCTGCCGTCCGCCCGGTTTTGTGTCTGTTTGGAAACAAGCGCTGAGCGATGATGGCAACGAGCACGGAAGCAAGCTGCAGCCGGATTTGCGCCTGCTGGGCCGGCGGAAAGACGTCAATCATCCGCTCAATCGCCGCCGGCGCGCTCGCCGTATGAAGCGTGCCAAGCACTAAATGGCCCGTTTCCGCGGCGGTGATTGCCGTTTGGATTGTTTCCAAATCGCGCATTTCCCCGACTAAAATGACGTCTGGATCTTGACGAAGCGCAGCGCGCAATCCGGCGGCAAAACTGCCAGTGTCGAATCCCACCTCGCGTTGGTCGATGATCGATTTCCCGTGTTTATGCAAATACTCGATTGGATCTTCCAGCGTGATGATATGTTTCGACATCGTTTTGTTCATATAGTCGATCATCGCCGCCAATGTCGTCGATTTGCCGCTGCCGGTCGGTCCGGTGACAAGCACGAGTCCGTGCGGCTTTTCGGCGATGCGCTTTAAGACATCCGGCAGGCCAAGCTCCTCCAGCGTCGGGATGCGCACCGGGATGAGGCGCACGGCGAGCGACACGCATGACCGCTGTTTAAACACGTTTAAGCGAAAGCGGGAAACGCCGGCAATGCCATACGAAAAATCAAGCTCTCCGGTTTCCTGAAACTGCTGCCAAAGCGGCGCCGGAATGATGGATCGCGCCATTTGCTCTGTTTCCTCCGGGTGCAGGCGCTCATGGCCGTAAGCTCTCAACTCCCCGTTCACGCGAAAAATCGGCGGCGCGCCGACGGTTAAATGCACGTCGGAAGCGCGGCATTCAAAGGCCGCGCGCAATAACGCCTCAAGCTTTTCCTTCATCCATCTCACCCATCAATGCAAAATGGCCACTTTCAGCACTTCTTCAAGCGTGGTCAACCCTTGCTTCACTTTCAACAGCCCATCATCCAGCAAAAAAATCATTTTGTTTTGCAGGGCAAGCTCGCGCAATTTCGAAAACGGCTCGTTGTTTAAAATGACGCGCCGCATCTCATCAGTGACAACAAGCAGCTCGTGAATCGCCAGCCGTCCGCGGTAACCGGTCATGTTGCACATCGGGCAGCCGCGGCCGCGGACAAGTTGATGAACCTCAATGCCGCGGCGGGCGAAAATGTCCCGCTCCCGCTTCGTCGGCTCATACACCTCTTGGCAGTCGCGGCAGACGCGGCGCACAAGCCGCTGCGAGACAACGCCGGCGAGCGATGTGGCCACTAAAAACGGCTCAATCCCCATATCGATCAGGCGGGTGATCGTGCTTAATGCATCGTTCGTATGGAGCGTGCTCAACACTAAATGACCGGTGAGCGAAGCGCGGATCGCCACTTCCGCCGTCTCGCGGTCGCGAATCTCCCCAACCATGATGATGTTCGGGTCTTGACGCAAAATCGAGCGGAGCCCTTGGGCGAACGTCAAGCCGACATTCGGGTTGACTTGAATTTGGTTGACGCCCTCGATCTGATATTCGACTGGATCTTCAATCGTAATAATGTTCACGTGCTCGCTGTTTAAATGGTTGAGCGCCGCATAGAGCGTCGACGATTTCCCCGAACCGGTCGGTCCGGTGATCAAGACGATGCCGTTCGGCCGCTCGATCAAGCGGATGAACCGATCTAAATTGACCGGGTTGAAACCAAGTTTATGAATATCGTTTAACGCTGCGCCCAAATCGAGGACGCGCATGACGATTTTCTCACCGTATACGGTCGGCAGCGTTGAAACGCGCAAATCGACCGGATGAAAATCGATGTCCATTTTGATCCGCCCGTCTTGCGGCACGCGGTGTTCGGTGATGTCCATATTGGCCAAAATTTTAATTCTCGCCGTCAACATGCTTTGCATATGTTTCGGCAGCGCGCGTTCGGTGCGAAGCAGGCCGTCGATCCGATAGCGGATGAGCACTTTCGTCTCCTGTGGATCGATATGAATGTCGCTCGCCCGCTGTTCAACAGCAAGCTGCAAAATTTGGTTCACCAAACGAACGATGGGAGAATCGTCCTCAGCAGCCCGCTCGTCGTCGCGCACCTCAGGCGGCGGCGTTTGTAAAAAATCCTCAAATGCTTCGTCGATGTCGTAATATTTATTGATCGCCCGCAAAATATCGTCTTTTGAAGCGATCGCCGTTTCAATTTGAAACCCGGTCGACAGGCGCAAATCGTCGATGGCAAAAAAGTCCATTGGATCGGCCATGGCAACGAGCAGCCGATCGCCTTCCACCTTGAGCGGCATGACCATATGGCGGCGGGCAAACTCTTTCGGCACGAGGTTTGTCGCTTTCGGATCGATCGGGTACCGGTACAAACTGACGTGCGGAATGCCGAGCTGAAACTCGAGCGCCTCAATCAGCTGCTGTTCCGTGATGTAGCCGCGCTGCAACAAGGCGTCGCCGAGCTTTTGCCCGGGCGCCTTCTCGCACAGCGCCTCGGCCAGCTGGCTTTCGGTGATCAATCCCGCTTCGACAAGCAAATCACCAAGCCGTTTCCGTTCCTGCTTTTTGCTCATTTTTCCTCCCCTCCGCCCGCATCCGTCTTCTCTTCACTGCCAGCGGCGGGGGCCGATTCCCCGTTGCTCGCCTCATCGCCTTTCTTTGACGCGGTCCCGCTCTCTATATTCCCGCCGCTGTTTTTCGTAGTCGAATTCGGTTGGTTCGCCGCTCCGTTGTTTTCCGTCACCCCATTCGCCGGCTCCATCGTTCCGCCTTCTCCGTCGCCGCTTTGCCCAACATTGCTTTCCGGCACTTCAAGGCCGCGCACGTGAATCGTATACGTTGGCGGATAAAAATCTTCGCTCACCGTTTCTTTGCGCACGAGCCGAGCGCCGTCGCGCACTTCGCGTTCCACCGTCACAACCAGCCCCGGCCGCCCGATCTGTTCCGTCCTCTTCTCGTCCGGCGCCAGGCGCGCGTCATAGCGGACGATGACACGCGGTTCGATAGACTCCGCCTCGCCTAGGCGAATGATATATTGATAGGCAAACGGCAACCCGATAATGGCAACACGCACCTTTCGTCCATCATGCCGGAGAAGAAGCGTGTAGTCGGTCGTGTTTGGGTTGAACCATTCCAAATCGCGGCCGCCGCTAATGGCCGCCTCAAAACCGGGCGTCACTCCATCCGGCAACATACGGCTCGTATAGCGCTCCACGACAGTGAAATTGGTCGCCAGCACCGCCCGGTACACCGCTGAAGCGATCGCATCGGCCGCTTCATCGGACAAATCGGCCTTCACCTTTTTCATATAATCGCCAAACGAAAACAGCTGTTTCGCTTTGATCACCGCGCGCCGCTCGCCAGACAGCCAGCGGACGGCCGAAGAGTCAGGCGCCGATGCGGCCGCTTCGCTGACGACCGGTTGCCGGCCGTTTGCAAACGATATGTAGCGAGCCAAGTCGATCGGAGATGATGGCTTTTGCAGCTGAGCCGCCTGTCCCTCTAAATCCGCCCCAAGCTTCTTGATGTCAAGCGCCGATAACGCCGCCGGCGGAACGATGGCTGCCGCCGCTTGGAAGCATTTTTCTAAATCAGCGATCACAAACAGCGGCGTGCGCCTCCCGTCGACAAACCGCTTCGTGCTCTCGGCAAGACGGAACGCAAACGCGTCCGCCGGCAGGTCAATGCGCTTTTCTTGGTACTGCAAAGAAATGGAAGCGGTCGCTCGCCACTCATTCACCCGCTCGACAACCGCCTGTCGGGCTCTTTCGGGCGTCATGCCGGAGAGTGACACCGGACCGACCGCCGTGCCCGGGCCAAGGCGGCCGTCATCCGGGGCCAAAACATCATAGGCGAAGGTGCCCAGATGCGAAAAAGCGATAAAATAAACGGTGCAAACAGCCATGACAACAAACAATTTCCACGCGGCAGCCTTTTTCACCGCCGACCCTCCTCCATTACGCCTCCACATTCATCGAGACATCGACGATGACGCTTGGCCCCGCCTCTTGCGCCCTGCGCACATCCTCTTCGCCAAGCAGAGTGCCCGCTTTAAACAGCAGGCGGCCGTCTGCATCATAAATATCTTTTGTCAGCCGCTTTCCAGCTAACAGCGCAACTTGTTTTTCCCTCAGCGACTGCAGCGCTTCAACATTTTCCACGCTTTCGGCCATCGCCTCCATTTGCGCGGAAACGTCCTCTTCCGCCATGCCGCCGGTTGGCTCGATGCTCTCTGCCTTCAACAACTGCGCCGGGTCATCAAGAAGCGACTCGTTCGCTCCGTCGTTGATAATCAAAATATCTTTGCCGTACGTCAACACTTCCGAGGCCGGCAGCACCGCTTCCCCTTTCTCGAGCTGAAGAGCGATGCCGACAATATCCCCTGACTCTTCATCGACGAAAAACTCGCGGGCTTCGCCGAGCAGCTGCCCTTTTCGCGTGATGGCTTTCGTATTTTTAATCCGGATTTGCTTATTGACGAGCTGATTGGCGATCGGAATTTCCGAGAGGTCAATTACATCGTGCCCTTGCTCTACCGTCACGGCAAACTCGCCTATGCCGACGACTTTTTTAAACGGAATGGCCTTTAAACTGAGTTGCACATCGTCTTGTTCCACAGTCAAAAAATCGATCGACCCTTTGTCCGGGTTGATCACCAAACTTTTCACCGTGCCGATTTGTGCACCGTCAGCAATGCTGATGATCGGCAGCCCAATGATTTGCGCGCTAGCTTTCATCTTGTTCACCCCAACTGTTTAGTGTTGCGGCAAACTGCCGCCAAAGCGCCAACTCTTCGGCCACAGCCGGATAGGCGCGAAAACGGTCAGCGAGCTCATCGAGCCACGCTGCGAGCTTGCCGTACTGTTGTTCTACCACATAATGTTCCATTAACAAACGGGCCAATACGTAATAGTCGCGGTCAGAAAGCGGAGCGTCCAAACAGCGGCGGAGGCAGCGCTCGTAATCGGCGGCGTCCAAACGACGGCGGTTGAGGCGCAATTCAAGAACGACCGCCTGCACGACTTCCGGACCGATCATTCGCGCTGGCCGTTCGCTCTCTTCCTCCCGCCGGCTTTCCGTTTGCCCATCTTCTTCCGGCTCGCGGCGCTCGGTTGATTGTTCGCCTTCCGACCAGCCATGCTCCGCTCGTTGCCCTTCCTGCCTGTCAGGCTCTGCTTTCATCGCGTCCTCCTGACGGGGCGGTTCGGCAGCCTCGTCCGTTTCCGGCAGCGAACAGTCGACAATACCCGGCATTGCTTCTTCCAAAAGCGCCCCTTCACGCGGCATTGCCTGGCCGGAAGGCAGCCCGTTTTCTGCAGCAGAAACGCCCGCCGAGCTAGAAGACATGAACGCGGAAAGTTGCCCATCCTCTTCTTCATGGCTGAGATCAAGCGCCTGCAACAGGCCGCGGCCGTCGGCGGCCGCTCCCGCCTGCAGCACCACCGCTTCGATGTCTGGCGTCATCGAGACCGGCAGCTCATCGAGCCAATCGCGCAGACGGCGCGCCGGCCCAACATTCAGCCCGCCACCGTCACCCGTCATGGCGGTCGGCTCTACTCCATCCAAATCCAAGGCGGACAACTTCTCCAGCTCCACACGATCCGAATCCAACGGGAAAAACTCCTCTTGCTCGGCATCGTCTCGGTCCACGGAGCGCATTTTTTGCTCCGCATCGGCCGAATCCAACGAAAGCAGCTCCTCCGGCTCGGTTTGATCCGCTCCGGGATCGGAAGCGGCTTCCTCTATGCCATCCATCGATCGAAGCAAGAAAGCAGTCTGTTCTTCCCAGGGCTCCTCGCTGGATTTCGGTGCCCGCTCCGTCTCTCCCGAAGCTGCTTCCGACGCTGCAGGCGACGCTCCTGAAGCGGTGTTACCGGTTTCCTGCACGTGCGATCGCAACGCCTCCCCACCCGAGTCAACGCCTTGAAATTCCCTCGAAGCGCCGTTTTGTCCAAAAGCTGCCGGCCAGGCCGAATCGACTAGATTTTCCGTTGCATTCTGGACCATCGTCCCGTACCTATCGCCCGCTGCCGTCCGATCGCCACTCCCTTTCCATCCTCCCTTTCTCCGTTCCCCAGCTTCCTCCGTCTCCACCGACCGGTAAAGAAGCGGACCGAACCAACGAACAAGCAAATACGAGCCCGCCAACAGCAAAAGCCCGACGAGCAGGGCGATTTGCCATAACGGAATCACCGATTCGGCCAACTGCGCCAGCCCCGCAGCCAAAAAGGCAGCCGCCACCACCGCCGCGCCCCCGGCCCGGCTGAATCCAAGCGGCAGCAGCCAAACAGCCAACAGCGCCACTATGAATGCAACAACGTAAACAACCGCCTCTTTCCACATGCCTACCCGTTCCTTCCCGGCGTATCATTGGCAATAACGCGCCAAATATGCCATTGCTCGTTCTCTTATCCTAAAATTCTACATGGTTCGACTCGAAAATATTGTATAATAAAGTTACATATTTTGAAAGAAGGTTATGACAAATGGCGGGAAGCAATTTTCCTCTTCCTAGTCGTCAAGCAGGATTTACGTTGATCGAAACGTTGCTGGCCATCACTCTTTTATCGGGCGTCGCGATCGGTTTGTTTTACTTTTTCACGAATGCGATGATGCATACGTCTTACAACCAAGGTCGGACGGTGGCCGTCAACGTCGCCCGCGGCGTCGCTGTCTATTTTGAAAAAAACGCAGATTTCTCCCGGCTAAAAGAGTATATGGAAGACCATCAAACACCGTTTCTTGAGCTAACAAAAGACGATTGCGGCAACGAATCGTTGGCGGCGCTGTTTTTTCCCGGTGAATCTAGCCAACTGCATACGGTATGTGAAGCGCAGTTCGCCCCGAAAATCAACAATGTCCGTTACGAAGCTTCCGTTTACCTTGTCCGATACGACAAGGAGGCATGGGATGCATTCACTTCATCGTCGGAATTCGCTTCCTTGCCTGCGCCGCTGCAGGCGCGCATCCGCGCTGAAACGGAAAAAGCAGCCGAATCAAACGCCGGCGGCTACATGACCAAATTATACACCACCGTCCGTTGGGGCGAGCGCACGAACGAAACGGCGTGGGTCGAAGGGGTGATCACCGATGAAACGATCCGCTAGAAGCGAAGCCGGCATGACGATGATCGAGCTGTTGGCCGCCGTTTCCATTTCTTTGCTCATCATCGGCGCTATCTACACCGTGTTTTTAACCGGCATTCGCGCCTACGAGCGCATCGGCATCGAAAACGACTTGCGCAGCGAAGCGGACTACACCATGGCCCGAATAATGAACGAGCTGTACACGCTCTCTCCAGATGGAATGGAAAGTCAAGAGGAAAACACGCCGTTAACGGCCGTCACCTTTGTGAAAAACCAAGAATTCAAAGCCGATGCGGACACCGGGCTTGTCTCCCGTGAAGAGAAAAAGCCGGAAAGCATCGAGCGGATGACGCTGTCCATCCAAGACGGCGCGCTCGCGATCAATGGCGAAACGATCACCTCTTCCCGCTTTTTGCTGGGCGACTCTTCATCGTTTTCATTCCGTTGCGCACGAAAAGAAGGCAACCTGTGCCGCAGCGGCGTCATGACGATCCGTCTCATTGTCTCCGACCGTCGACACGCCGACCCGAGTGGTTGGCTGTATGTGCCGCCGTTTACATTGACAACGGAATTTGGTTTTTAAGTATTACATTCCAAAACTTTGTCTGCGAAGGGAGGGGCTGCGATGAACCGACTGCGCTTGAACGCCGCTGGCTACAGTTTGGTGACGACGATGCTCATGATCACCCTCTTTTTTTTGCTCGGCTTGACGATTTTAACAGTCGCCGTCCAGCAAGCGCGATTTACCGCGGTGCGCGTTGAGAACATCGAATCGTTTCATGAAGCCAAAACAGCCCTTAATGAAGCAATTGCTGGGCTTAAAGCTGAGCTTTCAGACGACGATTTTTTTGTTCGTCATGACATTTTCACCCCCAGTCAATGGGATGCATTTCTCGGCATTAACGAGGACACCCCCGGCCCGGATACGATCGCCGGCAAGCTGAAAGCGCGCTACGGCGTGGAGGTGGAAGACGTGTCCTATCGCTTGTACAACATTCCGACGAACAAAGTGTTCCTCCGCGCGCTCGATTTGTCCAAACCGTTTACGGACGGCCATCGCGAGCGGAAAGTCAAACGGCTCGTCTTTTTAACAAATACGCCCAGCTTTCTCAAATACGCGCTCGGATCAAAAGAAACCGTCATCTTAAACGGCGGCGTCTACGTGGAGCAAGGAAACGTATACGCCGGACAAAGCGCTTACATCAGCAACGCGGCAAACTACGTGAAAAAAAGCGGCGAGTTAACGATCGCTCCTATCGATGCCGGACTGCCCGCATCAATGAACGATTCGATTTGGCACATTCATGACAAGCTGCTGTTTTCATGCACGCAAACGAGCAGTTGCTGGAAGACTGGCGGCCGAGCTTTCCAAATGGAAGAAGGCCTTTTCTTCCCAGGATGGCCGGACGATGGCGGCCCTCTCATTCAACAAGAGACGGACGATTTCATCGATACTGATTTCGAGCGCACCGTGAAAGATAAATTGCTTCAAGCGGCCGGTCTCTCGCCGTTGTCGCCTGAAACCCAACAAGCGTATATCGAGCGCATTGAAAACGATCACCAGCCGCCGCTCGATGTAGCGCGGGAGCTTTATCAAGAAGGGAAATTGGCTCGGGTCGTGACAGACGACGAAACGCCGTATGAACAATCCATCAATCAGATGCCAAAAGACAAGCCGCTTTGGTTGGACGCAGAAGGGAAGGAGATCACCCTTTATCGCGACATTGACGTGCAGCAAAATGGCCAAAACCAATGGCTCATTGTCAATGGCGATCTCCGCATTGAAGGACCGACAAAATCAACAGCGGCTGTGCGCGGCAATTTGATCGTGTTCGGTGATTTGACGCTTACTGGAAACTTGGCGTTGAACGCGAGCATTTACGTCACTGGCAAGACGACCATTTACAACAGCCATATCGACGGAGCGGATGGAAAAGGGCTCGTGTTGTTGTCCAAAGGCACGCTCGATATCGCCCGCATCAATGAATTTCAAGACTCAAATGAAATCCCGAACTTAAAAGGGTATTTTTATACGGACAGCAGCGCGACGATTTATGCTGTCGGATCGTATTTGTACATTGAAGGCGGGTTGTTCGCCCGCGGGAACGGAGCGGCTGCTCCGGATACAGACATCAACGGGCTCGTCATCAACGCCTTTCGCGGCCGGATCGAGCCGAAAGACGGTGAGCCGGGGAACTTCATTCCAAGCTCTGACATGCAACAATCTCGTCTGATCGTCAAATATAATCCACGGGTGTTAGTCGAACAAGGAACAGGATTGCCGTTTGTCAATCAAATCTCGCTCGTCGCCGACCGGCTTGAAGTTGAGTGAACGAAGACGGCTAAATTCCCTCTCTCATCCTCTCGATCCCCTGGACAAACGAAAAAAAGCGGCTCTCCAATTCAGGAGGCCGCTTTTTCCATCATCACCAACGCCCACCACTGCTGCCGCTTCCCCCCTCATCTTCACGCGGTTGGACAAAGACCCACACTGAGGCTTGAATTGGCCTGCCATCCGGCGTTCTCGCATTAGCGGTCGCCGTCACATACGCATAGCCGACATCGTCGGCGACCAAATACCATGTACCATTTTCATTGACAACATTGACATACTCTGGCGCAGACGATTCAACGGAACGAAGGGTTTGGTCTGTCGCATTGTCCGGTATAAAGCGAAGCTGCGGCGCCACTTCAAGATGTTCGCCAACTTTGATGTACAATATCGGGCGACGAAACTCCATCCGTTCAAGCGCCACGTACGGGTCGATGACCGTAATCGTCGCCGTTGCGGACGAATTCCCTCCATCCGTTGAACGAACAGTGATCGTGACCGTTCCCGGTTTCAACGCCGTCACCGTGCCGTTTTGGTCTACGGATGCGACATTCGGATCGCTTGATGTCCACGCAAGCGTTTGGTTCGTCGCGTCGCTCGGAAAAATGGTCACAGGAATGGTTTGCGTTTCGCCAACATTCATCTTCGTTTGATACGAACCAAGCTTCAATTCTGTAATCAGCTTTGTATACGTAAATGCCGCGCTCGCTAGGCCTGTTCCCCTCGTCAATCCCCCTGATGCCTGCACCGTCACCGTATAGGAGCCGTCATTGGAAATGGCAATCGCATACGGTGAAGAAAGCGATGTCCAAGCGGCCGCCACACCGTTTCGCACGACTTGGTACTGATACGACACCCCTTCACCAGCCACCAATCCGGTAATTTTCACGGTTGGCGCCTCATAAGTCGTCGCTCCGTTTGGAACGGCGCCATTGGCCGTGACAACGGAAAGATGCGGCTTAATGTATACAGGCACCGTCTGGCCGTTGCTGTATGTGACAAGCAACACCCCATCATCATTCGGGTCATATTGCAGCGCCTTGACAGGCAACGGCAATAATCCGTGTGAATTCGGTTCCGCACTTCCGACACTATCTTCGGAAGCAGCAAAAAATTGATATTTACTGATCACACCCCATGCGTCCCCCACATAGTAAAAGTTCGGGAAATCATCCAAACGAACTTTCATGCCAATTCGTTCTGTCGGCGGCGCGAGCGTCGATGTCCGCGCCCCATAGCGGCTGTCGGTAAAGGTCACGACCGCAGGCGGCAATTGAACATTGTTCATGGCAAAATCAGCTTGCATCACCCATTGCGCTGTCAAGGTCAGTTTGTTGAGCTGGCTGTAGTCAAACGTTTGGTTGGCAAACGACCATTGCGCATAATGCACACCGTTTTGCACATACGTCGACACCGTTCCATCCGGAATAACGGAGATGCCGTCCGGCAGCGGCTGAAGAATTTTCACATTACTGATCGTTCCCGTCGCATTGCCGACATAGCCGACAAGCGACAGCGAATACGTCGCCCGGAAGCGATTGTCGTTGCCATCGGTGGCGCCGCGCTTGATTAAGCTGTTGATCTCATTGGTCAATCCTTGCAATTTCACCGTGCCTGTAAATGATGGCGGCGCTTCGTCTTTGACGGTGACCGTCACAGTTTTTGTTATCGATGGCTGCAGTTGTCCATACACATCTCGATACGTCAACTCCGCGTTGAACGTATACGTTCCTTTCGCTTTAAACGATACGGGAATCGGAATCGTCACCGGCGCGGGAGTGCCTTGGCCGGCTTGATACGGAATCGAAAACGAAATATAGGCGTTTTGTTTCGCGTCATCAAGCCATACTTGGCCATTTTCTGCGATGGCGACATTGCCTCCAAACGACGAAAGCGGGATGCGGATCGTTCCTGTGATCGCCGGCGTGGTGGCGAGCTGGGAAAACTGTTGGAACAAAGCGGTCAAATTTTGCGTTGTTCCTTGCCGCGCTTCGCCGCCAGCAGTCGCGGACAGCGTCTGTAAATAATCTAAATCGACTTCACCGTTGCTGCCAAAGCCAATCGAATATAAAGTAATATTGTTCATCCCAAGCGTCTTCGCCACCGCTATGGCATTGGCTCGAATTTTCGTTTCGATGCCGCTGTAGGTGAATGGATAACCGTTATCCCAAGACACTCGCCATCCATTGACATAATCTTGCCCATCGCTGTAAAATTGGCGGGAATACCCTTTGTTGTCGGTAAAACGGATGCCAGCAGTCCGGCCGTCGCTGTACAGTTCGTAAGTGACAGGAAGAGAATCGGTGATTTTATTTCCTGTATACTGGTATCCGCCAAAAAATTTTGGCTTGACCTCCCGATACGTAATGGAATCGGTTGTATTCAACACGGTCGGCATGCCATCGGTTAAGAAAATAATGTATTTTTTGCGCGTCGGATCAGTGAAATAGGACTGGGCTAGAGACAATGCCGCCGAGTAATTCGTCCCGCCGCTGGCGGTCAAGCTGTTGCCGACATTGAGAATGGCATCAAGCTGGCTTAGGACATTCGAGTACTTCCCGAACGGAACGACGCTTGTTTCCCGCACCCCATCGGAGAAGGGGATCAAAGCAAAACGGTCATTTTGATTGTAATTGGACTTAAAGTAGTTGACCGCCGCTTGCAAAGCGGATTTCGCGCTTTGCAATTTTGTCGATGTCATTGAGCCTGACACGTCCATGACAAACACGACGTCGATGGGTGGACGGATGAGTCCTGAAACAGCGCCTTGTGGAACCAGCGTCACATCGAGCCGGCCTTGGGCATCGCCGTTTGGCGGCTTGGCGTATTCCGGCTGTGAAAACGAGAGGGAAAAATCCAATTTAGCCGTGCTCACCTCAGTTTGCCTCGTATATTGATAAGGCGCCTGTGGGAATGAAAAATACACATCCTCTTTTCCATTTCCCAACACGCGATAAGCATCGACAGTGATTTGGTAAGTCGCCGTCGTTCCCGGAGCCGACGGCCACTTGCCGCGCATATCAAGAGAAAACGTATACTTTTTCTCACCGTTTCGGTCCGCCGGCGCTTCCACCGCTTCGGCTCGGTAGCTGACTGCCGTGCCGTTTTGTTCCTTCAGCTGAATGCGAATCATAAAGTAGCGAATGCTGTTCCCTTGCCCGTTGCCGTCCCCTGGTGCGGTCGCCCATCCTTCAATTTTCTCATCGGAAACAAACGTGATAGCCCCTTCCGGTTGGCCTGCGTAAGCGACACCCGCCTTCACCGGCCATACACTCACCATCAGCCATAGCAACATCCCCCATAACAACCAGCCGCGCCACCGTTGCATATGCCTCCCCTCCCGAGCCAAAAGGACTATCTTTCTTCCATTATATCAATCCTTTTCATCACTTGGCATTATTTTTTTAGAAGTTTTCGCACTTCAGATATAAAGTAAAGCGATCCAGTGACAAGCAACAGCTCGTCGTTTCCCATTCGTTTTTTCTTCTCGATGAGCCAGCCTGTCCAATCATCTGTCGCCGCCTTATGCAGGTGAGACGAAAGGGCAGCAAGCGCTTCCGCCAACGCCGCGCGCGGAAAATCGAACGTTGTAAACGTCATCGTTGCCGCCAGATCATCAAGCAGCCGAATCATCCGCTCGAGCGGCTTGTCCGCTAATGCGGCAAACAAAACATGGACGCGTTTGTCGGGATAATGGGCGCGCACCGTCTCCACAAGCGCGTGGATGCCGGCCTCGTTATGGGCGCCGTCAAGGATGATGAGAGGATTGTCGCTCATCCGCTCAAACCGGCCGGGCCAAGTGGCCGTTGCGAGCCCGTCGGTGATATGCTCCGGATCGATCAAAAATGAATAGCCAAGCCGCAATAGTTCTGCCGTCATCACCGCCACAGCGGCATTTTCGACTTGATGGGCGCCCGGCATGGAAATGCGCAAACCGCTATATTCGGCAAATGGAGTCGTGACGGAAAACTGTTCCCCTTCGGCCGTCGCCTGCCGGTCAGAAACGGTAAAATCAACGCCGATCCGATACGTTTTCGCCTTCCGCTCCGCCGCCGTCTTGGCGATCACGTCCCACGCCTCAGGCTCGTTCACTGCTGTCACAAGCGGAACCCCTGATTTAATGATCCCCGCTTTTTCCGCGGCGATTTGCGCGAGTGTATCGCCTAAAATGTTCATATGGTCGTAGCTGACGTTCGTAATGACGGAAACGAGCGGATAAATGACGTTCGTCGAGTCCAAGCGTCCGCCGAGGCCGACTTCAATGAGCACGATGTCTTGAATGTGTTTTTTGCCGAAATAATACAGCATCATCGCTGTGATCACTTCAAATTCGGTCGGCCCGCCGAGCTCTGTTCGTTCCAATTCATCCGCCAGCGGTTTGATCGTCTGCACGAGCTCTACAATCTCTTCATCGCTGATCGGTTCGCCGTTGATGCTGATCCGTTCGTTAAACTGCTCAACATACGGCGAGGTGAACGTCCCGACCGAATACCCTGCCGCCTGCAAGATCGAACGCAAATAGGCGACCGTCGACCCTTTGCCGTTCGTTCCCCCGATATGGACGGCACGGACGCGGCGTTCCGGATGCCCGAGTTTCTCCATCATCCATTCCATCCGTTTCAATCCCGGTTTCATGCCAAGCCGCAGCCGCCCGTGAATCCAAGCGACCGCTTCATCATATGTTCGCACCACGGTTGACCCCTCCTTCGAAAAACTGTATAAGCTGGCGGCTTGTCCGCGCCGGCGAAACCCGGCGGTTCGTCCGACTACTCCGCCTTGTTTCATAAGAAAAAGACGAATCCAGCCCATGCGGATTCGTCTTCATCATAATCAACGGCGAGATCGTTTGTCTACCGTTTCAGCTCGGCGAGGCGCGCCTTGACGGCTTCGCGCTTTTCGATATAGTCTTGCCGCTTGCGCCGCTCTTCTTCGACGACATGGGCCGGCGCTTTCGCCAAAAAGCCTTCGTTCGCCAATTTCTTTTCGACGCGTTCGACTTCTTTGTTCCATTTGTCGAGCTCTTTTTCGAGCCGCTTGATTTCTTCTTCGATATTGATCAACCCTTCAAGCGGCATGATGAGCTCGGCGCCGGTGACGACCGCCGTCATCGCTTTGTCCGGCGCGGGAACGTTTGTATCGATCAAGAGCTCGCTCGGGTTGCAGAACCGCTCAAGATAGGCGCGGTTTTTCATGAGCGCCGCCCGCACTTGTTCATCTTTCACCTTAATATAGAGCGCAATCGGCTTGCTCGGCGGCGTGTTCACTTCGGCGCGGACGTTGCGGACGGTGCGGATGATGTCGACGAGCATCCGCATTTCTTCCGCCGCTTCTTCGTTCGACAGCTCAGGGCGCACTTGCGGCCACGGAGCAACAGTGATCGATTCGCCTTCATGCGGCAAGTTTTGCCAAATTTCCTCGGTAATGAACGGCATGAACGGGTGAAGCAGGCGCATCGTGTTGTCGAGCACATACGCCAATACGGAGCGCGTCGTCTTTTTCGCCGCTTCATCATCACCATACAGCGGCAGTTTCGCCATTTCAATGTACCAGTCGCACAAATCGTCCCAAATAAAGTTGTACAGCGTGCGCCCCGCTTCGCCGAATTCATATTTCTCGGCAAGCTTCGTCACCGTATCGATCGTTTCGTTGAGACGCGTTAAAATCCAATGGTCGGCGACCGTTTTTTCGCCGCTCAAATCAAGCTCCTCATACGTCATGCCGCCCATGTTCATCAAGGCAAAGCGCGAGGCGTTCCAAATTTTGTTGGCGAAATTCCACGTCGCTTCGACTTTTTCGGTGCTGAAGCGCAAGTCTTGCCCCGGCGAGCTGCCGGTCGCCAAGAAGTAACGGAGCGCATCGGCGCCGTACTGATCGATCACATCCATCGGATCGACGCCGTTGCCGAGCGATTTGCTCATTTTCCGCCCTTGGGCGTCGCGAACAAGACCGTGGATGAGCACGTCTTTGAACGGGCGCTTCCCGGTGAATTCGAGCCCTTGGAAAATCATGCGCGACACCCAGAAGAAAATGATGTCATAGCCGGTGACAAGCACATCGGTCGGGTAGTAGCGCTTGTAATCCGGCGAGTTCGTATCCGGCCATCCCATTGTCGAGAACGGCCAGAGCGCCGAGCTGAACCACGTATCAAGCACGTCGGGGTCTTGCTCCCAGTTTTCGATGTCTTTGGGCGGCTCATGGTCGACGTACACTTCGCCCGTTTCTTTATGATACCACGCCGGGATGCGATGTCCCCACCAAAGCTGGCGCGAAATGCACCAGTCGCGGATGTTTTCAAGCCAATGCAAATACGTTTTTTCAAACCGCTCCGGCACAAACTGCACTTTCCCGTCGGTTTGCTGCAGCTTGATCGCCGCTTCGGCGAGCGGCTTCATTTTCACAAACCATTGCGTCGACAAATACGGTTCAACGACCGCGCCGCTCCGTTCGCTATGGCCGACCGAGTGGACGTGCTCCTCGATTTTAAAGAGGACTCCTTGTTCTTGCAAATCGCGGACGATTTGCTTCCGGCATTCAAACCGGTCAAGCCCTTGATAATGCAAGGCGTTTTCGTTCATCGTGCCGTCTTCGTTCATGACAAGAATGCGCGGCAAGTTATGGCGGTTGCCGATTTCAAAGTCGTTCGGGTCGTGCGCCGGCGTAATTTTCACCGCCCCGGAGCCGAACTCCATATCGACATACTCGTCGGCGATGATCGGAATTTCGCGGCCGACGATCGGCAGCTTCACCATTTTGCCGATCAAATGCTTATACCGCTCGTCATCCGGGTGCACGGCAACGGCCGTATCGCCGAGCATCGTTTCCGGACGGGTCGTCGCCACTTCAATATAGCCGGAGCCGTCGGCGAGCGGATAGCGCAAATGGTAAAGTGCGCCTTTCACTTCTTTATAAACGACCTCAATGTCCGACAAAGCGGTTTTGGTCACCGGATCCCAGTTGATGATGTACTCCCCGCGGTAAATGAGCCCTTTTCGGTAAAGCGACACGAACACTTCGCGCACCGCTTTTGAGAGCCCTTCATCGAGCGTGAACCGCTCGCGCGTGTAATCGAGGCCAAGCCCTAACTTCGCCCATTGGCTGCGAATATGGCCGGCGTATTCTTCCTTCCACTTCCATGTTTCTTCTAAAAACTTTTCCCGTCCTAAATCGTAGCGCGACAGCCCTTGCTGGCGCAGCTTCTCTTCCACTTTCGCCTGGGTGGCGATGCCGGCGTGATCCATTCCCGGAAGCCACAAAACGTCATACCCTTGCATCCGTTTCATGCGCGTAATGATGTCTTGCAGCGTCGTATCCCACGCGTGCCCCAGATGCAGTTTGCCGGTGACGTTGGGCGGTGGAATGACGATCGTAAACGGTCGTTTGTTCGGATCACCGGTCGCTTCAAAAAATTTTCCTTTCAGCCACCATTCGTAGCGCCCCGCTTCGACCGCGCGGTGGTCGTATTTGGGCGGCATCGACACTTCGTGCTGTGCCATGTTTCATTTCCCTCCTTCAACATGATGGACAATGCGGCCGACGGCGGCTTCCCACTGAGCAATGCCGCGCAGCCGGCAAGCAAAAAAGCCCCTTTCATCCCAAAAGGACGAAAGGAGCTGCTTTCGCGGTACCACCTTTTTTCTTAAGCCCAAAGGCTTAAGCGCTTCATTGGCATAACGGCATGATGCCGGCTTCCTCTACTCGGCAGCAGCGCCTTTCAAAGAAGCAGCTCAAGGGCGACCTTCCAGCAGCCGTCATCCTAGGAAATCTCGCAGCTTCTGATTTCCCTCTCTGCAGGCGCGGACCGCTGTACTCTTCCCCGTCTTCGCTTTTGTCATCATTGTTCGATTATTATACTACCATTGTCCATCATCTTTGCCAAGTTTTTATTTATTTATTCCATCCGTGTGCATTTGGTGACAAACCACCGCACGTTTCATATTGTATAGTAAACCGGAGAAGGAGGGAATGTCGATGCGGCGATTCAACCCGTATTCGTGGCCGCCGTGGCTTCGGCAAGTGCGCGCCGTCTGCGCCCAAGTGATCATCCCGCTCACCATTTTTCAAGCGATCCGCACTATTTTTCTGCCAACGACGTTTGATGTCATTTTATTGGCCATCTTCGTTTTCATTGCCGTGGCGCTCCATCTGGAATGGATTTAGTGGGACGCCATTTTGTTTGGGCTGGATTCAAAATCGATTTAACCATTGCTGCTTTCATCCGCCGGCGGTTCGTTGTCCACCGCTTCTTCCTGCTGCCGCGCGGCGTCGCGTTGGACAAGGTGCATAACGAGCGCCTCCATATTTTTGAACGCCAAATAACGACGCTGCAACGCGGCCACATATTCCCGTTCGTTCCGCTCGTTCCGCGAAGCGGCCTCATACCGCTCCAAACAGCGGACAAACCCACGCGGCTCCGCCAAATGGCTGTATAAAAACGCCCGCTCCCCGTCGGACAGCGGCAGCTCCTTCTCGTACTCCCCCATCCCTTCAAGCCACTCGCGCCCAAGCGGCGGCATTGTCTGTACGTGAAAACGGAGCGCGGCGATCACATCAAAGAGCGGCGAATTCCAATGCGCCCGCTCCCAACTGATCCAATACGGCGGGATATAGTGGGAGAGGCGCGCTTTGCCGTGCACCCAGGCGATGCGCCATTGCTTCGTCTCTTTGAGCGTCTCTTCCCACACATCGAGCCGTTCTTCAGCGAACGAGTACGCGCGCATCACCTCATGAAAATAGGTGCAGCATTGGAGCTGAAACGGAGACATGTACCACGCCGCTTCGTACCGCTCAATCCGTTCTTCCCAAACCATCCGCGCCCGTTGCCATTCGTCCTTTTTTTGCTTTCGGTACGCCGCCGCCTCTTCCTCACTCACCTCGATCGTACGGACGGTGGCGCGATGGAGGCGGGCGAGCTCGCGAAAAAAGGCGTCCACCGCATCCTTCTCCACCTTTGATTCGCCGTCATGCCATGCTTGCAAATAATAAAGACGGCCGCCTTCTGTGGCAAACAGCGACCGCCGCCGCGTCAGGTAAAGCGGGAGACAACGGGGGCCGCCATGCTGAAGAGACTGCCAAACGGCGGCGGCTTCTTGCTCGCTTTCAAGCGGCTTTAAGGCGAAAACACCGCGGTTCGTGTATACTTTGACGGCTTTGCCTCGCTGCTCCATGCGCTCTGGACGAAGACCGTACTGGGCGAGCACAGCCTCATATCGGTCAGCCTGTGCGGCCATTTGTTACGCCCCCTTATCGGCAAAAGAAACGGAAAGCGTCCCTTTCATGAGAAAGGACGGCTTCCCCCCATGGCCGGAATATACAGCAGCTGCCCCTCGTGCACGTCATCTGGGCTTTCCAAATCATTGGCGCGCAAAAGCTGTGAGACGGTCACATCATACCGTTCGGCAATCTTGTCCAATGAATCTCCTTGCTGGACGATGCAAATTTTCAGTTTCGTAAACTCTTTCTCCTCGCTTTTCGCAAACAGTTTCGTCAAGTAAAGCGCATTTTCGCTTTTTGTTTTCGTTTCTTCTTCTTCTTCCTCAACCGCCTTTTTCGCCGCCCCGATCGATACCTTCGCCTCAGTTGGCGGCAGCAGCGAAGCGATGTCTTCCTCCGTCTGTGCGCTGACCGCCTTCGTTTCCGTCTCAAGCGGCAAAAACGGCTCTTTGGCCTCCTCTTCTTCCTCAGCCTCCGTTTCTTCATGACGCATGGCGGCCGGCTCCATGACGGAAACCGTCGTTTCGTCGGCGGCAAAAGCCGGCTGTTCATCCGCCTCATCGGTGAGATCATCCACGGAAGCAAACGCTTCCTCACCGGCCGCTTCCTTGCGGGCGATTGATTCAAACGGGGCAAACAGCGGCTCATCGTCCTCCTCATCGTCCGGCAAATCATCGTCAAGCGGCGCTTCACTGATGCCGCTGATCGAAATGTCGGCAGTGATCAGCAATCTTCCGTTTTCATCCAAATCATAATCAAACGATTCAACCGTCACGTACACATCCTCAAGGGAACGAATGCGGTTTTTTGGAATCGTAATATCGATTGGAAAGCGGTGCGACAGTTCGCTGATCCCGTCTTCGCGCACCGAAATGTGCTGAATGAACCGATAACCAGCCAGCTCAAACACGTCGTCATCCGCTTCAGCCTGCCCTTCGCCCGCTTGGCGGAATTCGCCGCTCAACTCAAGCGCGCCGCGGATCGTAATATATTGGTCGTACTCATCGACGGAAATGACCGGATCAAGAGAAATGGATAAAAACTCGGCGACTCCCTGTCCTCTTTTAAACCAGACCGATTCTTCCAATGAAAAACGCAAATACGATTGCTCCAACCGGGCCTCCTCCTTCCGTCCCTTCGGCAAATGGTTTCTATGACATTATCCATTGTATGAACGGAAACGAGGCGGTATGATAAAAAATTGGGCTGCCGACGGTCGGCAGCCCCTTTCCTTATCCGCGCAGACGGGCAAACACCCGCTCAGCAGCGGCAATCGTATATTCAATATCATCATCACTGTGCGCCGTCGACAAAAACAGCCCTTCAAATTGCGACGGCGGCAGGAAAATGCCTTCATTCGCCATTTCCCGATAATAGGCGGCAAACAGCTCCAAGTCGGACGTTTTCGCTGTCTCGTAGTTGACCACCGGCTCGTTCGTGAAGAAAAAGCCGATCATCGACCCAGCGCGGTTGATCGTATGCGGGATGTCGTATTTCTCTGCTGCCTGATGAAGCCCATCCGCAAGGCGCGCCGCTTTGCGGCCAAGCTCTTCGTACGTTTCCGGCGTCAGCTGGCGGAGCGTCTCGTACCCGGCCGTCATGGCGAGCGGATTGCCGGAGAGCGTGCCGGCTTGGTACACCGGCCCGCTCGGCGCGACAAGCTCCATGATCTCGGCTTTGCCCCCGTACGCCCCGACCGGCAAGCCGCCGCCGATCACTTTGCCAAGGCACGTCAAATCCGGCTCAATGCCATAATACCCTTGGGCGCAGTGGTAATCGACGCGGAACCCGGTCATGACCTCGTCGAAAATCAATAAGGCTCCGTATTGTTTCGTCACCTCGCGCAGCCCTTCCAAAAAGCCAGGCACTGGTGGAACGACGCCCATATTGCCGGCGACCGGTTCGACGATCACCGCGGCGATGTCTTCGCCAAACCGCTCAAACGCATAGCGGACGCTGTCCAAATCGTTGTACGGCACCGTGATGGTATGCTGGGCGACCGATTCCGGCACGCCCGGGCTGTCCGGCAGGCCGAGCGTCGCCACGCCGGAGCCGGCTTTAATGAGCAGCGAATCGCCGTGGCCGTGGTAGCTGCCTTCGAATTTCATGATTTTGTTGCGCTTCGTGTAGCCGCGCGCTAAGCGGAGGGCGCTCATCGTCGCCTCCGTACCGGAATTGACCATCCGCACGATTTCCACCGACGGCACCCGCTCAATCACGAGCTTGGCGAGCTCATTTTCAAGCAATGTCGGAGCGCCAAAGCTTGTGCCTTGTTCCGCCACGCGCTTCAACGCTTCCACGACCTGCGGGTTGGCATGCCCTAAAATGAGCGGACCCCATGACAGTACGTAATCAATGTACTCATTGCCGTCAATATCGTAAATTTTCGCTCCTTGGCCGCGCGCCATGAAAATCGGCGTCATCCCGACCGACTTGAAGGCGCGCACCGGGCTGTTCACCCCGCCCGGCATCAATTTCACCGCTTCTTCGTAAGCGGTTTTTGACCGTTCGTAGCTTCGCATGCTTCCGCCCTCCTCTCTATTCAGCCAGCCAGCGGGCGACATCTTTGGCAAAATACGTAATGATCAAATCCGCGCCCGCCCGTTTCATCCCTGTCAACATTTCCATGACGACCGGCTTCTCATCGATCCAGCCGTTTTGCGCCGCCGCTTTGACCATCGCATACTCGCCGCTCACGTTATAGGCGACAAGCGGAAGCGGAAAACGGTTTTTGACGTCGCGGATAATATCCATGTAGGCAAGCGCTGGCTTCACCATCAAGAAATCAGCGCCTTCTTTGACATCCGACTCCGCCTCGCGAAACGCCTCAAGGCGGTTGGCCGGATCCATTTGGTATGTCTTCCGGTCGCCAAACTGCGGCGCGCTGTCGGCGGCATCACGGAACGGGCCGTAAAATGCCGAAGCGTATTTGATTGCATACGACATGATCGGCACATACTCAAACCCTGCTTCATCAAGCCCACGGCGAATGGCGGCGACAAAGCCGTCCATCATGTTCGACGGCGCGATGATGTCGGCGCCGGCTTGCGCTTGGCTCACCGCCGTTTTGGTGAGGAGCTCGAGCGACGGGTCGTTCAGCACGCGCTCGTTTTCGACGACGCCGCAATGGCCGTGGCTCGTATATTCACATAAACACGTATCCGCAATGACGACTAGATCTTTGTGTTCAGCTTTGATTTGGCGGATCGCCCGCTGCACAATCCCTGTTTCGCAATACGCCTGCGAACCGACTTCATCTTTTTCATTTGGCACGCCAAACACCATGACGGCGGGAATGCCAAGCTTGGCGATGTCGTCCACTTCCTCGGATAAACGGTCAAGCGATAAATGGTAAACCCCTGGCATCGACGGCACTTCCCGCTTAATGCCGCTTCCCTCGACCACAAACAGCGGATAAATGAGATCCTCGACGCGAAGATGCGTCTCACGCACCATCGCCCGAATCGCAGCCGTTTGCCGCAAACGGCGATGGCGGTCAAATGACAGTGCCATTCATCGTCCCTCCATGGAAAAATATTGTTCCATCGCTTTGATTATACCATCCGTGGTGTAATCAGCTGGGCAAATATGTACGGTGATTCCTTCCCGCTCCGCCGCCTTTTTTGTCACCGGCCCGATGCAGGCGACAGCGACGCCGGAGAGAAGCGCGGACGCTTCCTCGCCAAGAAGGCGGGCAAGGCTATGAACCGCCGATGGGCTCATCAACGTAATCGCATCTAGTTTCCGTTCGCGCAGCAACGCCAACAATGGTTCTCGACCGCTTAGGTCTGGCACCGTTTGATAAACCGTAAACTCATCGACCGCTGCGCCTGCCTTCCTTAACGCCTCAGGCAGCGTCGGGCTTGCCAAATCACCTTTGACAAACAGCACCCGCTCGCCTTGTTTTACGCGCGGTGCAAGCATGGCGGCAAGCCGTTCAGCGGTGAAATCATCCGGTACGAGCGCCGGTGAAACACCGTACTCAACGAGCGCGGCCGCCGTCTTCCGCCCGACGACGGCGACATTCGGCAGCGGCCGCGGCAACGAAACGTGCGGAAAAAAGAAGCGGACCGCGTTCACGCTCGTCAACACGAGCCAGCGGTATTCCCCGAGCCGTCCGGCGAGCGCGGCGATGGCTTCCGGCGCAGCCGCCGGGCGGATGGCTATGAGCGGGATTTCGATCGGCACGGCGCCAACGGCGCGCAGCTTGGCGGAAAACGATGCCGCCTGCCTTTTGTCACGAGTGACAAGTACCGTCTTGCCGGCTAGGGCGCGATTGGCCATCAGTCGCCCAGCTCCTTTTTCACCCGCTCGATCAGCGCTTTTGCCCCTTGTTCGCTCAAGATGGCAGCCGCCTGTCGGCCGACCGCTTCCGGATCGGCGCCAGTGACGATTTCTTTATACATTTCTTTGCCATCCGGGGAGGCGACAAGCGCGGTAAGACGCACCGTCCCCTCCTTCACTTCCGCGTAGCCGGCAATCGGCACTTGACAGCCTCCTTCCATTTGCTGCAAAAAGGCGCGCTCCGCCCGAACAGCCCGCTCGGTTTGCTCGTCGTTTAACCGGCTGAGCCATTGGCGCAATTCGTCATCATCCTCCCGGCATTCGACCGCCAGCGCCCCTTGGCCGACCGCCGGAACACAGACATCAAAAGGAAGATAGTCGCTGATGACGTCATCGCCCCAACCCATGCGCGCAAGACCCGCCGCCGCCAGCACGATCGCATCGTACTCTTCGCTTTCGAGCTTCGCCAACCTTGTGTCAATATTGCCGCGAATCCATTTGATCGTCAAATCCGGGCGATAGGCAAGCAGCTGCGCCGAACGGCGCAAGCTGCTCGTGCCAATGACCGACCCAGGCGGCAAGTCGGAGAGCATCCGGTTTCCTTTGCTGACAAGCACATCGCGTGCATCTTCGCGGCGCGGAACCGCACCGATCACTAAACCTTCGGGCAGCACAGCCGGCATATCTTTCATGCTATGGACCGCCATATCGATGCCGCCGGCGAGCAATTCATGCTCAATCTCTTTCACAAACAACCCTTTGCCCCCGACTTTCGAGAGCGTAACATCAAGCACCCGATCTCCTTTCGTGACGATTTCTTTCACTTCAAACGTAAACGGCGCCCCAAGCTGTTTCAATTCGTTGATCACCCACTTCGTCTGGGTCAAGGCAAGCTTGCTGCGCCGCGAGCCAACGACAATGTTCCGCATCTCGTTCCACCTCGATTACGAATACCAAAAATGAAATTTTGACAAACTGCCAAACAAGAAAAAGTTGACAAGCAAAAATAAAAACGAACCGATATTCCATAGCGCGATCGCCTTCCCTTGCATCTGCCGGACGGCTCGCTTGTAAAAATAGACGCCATAGACGAGAAGAACGACAAACGACCCGAGCACTTTCGCATCATACCAATGGAAATGGTCGATTTGAATGTACGCCCAAATCACGCCAAGAATGAGCCCTAATAACAACATAGGCAAGCCGAGCGCATTTAAAACATACGACAAAAAATCAAGCCGCGACAAATCCGCCATGCGCCAAAGGCGCGCCCCCCACTTTTTCTTTTTCAGCAAACTGTACTGCAACATGTAAAGCACCGAAAACAGAAACGACAGCGTAAACGCCGCATACGCTCCGAGCGAAAGGGTGATGTGGATGATCAGCAGCTCCGAGACGAGCCGCTCCGCAACAGCCGGCGACTGCGAAGACGGTGCAAACGTATGAATGGCCAAAATAAAAAAAGCAAGCACGTTCGTAAAAAAGACGATGAAATCGACGCGCAGCAGCCGATTGATGACGAGCGACAGCGTAATGAGCAGCCAAGCGTAAAAATAAAGCCCTTCCGACATCGTTAAAATCGGAAAGCGCTTCGTCTCCATGATGCGAGAAACAAACGTCACTGTCTGCAAAAGCCACACAATAGAAAGCAACCAGAAGGCGATGTCGTTCGCCTTCCGGTTTTGTTGCAAAAAATCGATGAAATAGAATAGGATCGAAGCGATGTAAAGCAAAATGGACAACTCATACAACAGCGCCACCATCCATCCCACCTTACAGCTGCCATGATGGGCGGGCGGCACGGACCGCTTCCGCGTCTTGTTCATCGCATTGCACGGATTTCGCCTGCTCTATATGCCGCTCGGCTTTCACCGCATCTTCGATATTGAAAATTTTCATAAACAGCAAAAGCGCCTCCTCGGCATTCGGGCCGGCGGCGAGTTCCTTCGCCTGCAAAATCGGATCGCGGAGCAGCTGGTTAATAATGCTTTTCGTATGCTTATTCAACACTTTCCAGTCGCGCTCCGACAAATGCGGCAGTTTCCGCTCCAAACTTTTCATCGTTTCTGCTTGAATGGCCAGCGCCTTTTCGCGCAATGCGGCAATGACTGGCACGACGCCGAGCGTCTGCAGCCATTGGCTGAACGCCATAAGTTCCGCTTCGATCATCGTTTCAATGCGAGCCGCTGCCTTTTGCCGTTCCGCCAAGTTGGCCGCCACCACATCTTGCAAATCGTCAATGTCGTACAAAAACACCGTTTCCAAATCAGCCAACGCCGGATCCAAATCGCGCGGCACCGCGATGTCAACCATAAAGAGCGGGCGGCCTTTGCGCATTTTCTCAAGCGGCGCCACCATTTCCTTCGTCAAAATATAGCCTTTGGCTCCCGTCGAGCTGATGACGATATCCGCTTCCAGCAAAGCGCATGACAATTCGCCGAGCGGCTTCGCTTCGCCGGCAAACTGCTTAGCAAGCTGTTTCGCTTTTTCAAGCGTCCGATTGACAACCGTCACCTTCCCGACGCCGCTGCCGTACAAGTTTTGCGCCGCCAGCGTCCCCATTTTGCCGGCCCCGATAATCAAGACGTGCTTGCCGGCAAGGCGGCCGAAAATTTTCTTCGCCAGCTCAACCGCCGCATAGCTGACCGATACAGCGTGCGCGCCGATGCCCGTTTCCGAGTGGGCGCGCTTCGCAAAGGTCACCGCCTGCTTGAACAGATGATTGAAAATCGTGCCGCTCGTCCCGACCTCTTGAGCGAGCAAATAGCTGTCTTTCACTTGCCCTAAAATTTGCGTTTCCCCAAGCACCATCGAATCAAGGCCGGCCGCCACGCGGAACAAATGCTTTATGGCCGCTTCTCCTTCAAGCACACGCAAATACGGAGCAATCGCTTCCACTTTGACGCCAAACCATTCGGCTAAAAATGCTTTCATATAGTAACGGCCGGTATGCAGTTGATCAACCACTGCATAAACTTCCGTCCGGTTGCACGTCGAAACGATCACATTTTCGAGCACGCTTTTTTGCTTGGCGAGCTGTTTCATCGCCGCACCGAGTTCCGCTTCTGCAAACGCGAGCTTTTCGCGGATTTCTACAGGGGCGGTTTTATAGTCGACGCCAACGACTACGATTTGCACGATGCCATCCCCCTTATTGACCGAATCCCTTCCATCATTATATCACAACCGTCCATCGTTCCGGTTTGAAAAAATTGTGAACATGCCTCCAAAGCTATGCTAAACTGTAGACAGTGATCATTCTATCATAAACATGTCCAAAAGGGAAACGGAGGACGCGACGATCATGAAAACCCGAACGGTATTCGCCGGCATCTTGTTCATCGGCCTCGGGCTGTATTTTCTCGCCGGACAGTTGGAATCCCCCCTTTTCCATTTCTTCCAAGGGTGGCCGGCCTTGCTTGCCATTTGCGGCGCGGCTTTGCTTGGCCAGGCGCATTCAGCGCGTGAATATGCTTACCTTTTCCCCGGCTTTCTTTTACTCGGATTTGGCGTTGAGTTGCTCCTTGCGAGTGCATTTTCGGCCTGGCCCCGCGGCGTGAACATGTTTTTTTTCCTCATCGCGCTCGCTTTTTTCGCCAGCAGCCGCAAACAAAAAGGCGGGGCTGGCTTTGGCGTGCTTTTCTTGCTTCTCGCTGTCGTGCTGACGTTTTCCGGGCGCGGCCAGCCGTTCTTTCACCTCGTCCAAGCCGGACTTTCCTCTGTCTGGAAGTTTTGGCCGCTCGGACTCATCGCCATCGGCGTCTATATATTATGGACTAGGCGAAAATAGCCTTGGAAGTGAAAACACCAGCGGAATCGCTGGTGTTTTCGTCATGAGGCCACAAACGGCAAAAGCGCCGCCCATGCTTCGTCTTTCCCTTGTCCGGTCTCGGCGGAAAACAAAATGAGCGGGTCGCCGTCAGCCATCCGCAGCGTCTCGCGCGCGATTTTCGCGTGTTTTTGATGCTTGCCGCGCGGCACTTTATCCGCTTTCGTCGCGATGACGATCACCGGGATCTCGTAATGTTTCAAAAACTCGTACATCATCACATCGTCTTTCGTCGGCGGATGGCGCAAATCAACGAGCAGGACCGTCGCCTTAAGCACCTCGCGCGTCGTAAAGTACGTCTCCATCATGTTCCCCCATTTTTGCCGCTCCTGCTTCGACACGCGGGCGAAACCATAACCTGGCACGTCCACAAAGTAAAACGAGTCGTTAATCAAATAAAAATTCAACGTTTGCGTTTTACCTGGCTTTGAGGAGGTGCGCGCCAAGTTTTTCCGGTTGATCATTTTGTTGATGAATGATGATTTGCCGACGTTCGAACGGCCGGCGAGCGCCACCTCTGGCCGTCCGCCGTCCGGATATTGTTCCGGCTTGACGGCACTGGTCACAAGCTCTGCTTTCTTCACATTCATCGCTTCCACCCCACCAGCGCGTGCGGCAGCACCTCATCGAGATGGGAGACGAGCACAAAGCGCAAGTCGCGCTTCACCGTTTCCGGAATGTCAGCCAAATCTTTTTCATTGTCTTTCGGCAAAATGACGGTTTTCAATCCGGCACGATGGGCGCTTAACGTTTTCTCTTTTAAGCCGCCGATCGCAAGAACGCGGCCGCGCAGCGTAATTTCCCCGGTCATGCCGACAAAGCGGCTCACCGGCTTGCCCGTCAAAGCGGAAATGAGTGCGGTCGCAATCGTAATGCCGGCCGATGGCCCGTCTTTCGGCACCGCTCCTTCCGGAACGTGAATATGGATGTCGTACGTTTCGTGAAATTTCGGGTCGATGCCGAGCTCCTCGGCGCGCGACCGCACGTAGCTGAACGCCGCTTGCGCTGATTCTTTCATGACATCGCCGAGCTTGCCGGTCAGCACGAGTTTCCCATTGCCTGGCGCGAGCGACACTTCGATGGCGAGCGTATCGCCGCCAAACGCCGTATACGCCAGCCCGGTCGCCACGCCGACTTGGTCTTCCGCCTCCGCTCGGCCGTAGCGGTATTTTCGCTTCCCTAAAAATTCCTCAAGATTGTTTTCTGTGATCACAACCCGCTTTTTCTCGCCGGAAACGATGAGGCGGGCCGCTTTTCGGCAGATAGCGGCGAGCTGCCGCTCAAGCTCCCGCACCCCGGCTTCGCGCGTATAATGGCGGATGATATCGAGCATCGCGTCATCGCGAATTTGCAACGCCGCCTTTTTCAGCCCGTGCTCGGTGATTTGTTTCGGCAGCAAATGCCGCTTGGCGATATGCAGCTTCTCCACTTCTGTGTAGCCTGGTATGTGGATCACTTCCATCCGGTCCAAGAGCGGCTGCGGAATCGCCGCCAAATGGTTGGCCGTGGCGATAAACATGACTTTCGATAGATCGTACGGCTCTTCAATGTAATGGTCGCTGAACGTATGATTTTGCTCCGGGTCAAGCACCTCCAGCATGGCCGCCGATGGATCGCCACGGAAATCGCTCGACATTTTGTCGATTTCATCAAGCAAGAAGACGGGGTTGATCGTGCCTGCTTTTTTCATCCCCTGGATAATGCGTCCCGGCATGGCGCCGACATACGTGCGGCGATGGCCGCGAATTTCCGATTCGTCGCGGACGCCGCCGAGCGAAACGCGGACGAAGCGGCGGCCGAGCGCTTTGGCGATCGAGCGGGCGAGCGACGTTTTGCCGACCCCCGGCGGTCCGGCGAGGCAAAGAATCGGACCTTTTAACGATTTCGTCAGCTGCTTGACAGATAAAAATTCAAGCACCCGTTCTTTCACTTTATCGAGCCCGTAATGCTCCTCGTTTAAAATCGCTTCCGCCCGCTTAATGTCGTGGATGTCTTCTGTTTCTTTCGACCACGGCAAGGCGATGAGCCAATCGAGGTAGTTGCGAATGACTGCGCTTTCCGCTGAGGTCGCCGGAATTTTTTCATAGCGGTCAAGCTCCTTCAATGCCGTTTGTTTCACATGCTCCGGCATGCCGGCCGCCTCGATTTTTTCTTTCAGCTCCTCGACTTCGCCCGTTTTTCCTTCTTTTTCGCCAAGCTCTTTTTGAATCGCCTTCATTTGCTCGCGCAAATAATACTCTTTTTGCGTCCGCTCCATCGACTGCTTGACGCGGGCGCTGATCTTTTTCTCAAGCTGGAGCACTTCTTTTTCGTTGTGCAAAATTTGGATGATTTTATTGAGGCGCTCTTTCACGTCGATCGTTTCTAAAATGCGCTGTTTTTCCTCAAGCTTAAGCGGCAAGTGCGAGGCGATGATGTCCGCCATTCGCCCCGGCTCATCGATGTCGACGATCGAGGCGTAAATGTCGACCGACAGCCGCTTGGACAAGTTTATGTACTGCTCGAAATATTCAAGCATCGTCCGCTTGAGCGCCTCATCTTCTAAATCTTTCGCCGCCCGATCAGCAAACTTTTCGACTTTGACGAGAAAGTACGGCTCCTCGCTGATCACTTCCGTAATGAGCGCCCGAGCGACGCCTTCGACAAGCACGCGGAACGTGCCGTTCGGGAGTTTTAGAAGTTGCTTGACGCGCGCGATCGTTCCCATTTTATATAAGTCATCCATGTCCGGTTCGTCGATGGCAACGTCTTTTTGCGACGTCAGCAAAATCATATGATCCTCAACCATGGCTTGTTCGAGCGCTTTGACCGATTTCTCGCGCCCGACATCCAAATGGAGCACCATCGTCGGAAACACGAGCAGCCCACGCAGCGGCAAAAGCGGAACGACCGTCTCCTTTTTCTTTCCGTTCACGCCGAACACCTCCATCTCTCGCTTCTATTCGTTTATTGTATAGTACGGTAGCCGGGTTTGTAAAATTTGACGAACGAAAAAGCGCGCGGCGCTCCGTCTGCAGGCAAAGAAAAACCGACTTCAGCGACGATCCGCTTGCGCCGAAGCCGTACATAAAAGAGAGGCCGGGCGAACCGCCCGACTCGGTTGCGAGCGGATCGCCCGCTTTCGTTGCCAATCGTTCGCCTTGCCGCCGTTTCCTTGGGCTAGACGAGCTTTTTCTCCGAGCGGTCCATAGCCGCTGGCAGCAGCGCGGGGCCGCGGCGGAGCGCCTCTTCGCCGAACACATGGACGAGCACTTCCTCGAGGCGGCGGACGGCGATGATTTGAATGCCGCTGACTTCGCCTAGCAACGATTGCATATTCTCAATCGGGATGATGACTTTTTTCGCCCCGGCTTGTTTGGCCGCTTTGATTTTGGCGAACACGCCGCCGACCGGTTTCACGCAGCCACGGATGCTGATTTCTCCGGTCATCGCGACCGTATGATCGACTGGCAGCTGGTAAATGGCGGAATAAATGCCGACTGCAATCGCCACCCCGGCTGAAGGGCCGTCAACCGGCACCCCGCCCGGAAAGTTGACATGAATGTCGTAGCGGTCCGCTGGCACGCCCATCGCCCGCAACACCGTAATGACGTTTTCCGACGAGCCGCGCGCCATGCTTTTGCGCCGCACCGATTTTTCTGCACTGCCGATGCTTTCCTCCTCGACAATGCCGGTGACATTGATCAATCCTTTTCCTTTCGCCGGCAAAGCGGTCACCTCAATTTCGAGCAACGCACCGGTGTTTGGTCCATACACAGCCAGACCGTTGACGACGCCGACCGCCGGAGCGGAAGCGATTTTCTTCTCATAGCGCGGAGTCATTTGGCTCGATTGAATGACCCATTCAATATCTTTGTCCAAAATGTTTTCTCGGTTTTCCGTGATGGCCAGGCCAGCGGCAATTTGCATCATGTTGACCGCCTCCCGCCCGTTGCGCGCATAGGCGGCAAGGAGGCGAATGCCGCTTTCTGACACGTTTAAGCGGATTTTTTCCGCCGCCTTTTTCGCGATGAGGGCGATTTCATCTTGGTCCAACTCACGGAAAAATACTTCCAGGCAGCGAGAGCGAATGGCCGGAGGAATTTCGTTCGGCGTGCGCGTCGTCGCCCCGACAAGACGGAAATCAGCCGGCAGTCCATTTTGGAAAATATCGTGAATATGGCTTGGGATTTGCGGATTTTCTTTGCTGTAATAGGCGCTTTCAAAAAATACTTTCCGGTCCTCAAGCACTTTCAACAACTTGTTCATTTGGATCGGATGAAGCTCGCCGATTTCGTCGATGAATAAAACGCCGCCGTGGGCGTTCGTCACCGCCCCTTGCTTCGGCTGGGGAATGCCGGCTTGCCCCATCGCCCCGGCCCCCTGGTAAATCGGGTCGTGCACCGAGCCGATGAGGGGGTCGGCGATGCCGCGCTCGTCAAAGCGCGCCGTCGTCGCGTCAAGCTCCACGAACACCGCATTTTTCTTAAACGGGGAGAGCGGATTTTTTTTCGCTTCCTCAAGCACGAGCCGAGCAGCTGCCGTCTTGCCGACGCCGGGCGGCCCGTAAATGATGACATGCTGCGGGTTGGGGCCGCATAAAGCGGCTTTTAACGCCTTGATGCCGTCTTCCTGACCGACGATGTCGTCAAAACTTTTCGGCCGCACTTTTTCCGCCAGCGGCTCGGTGAGCGAAATCGAACGCAGCTTGCGGAGCTGTTCCATCTCTTTGCGCGACTCTTTATCAATCGAAACTTTTTGCACACGCTGCCCTCTTAGCAAATTCCAAAAATAAAGGCCGATGATGACCCCGAAAAACAGCTGGATGACCAGTACGATGTTCGTCCAATCCATGCCCCGATATCCTCCTGCCTTTAGATGGTATGTAGTATGATAGTATCTCCGCGAACTGGCGGGAATAAACAAAAAAAGCGCCGACCGGCGCCCAGGGCATGGGCGGCAAAAAAAGAAACCGCCGAAAAAAGGCGGTTTTCCCATCAGGCAGATGTTTTCCGTTCCAGCTCGATGACGGTGCCGTCATGACGGATCAGCGTCGGCGGCTTTGTGCCGCGCACCGTGTCGAGCGTGATGATGCACTTTTGCACATCTTCGCGCGACGGCAGCTCAAACATCACATCGAGCATAATGCCTTCGATGATCGAGCGAAGGCCGCGCGCGCCCGTTTTCCGCTCAATCGCTTTTTTCGCGATTTCACGGAGCGCCGCTTCTTCAAACTCGAGCTCAACGCCGTCAAGCTCAAGCATTTTTTGGTATTGCTTGACAATGGCATTTTTCGGTTTCGTCAAAATGTCGATCAACGCCTGTTCGTCGAGCGGCTCGAGCGTCGTAATGACCGGCAGACGGCCGATGAACTCCGGAATCAGTCCGAATTTGAGCAAGTCTTCCGGCAGCACTTTCGACAACAAGTTTTTCTCGTCGACATCCGTCTGGTTCATTTCCGCGCCAAACCCGATCACTTTTTTGCCAAGGCGGCGCTTGATGATCGGCTCAATGCCGTCAAACGCCCCGCCGCAAATGAACAAAATGTTCGTCGTATCGATTTGGATGAATTCTTGATGCGGATGTTTGCGGCCGCCCTGCGGCGGAACGCTGGCAATGGTGCCTTCTAAAATTTTCAACAGCGCCTGTTGCACCCCTTCGCCGGATACGTCGCGAGTGATGGAAGGGTTTTCCGATTTGCGGGCGATTTTGTCAATTTCATCGATGTAAATAATGCCTTTTTCCGCCCGTTCGACGTCATAATCCGCCGCTTGGATGAGCTTTAACAAAATGTTTTCGACGTCTTCGCCAACATAGCCGGCCTCTGTAAGCGAGGTGGCATCGGCGATGGCAAACGGCACGTTCAAAATGCGCGCCAATGTTTGCGCCAGCAGCGTTTTCCCGCTCCCGGTCGGCCCGATCATTAAAATGTTGCTTTTCGACAGCTCGACATCATCGATTTTGCTGCCGGAATTGATCCGTTTATAATGATTGTAAACAGCAACGGCGAGCGATTTTTTCGCCTCATCTTGACCGATGACGTACTCATCTAGAATTTCCCGAATTTCCAACGGTTTCGGCACGTCTTTAAATTCAAATTCCTCTTCATTGCCGAGCTCCTCTTCAACAATTTCCGTGCATAGCTCAATGCACTCGTCGCAAATGTAAACCCCCGGACCGGCAACGAGCTTTCGCACTTGATCCTGTGTTTTGCCGCAGAACGAGCATTTCAACTGCCCTTTTTCATCATTGAATTTAAACATATCATTCACCCCTTGCCAACGAAATCGCGCCTGCTTATGTATCCATTTCCGCCATCTCTTATGTCGTAAAAACGTATGTATTCGCTATTTTACCATAAATGTTCCTGAAAAAGCGAATGAAAAAACCGTTATCTGTTTAGAAAAGTTTGAAAATTGCCGCTCAGGCGCCATTGTTGTGGATAAAGAACAAGGCACGAACGTCTCGCGCCTTGTTCTTTCCTTAAGATATATTATGCCGCAACCTTGCTGTGCTCTACAAGAAAATCGACTGTTTTCCGCCATTTCAAATCTTCTTTGACGCCATCTAAGCTGCCGAGCAGCTCTTTCAGCTTGTCCACGCTCAGCTTGTAGGCTTCCGCCATTTTTTCGAGCTCTTTGTTTACTTCCTCGTCGGTTACTTCAATGTTTTCGGCCTTCGCGATCGCTTCAAGCGTCAACGCCGCGCGCACCCGTTTTTCGGCATCTTCTTTCATTTGCTCGCGCAACGACGCTTCATCTTGGCCGGAGAATTGGTAATACAACTGCAAGTTCAGACCTTGCATTTGCAGGCGTTGGTCAAATTCGCGAAGCATCCGGTCGGTTTCGTTTTTGATCATGACCTCCGGAATATCCATTTCGGCGTTGGCTGCCGCTTTTTCGACAATCGCATTGCGCAAGGCAGTCTCCGCCTCGTTCTTTTTCGCCTCTTCCAAACGGGCGCGAATTTTCGCCTTCAGTTCGTCAAGCGTTTCGACTTCTTCATCGACGTCTTTGGCAAACTCATCGTCAAGCGCCGGCAGCTGTTTCGCTTTCACTTCATGCACTTGCACTTTAAACGTCGCCGGTTTGCCGGCCAATTGCTTCGCGTGGTATTCATCCGGGAATGTGACTTGGATTTCTTTTTCCTCGCCGGCTTTCATGCCGACAAGCTGTTCTTCAAACCCCGGAATGAACGTTCCAGAGCCGATTTCAAGCGAATAGTTCTCCGCCTTGCCGCCTTCAAACGGCTCGCCGTCGACAAACCCTTCGAAATCGATGACGACCGTATCGCCGTTTTCCACCGTCCCGTCTTCTTTCACGACAAGTTCGGCGTAATTTTCTTGCAAACGTTTCAATTCGTTTTCGACATCTTCGTCCGTCACGGTTGTATCCATTTTTTCCACTTCAAGCCCTTTGTATTGACCGAGCTTCACTTCCGGCTTTACGGTCACTTTCGCTTTGAAAATTAAGCTTTTGCCTTTTTCCATTTGCTCAATGTCAATCTCCGGCATTGACACCGGTTCGATGCCTGCCTCTTCGACGGCTTTGGCATACGCCTCTGGCAGCAAAATGTCGAGCGCATCTTGATAGAGCGCTTCGACGCCGAAGCGTTTTTCAAACAGAACGCGCGGCACTTTCCCCTTGCGGAAGCCCGGAAGCGTGATGTTTTTCACCACTTTTTTAAACGCGGCGTCCAAGCCTTTGTTCACTTTCTCGGCGTCGACCTCAACGGTCAATACGCCTTCGTTCCCTTCAAGCTTTTCCCATTTGACTGACATCCTTGTTCCCTCCACCTGAAATCATTGCTCGGACCATAGCGCACTCCGCTTGTCCAGATCTTTTTATGATGCCCAATTATGTAGACAAGTATGCGAAAACAGATACATAGCACAGCCATTATATTATAACATACAACAGCCATGTTTCAACAGAGAACGAGCCATTAGAGGGAGGAAAGTTCCTCTATTTCGTATAGCTTTTGGCAAAGCGTTGCCATCTCCGCCGCCTCCACACCGTAGCGGTCGGCCAAGGCGGTCGCGTCAGCATCCAAGCCTAAAAACCGGCTCGCCATCCAATGGAGAGCAGCAAGCCAGGCCGCTGCATCCGCCGGCTCTGGCGGAAACGGGTACAACACATATGCATAGCGAAGCCAAATGTCCGCCGCCGTTTCATACAAACTCGGGCTTTCCGCCGCGAGCTGCTGTTCAAGCCGACCCAGCAACGATGAAGCAAATTCCGTTTCCGTCTGTTCGTCCAACGCTGACGGGACGACCTCCATGCAACGGCCAAATTTCTCAACCGTCACCGTTTCGTTGACTCGCTTCCCTGTCAACAGGCGAAGGAGCATCGTTTTCGCCATCGGGCTTTTTTCCGGTGCGCGTAAATATTGCTTGAGCAACGGCAGCACCGGCTCGATGTCTTCTTTTTCCAGTTGTTTAATCAGTTGCAGCTGCTCAGCAATGTCCCCGGACTCAAGCAGCCGTCTCACCCGCTTCCACTCCGCGGGCGGAAGCGTGCGGGCATTCATTTTTTCACTAAACCGGAGCAGCTGGTGAAGCTGTTCGCGCAGCGAAACGGATAACGACGGACGACGCAAGGCGTGGCGGATCACGGTTTCGGCCTTGCTGTATCGATTCGTTTGCAACAATATGGCAATATACATTTGCAACAGTTCACCGTTGCCCGGTTGCTCGTCAAGCAAACCGGCAAGACGCCGCTCCGCCTCATCATATTCCCCAAGCTCATAGCAACAGACAGCCAGCCCAAGCCGAACCGGAAAGCTGTGGTCGCCAAGCTGTTCGGCGGCGCGCAAAAAGCGGAGCGCTTCTTTATACCGCTTCGCCTCGAGCGCAGCAAACGCCTCTTCCATCAGCCGTTCTTTCGTTTGCGGAAACATGATGATTTTTCCTTTTTTCCCGGCCATCTTCGCCCGCTCCTATATGTGTTTACCACAAGTGTAACAAGTTTTCTTAGCCGAAACAAGCCAACCCTTTTTGGCGCTTGCTGCCGCCGTCCATTTTCTTCATCCTCCTATATGCAAAACAAAGAGGCTGTTCCTGCCAAAATAACGGCGGAACAGCCGATTTTTGCCGCCGCGCTGCACCGCAAAAAATAGACGCTTACGGCCGCGGGCTATGCTGTTGTTCATACGCTTGAATATACGGTTCATAGACAAACGTTAAATCAATTTCATCCCATCCCTTTAACAGCAACTGTTTTCGATACGGGTCAATGTCAAACGGACGCGAAAATCCTTCATCGTCAAATACCCGCTGTTCTTCAAGCGAAACCGTCAGTTCATAGTCTGCGCGCTCGCTTTGGCGCAGCAAGTAGCGGACATCCTCTTTATCCAGCCGGATCGGCAACAGCCCGTTTTTTAAGCAGTTGTTGTAAAAAATATCGGCAAACGATGGGGCAATGATGACGCGGAATCCGTAATCTTGCAGCGCCCACGGCGCATGTTCGCGCGATGAGCCGCAGCCGAAGTTTTCATCGGCGACTAAAATCGTCGCCCCTTCGTTTTCCGGGCGGTTGAGCTCAAACTCCGGATTTGGCGTGCCGTCGCTCAAATACCGCCAATCGTAAAAGAGAAACTGGCCAAAGCCGGTGCGTTCAATCCGTTTCAAAAACTGCTTTGGAATGATTTGATCGGTATCAATATTCGCACGATCGATGCCGGCGGTTTTTCCGCGATGGATCGTAAACGGCTTCATCGTCCTTTCCCCCTTCCGTTATGGATGTCACTGATGGCAAAGGAGCTCGGCTTCCTAGGATGCCGCGCCGCCTCTTTTGCCATCACGATCGTCAATTTAACAGACCGGCTCGGCTTCAAGCTGGCGCACATCGACAAAATGTCCGTAAATCGCAGCCGCCGCGGCCATCACCGGGCTGACGAGATGCGTGCGCGCCCCTTTTCCTTGCCGCCCTTCAAAGTTGCGATTCGACGTTGACGCACAGTGCTCGCCTTCCGGAATGATGTCCGGGTTCATGCCCAAACAGGCGCTGCAGCCGGAGTCACGCCATTCAAAACCGGCGTCGATGAAAATTTGCGCCAACCCTTCCGCCTCGGCTTGTTTTTTCACTTGCTGCGATCCAGGCACGACGAGCGCCCGTACACCCGGAGCCACTTTTTTCCCTTTCACGATGCTCGCCGCCGCGCGCAAATCGCTGAGGCGTGAGTTGGTGCACGAACCGATGAAGACGTGCTGCACCGGAATATCCGTAATCGGCGTGCCCGGCTTGAGCCCCATGTACTCAAGCGCCCGGCGCACCGCGTTTTGCTCTGTTTTGCTTTCAAATTGCTCGGGATGCGGCACGACGCCATCGACGGAAGTGCTCATCGCGGGGTTCGTCCCCCACGTCACCATCGGAGCGATCGTCGACGCATCGATTTCAATCGTTTTATCGTATTCCGCCCCCTCATCGCTTGCAAGCGCCCGCCACCGTTCCACCGCCTTGTCAAACTCCTCGCCTTTTGGCGCATATTTGCGGCCGCGCAAATAGGCAAACGTCGTTTCATCCGGGCTGATGAGGCCGGCTCTCGCCCCAGCTTCAATCGACATGTTGCAAATCGTCATTCGCTCTTCCATCGACATGCGTCGGATCGCTTCGCCTGTAAATTCGATAATATAACCGGTGCCGACGCCAACGCCATAGCGGCCGATAATGGCCAAGATGACGTCTTTGGCGGTCACTCCTTTGCCGAGGCGGCCGTTGATGCAGATTTGCAGCGTTTTCGGCTTATGCTGCCAAAGCGTTTGTGTAGCCAATACATGCTCGACTTCGCTCGTGCCGATGCCAAACGCCAAGGCGCCAAACGCCCCGTGCGTCGATGTATGGCTGTCGCCGCAAACGATCGTTTTTCCCGGCTGGGTCAACCCGAGCTCTGGGCCGATGACGTGAACGATTCCTTGCTCTTCGCTGTGTAGGTCGGCGAGCGGAATGCCGAACTCGCGGCAGTTGCGCTCAAGCGCAGCGATTTGGTTGCGCGCCACTTCATCGGTAATCACAAATCGGTTAATGGTCGGCACGTTATGGTCCATCGTCGCAAAGGTCAAATCCGGCCGCCGCACCTTCCGCCCTTTTTGCCGCAATCCTTCAAACGCTTGCGGCGAGGTCACTTCATGCACTAAGTGCAAATCGATGTACAATAAATCCGGTTTGCCCTCCTCACGGTAGACGACGTGGTTTTCCCAAATTTTATCGATGATCGTTTTCGGCTTCATTGGCTTTCACCTCGCACGTCTTAGGCATAAACGGTCATAATTTGAGCAATGGCCGTATAATCCAGCACCGCCGCTTTGATTTCTTCGACCATTTCGTTCGTGGATACGATGCGGCCGCCGCTTGGCGCCAAGTCGGCGGTGCGCAAACCTAGGGCGAGCGCCTGCCACACCGCGTGCTCTACCGCCTCCGCTTCCGCGGTGAGCCCGAACGACAGGCGAAGCATCATCGCGGCCGACAAAATCGCCGCAATCGGATTGGCTTTGTTCATGCCGGCGATATCAGGCGCTGAACCGTGCACCGGCTCATACAAGCTCGGACCGGAAGCGGATAAGCTGGCTGACGGCAGCATCCCGAGCGAACCGGACAACATGGAGGCTTCATCGCTTAAAATGTCGCCAAACATGTTTTCTGTCACAATGACATCAAACTGCTTCGGCGCACGGATGAGCTGCATCGCGGCATTGTCAACAAGCATATGCTCAAGCGTGACGTCCGGAAACTGCTTCGCCACCTCTTCGGCCACTTCCCGCCATAGACGGCTTGACGAAAGGACGTTCGCCTTGTCGACCGAAGTCACTTTTTTCTTCCGCCCGCGTGCGAGTATAAACGCCATGCGGACGATCCGCTCAATTTCTTCCTTTTTATATAACAAGGTGTCCACTGCTTTTTCTTCGCCGTTTTCGACGACGCGGCCGCTCGGCTGGCCGAAGTAAATGCCGCCGGTCAGCTCGCGGACGATGACAAAATCGACGCCTTGCACGAGATCCGGTTTTAACGGCGAAGCGGAAACCAAACTGTCATAGCAAACAACCGGCCGCAAGTTGGCATATAAGTCGAGCTGCTTGCGAATGGCAAGCAATCCTTTTTCCGGGCGCAAATGCGGAGGGTTGTCATCCCACTTCGGACCGCCGACCGCCCCAAGCAGCACCGCATCGCTTTCTCGGCAAAGGCGGAGCGTTTCCTCGGGGAGCGGCGTCCCCGCCTCATCGATCGCCGCTCCACCGATCAATCCATATTCAAACGTAAACTCGTGGCCAAACCGGATGCCGACCGCTTTTAATACCTCGACCGCTCCGGACGTCACTTCTTTGCCGATGCCATCCCCTGGCAAGACGGCAATCCGATAGTTTCCCATTCTGAATCCCCCCGTTTTTATGGTGTTGCCACTTTCTCGTTTTCGCCGCGCATCGCTTCGATCATAAACACACGGTTGATGGCGTTGATGTACGCTTTCGCCGATGCTTCCAACACGTCTTGTGCAGTGCCGCGCCCGCTCGTCTCGATGTCATGGGCGCGCACTTTGACGAACACTTGGGCCAACGCATCGCGGCCGCCGCCGACCGATTCGATCCGGTAGTCAAGCAGCGTCACCGGCGTTTGGAAGCAACGTTCCAATGTATTGTACAGCGCCTCGACGCTGCCGGCGCCGGTCGCCGCTTCTTGGATTTCATTCCCCTTCCCGTCTTTCAGTACAACTACCGCTGTCGGAATTTGATTCGTCCCGTATTGCACTTGAATGGAAGACAATTGGTAAAAATCTTTAAAGTGGTCGAACTTCTCTTCGAAAATCAACGCGATTAAATCGTCGTCGGTAATGTCCTTCTTTTTGTCCGCCAATTCTTTAAAACGGACAAACAGCTGATTGATTTCTTCATCGGACAACGTGTAGCCGAGCTCCTCAACCCGGTTGCGAAGCGCATGGCGGCCGGAATGTTTGCCGAGCACCATCGAATTCGACGGCACGCCGACGAGCTCCGGCGAAATGATTTCGTATGTCGTTTTTTCTTTTAAGACGCCGTCTTGATGGATGCCCGATTCATGCGCAAACGCGTTTTTGCCGACGACCGCTTTGTTGGGTGGAACGACGACCCCGGTCAGCTTGCTGACAAGATTGCTTGTGCGCTTAATTTCCTGCAAATTGAGGCGCGTTTCCACTTGATAGTAGTCTTTGCGGATGTGAAGGGCGACAGCGATTTCCTCAAGCGCCGCATTGCCGGCCCGCTCGCCGATGCCGTTGATCGTGCACTCGACCTGCGTCGCTCCATGTTCAATGGCCGACAGCGAGTTCACCACCGCCATGCCCAAGTCATCATGACAATGAGCGGAGAGTGAAACCTTTTCAATATTCGGAACATTGTTTTGCAAATAGAGGAAAATTTCCCCGTATTCTTTCGGCGTAATATAGCCGACCGTATCCGGAATGTTGATCACCGAGGCGCCGGCTTTGATCACTTCGGCGACGATTTTCGCCAAAAACGGCAACTCGCTTCGGCACGCATCTTCCGCCGACCATTGGACGATCGGGAAAAAGCGCTTCGCGTATTTCACCGCCTCAACCGCCGCTTCAATCACTTGTTCCGGCGTCATCCGCAATTTATGCACCATATGGATCGGCGAGGTGGCGATGAATAGGTGGAGCCGCGGCTCCGCGCCGCCTTTTAACGCCTCCCACGCCGCATCAATGTCGCTTCGGACCGAGCGCGACAGCCCGGTGACCGAGCATGTTCTCACCGTTTCGGCAATTTGTTTGACCGCCTCAAAATCGCCTTTCGATGAGGCGGGGAAACCCGCCTCGATGATGTCAACCCGCAGCCGTTCAAGTTGACGGGCAATTTCCAACTTTTCTTGCAAATTCAAGTTCACACCAGCGGATTGTTCCCCATCACGCAATGTGGTATCAAAAAACTTAATTTTTCGCACCTGGCACCACCGCCTCGATTTGTTTTGCCTTCACAAACGGCATCATGCTTCGCAGTTCGCGTCCGACAATCTCAATCAAATGCTCATTCTCACGCCGGTTGATGGCGTTGAACTCCGGACGGTTCGCTTGGTTTTCCAAAATCCAGCTCTTCGCGAATTTGCCGGTTTGAATGTCATCGAGCACCTTTTTCATTTCCGCTTTCACAGCGTCGTTAATAATGCGCGGGCCGGTGATAAAGTCGCCCCATTGCGCCGTATCGGAAATCGAATAGCGCATCCACGACAAACCGCCTTCGTAAAGGAGATCGACGATGAGCTTCATCTCATGCAAACACTCAAAATAGGCGACTTCCGGCTGATACCCGGCTTCAACGAGCGTTTCAAACCCGGCTTTAATGAGCGCCGTCAGCCCACCGCACAGCACCGCTTGTTCACCGAACAAGTCGGTTTCCGTCTCTTCTTTGAACGTCGTCTCCAACACCCCAGCTCGAGCAGCGCCGATCGCTTTCGCGTAGGCGAGCGCCGTTTCTTTCGCGTGTCCGGTCACATCTTGGTAGACGGCGATGAGCGCCGGCACGCCCGCTCCTTCCGTATATGTGCGCCGCACGAGATGGCCTGGGCCTTTCGGCGCAACCAAGAAGACGTCAACATGATTCGGTGGGACAATTTGGCTGAAATGGATGTTAAAGCCGTGCGCAAACACAAGCGCATTGCCTGGCTCGAGTTCCGGCTCGATTTCCTCTTTGTACACGGCCGGCTGCTTCTCATCCGGCAGCAGCACCATGACGATATCAGCCTGCTTCGCCGCTTCGCGGACTGAATACACCTCAAATCCGTCTTGTTCTGCCTGCTCCCACGATTTTCCTTTTCGCAGTCCGACGATGACGCGAACGCCGCTGTCGCGCAAGTTTTGCGCATGGGCGTGGCCTTGCGAGCCGTAGCCGATGATCGCGACCGTTTTCCCTTGCAAATATTGTTCGTTTGCATCCCCGTTATAGTAGACTTTTGCCATGATTACCCTCTCCTTTGTTCTGTAGTTTGACAATCCCTACGCTTGGCCGCCCCTTGTTTGGCGGTTCCATGAAGCAATCAGCGCTGTTTTGTATGATAGCTGTTAAATAATGAACGCCGTTTTCTGATTCGTCGTCGCTTTTTGCGCCCCGCGGGTGAACGCGGTCGTTCCCGTGCGCGCCACTTCCTTAATGCCGTACGGGCGCAATAGTTCAATCAACGCCTCGACTTTCTCCGGCTCGCCGGTCACTTGAATGACGAGGCTGTCTTTGCTTACGTCGACGATCGAGGCGCGAAACGGCTCGATGAGCGTGTAAATTTCCTGGCGGACCGCCGGAGGAGCGGCAACTTTAATGAGCGCCAGCTCGCGGGCGACGATCGCTTGGTCGGTGATGTCATTCACCTTCAACACATCAATCTGCTTGTTCAGCTGCTTAATGATTTGCTCCGCCGTCCGTTCATCGTCAACGTTGACGACGAACGTCATCCGCGAAATGCCCTCGATTTCCGTATGCCCGACCGTAATGCTTTCGATATTGTAATGCCGCTTTGTAAACAACCCGGTAATGCGGTTTAAGACGCCGGGGCGGTTGTTGACTGTCATCGTGATGATTCTTCGCATGCTTTCACCCCCACCATTTCATGAAGCCCTTTGCCGGGCGCCACCATCGGATAGACGTTCTCGTCGGCGCGGACATGGAAATCAAGCAACACCGGCCCATCCATCGCAAACGCTTGTTTTAACACTTCGGCCGCTTCCGCCTCCGTCTTCGCCCGCAGACCTGGCATCCCGTATGCTTCGGCAAGCTTGACGAAATCCGGCTGGTTCGGAATGAGCGAATGGGAGTACCGTTTGTCATAGAACAGCTCCTGCCATTGCCGCACCATGCCGAGCGCCTGGTTGTTGACGATGACGATTTTGATCGGCAGCCGTAGCTCCTGGATGACCGACAGTTCTTGGAACGTCATTTGGAAGCCGCCGTCGCCGACGATCGAAACGACCGTAGCGCTCCGATCGGCGAGCTGGGCGCCGATCGCTGCCGGAAGCCCGAAGCCCATCGTGCCGAGCCCCCCGGACGTCACCCACCGGTGCGGCCGGTTGAACTTGTAATATTGCGCCGCCCACATTTGATGCTGGCCGACGTCCGTCGTCACGATCGCCTCGCCGTTTGTCATTTCATAGATCATCTCGATCAGTTTTTGCGGTTTGATCGTGCCGGCTTCCGGCTCATAATGGAGCGGGAAGCGCCGCTTCCATTCATCAAGCTGCGTGAGCCACGCCGCCGTGTCCGCCGGCTTGCCTTGCTGGGCGATCAGCTCTTGCAAGGCGGCTTTTGCATCGCTGACGATTGGAATTTTCGTCGGCACGTTTTTGCCGATTTCCGCCGGATCGATGTCGATATGGGCGACGGTCGCTTTCGGCGCGAAATATTTTAAATTGCCGGTGACCCGGTCATCGAAGCGGGCGCCGATGTTGATGAGCAAATCGCATTCACACAGCGCCATATTCGCCGTATACGTACCGTGCATGCCGGCCATGCCTAAAAACAGCGGATGGTCGGCCGGGAAACCGCCAAGGCCAAGGAGCGTATGAATGACCGGAATGTTTTGCTGTTCGGCGTATTGCCGCAATTCATTGGACGCATTGGCGTGCAAGATGCCAGCGCCGGCTAAAATGACCGGCCGCTTTGATTGGCTGACCGCCTCGACAAGCCGGCGGATTTGCCAATGGTTCGGCTGCGTCGTCGGCTGATAGCCAGGCAAATGAACGTCTTGATCGTAATCAAACTCCCCTTCGGCCGTCGTAATGTCTTTTGGAATATCGATCAACACCGGTCCGGGGCGCCCGGTCGTCGCAATGTGAAACGCCTCTTTAATGATTCTCGGCAGCTCGCTGATGTCGCGCACTTGGTAGTTGTGTTTCGTAATCGGCATCGTAATGCCGACAACGTCCGCCTCCTGAAACGCATCCGAGCCGATGACGCTCGTGGCCACTTGCCCGGTAAAGACGACGAGCGGCAGCGAATCCATCATCGCGTCGGTCAACCCGGTGACGATGTTGGTCGCTCCCGGGCCGGAGGTGGCGATGACGACCCCTGGTTTTCCAGAAATGCGCGCATATCCTTCCGCCGCATGGATGGCCCCTTGCTCATGCCGCGTCAGCACGTGGAACACGCCGGCTTTATACAACTCGTCATACAGCGGGAGCACCGCCCCCCCCGGATAGCCGAAGATGACTTCGACTTTTTCTTCCTTGAGCGCTTCAATGAGCATCAGCGACCCGCTCATTCTCGCCTTCGTCCTCGCTTTTTCTTGTTCCTCGACTTTCATTTTTGTCATCGTCGATCCTCCCTGTGATTTGTCATCCATATAAAAAACCTTTCCGCCCACGATGGCTGTCATTTCCAGCCAAAGGGGCGAAAAGGTTTCCTTTCCGCGGTACCACCCTTCTTCACGGCCGTGACGGCCGCCTCAGGAGCGGCCAGCCGAAGCCGGCCGCTCATTTTGGTAACGAGTGAAGCGCGCGTCTCCACTCGTCCAGCCCTACTAGCCGTCCGGCGTTCAGGCTGGCGCTCAGAGGTGAGTTCATCAAGCGGCAACATCACCGGTTCGCAGCTCCCCCGGCTCTCTGTGGATGTTGACCCCGCTGACTACTTATCCTCGTCAACGCTTTTTCGCTATCCACTTGTCATGGACGATCAACCGACATTGGCGTTCGTCGGATACACCTTTACTCCTTCGACGACCACGCGGCGGCGAAATTCTTCAAGCAACCGCTTGGTATGCGGTCCCGGCGTCCCGTCGCCGATCGTCCGGCCATCGACTTTAATGACCGAAATGACTTCGGCCGCCGTCCCCGTCAAAAACACTTCATCCGCGACATAGACATCATGGCGGGTAAACGGCTCCTCTTTCACCGTATAGCCGAGATCCTCCGCGATTTCGATGATCGCTTGACGCGTAATGCCTTCAAGCGCCCCGACATACCCAGGCGGTGTGTAAATGACGCCGTTTTTGATGATGAAAACATTGTCTCCCGAACCTTCCGCGACATAGCCTTGATCGTTTAAGATCAGCGCTTCGCTTACGTTCGCCAAATGCGCCTCGATTTTGACAAGCACATTGTTTAGGTAGTTGAGCGATTTGACTTTCGGGCTCAGCACATCAGAGCGGTTGCGGCGCGTCGCCACTGTCACCACTTCGATGCCGGTTTCATATAAATGTTTCGGGAAGAGCGCGAGCGGCTCGACGATAATCACGATTTGCGGCGTTTTGCATTTGTACGGATCCAGTCCTAAATCGCCGACCCCGCGCGAAACGACCAGGCGGATGTATGCATCTTGATAGCCGTTGCGGCGGATCGTTTCGAGCACGTGGCCAATCATTTCTTCCTTCGTGTACGGAATGTCGAGCAAAATCGACTTCGCTGAATTGTATAGCCGATCTATATGTTCTTCGAGGCGGAATACGTTGCCGCTATAGACGCGAATGCCTTCAAATACCCCGTCGCCATACAAAAACCCATGGTCATACACGGAAATTTTGGCGTTTTCTTTTGTCACAAATTCTCCGTTTAAAAAGATCCATTGTTCGCCCACTTCGGTTCCCCTCTTCCTTGATCAGTCAGCAGTTGCTTTGAACGGCTCGATCATTGTATTGAGTCGTTTCTCTTATTTGAAAATTATAATAATCCGAAACCTTTGCGCCGTCAATAACGTTTTTTGAAAATTCCGATTGGTCAAACTATTTGAATGCGCTTACATTATGATAGAATCAAGGTTTTGCCGATATAAAAAAATTTTTTCTTTCTTTGCCGTCTCATAGAAAACGCCCTTGAGCGCAGTTCGCTCCTCATTCGATATGAACATAACGTGCTCAAGGCGCGCTCATTTTTCTGATAGAAAAGATCCGTAAGCAACGTTCGCTTCTCACTCGGACATGAAAATGACGAATCAAAACGATGCGCCTTTTTCCACTTCATCTCCCCAAAACGAAAAAAGGCGGCCCAAACACAGGCCCCCTTTCCAAACACGCTATATGGCACTTCCATTTTGAAAGCGAACCTGTTGAAGCGGCCTTGCTTACCGTGAAAAAGCCGGCGGTTTTGCCGGCTTAGATAGAAAACGTTTGTTCCATTTTGAGAATAGGCTGTCCATCCACTTCATAAAACTGGACGTGCGCCCGTCCGCTGTCGACCGTCAGCACCGCGTACGTTTTTTCTTTTCTTCCCCGCGGCAAGGCGATGCTGCCGGGATTGATGAACAGCAACCCATCGATTTGTTCAGCACCGGCCAAATGCGAGTGGCCGAAACAAACGACGTGAGCCCCTGTTTCTTGTGCGCGATAGGATAAACGCAAAAGCGACGTTTTCACCCCGTATAAATGGCCGTGGGTGACAAACAACCGAACGCCGCCCACCTCTTCGATGCGCTCAGCAGGAAACGCGGCGAAATCGCAGTTGCCGCGTACGACGGCAAACGGGGCAATCTCGTCCGCCCCCACCTCCAACTCCGAGTCGCCGCAATGGATAAACAAATCCGCTTCATGGCGATGACGGTTGACAATTGCAGCAAGTTCGGCAGTCAGCCCATGGCTGTCGCTCACAATCACCGCCTTCATTCCGTCCGCCCCTTTCCACCGACGATCTCCTCCCACTGCTCATCGAGCTTCGTCAGCGCCTTGGCGCGATGACTGATTTGATTTTTTTCCTCGGGCGCAAGCTCCGCCATCGTTTTTCCCCGCTCCGGAAGGTAAAAAACCGGATCATAGCCAAAGCCCCCCTCCCCACGCGGCGCTTCGGCGATATAACCATCGCATGTCGCTTCGACAACGGCGGTCGGCCGCCCTGGGATCGCGACGGCGAGCGCACAATGAAAACGAGCCGTGCGCTGCTCCATCGGCACCCCGTCAAGCTCGCGAAGCAGCTTGGCGATGTTGCGTGCATCGTTTTTATCTTCCCCGGCATAACGGGCCGAATGAACGCCCGGCCGGCCGCCGAGCGCATCGACCACGAGCCCGGAATCATCGGCGATCACCGGCCGCTTTAGACGCCGCGACGCCGCTTCTGCTTTGAGCACGGCATTTTCCGCAAACGTGCTTCCCGTTTCTGCGACATCCGGAGCGTCCGGAAAGTCAAGCAGCGATTTCACTTCGACGCCCCGCTTGGCAAACAAAGCGGCGAACTCGCGCACTTTGCCAGCGTTTTTGGTCGCGATGACAATCTCCTTCACTCTGTGTCCTCCTCTGCCGCTTCTTTTTTTTCGCCGATGCGCGCCGCCCACTCGCCCAATGCGCGGCGCTGAACGGCGATGAGCTGCTCGATGCCTATTTGCGCCGCTTCAAGCAATTCATCGAGCTCGGCGCGTGAAAAAACCGCTTCCTCTCCGGTCCCTTGAATCTCAACAAATTGACCGGCTCCGGTCATGACGACGTTCATATCCACTTTCGCCCGCGCATCCTCGTTGTAATCTAAATCAAGAATCACCCCATGCTCCGGATCGATGCCGACCGAGGTAGCGGCGAGAAAATCGCGGATCGGAAGCGCCTCGAGCCTCCCTTCTTCCACCAGTTTGGCAAGCGCCAACACAAGCGCCACATACGCACCGGTGATCGACGCCGTCCGCGTTCCGCCATCCGCCTGAATGACGTCGCAATCGATCCAAATGGTCCGCTCACCAAGCTGTTCAAGATCAACAACCGAGCGAAGCGCACGGCCGATTAAGCGCTGAATTTCCATCGTCCGCCCCGACACTTTTCCTTTGCTCGCTTCCCTCACATTCCGCTGCTCTGTCGCCCGCGGCAGCATCCCATATTCGGCCGTAATCCATCCTTTGCCGCCGCCGCGCATAAACGACGGCACTTTCTCTTCGACCGTCGCCGTGCAAATGACTTTCGTGTCGCCGACTTCAATGAGCACCGACCCTTCAGCGTGCTTCATGTAATGCGGGTGTATATGTACAGGGCGCAGCTCGCAACTGCTTCGTCCGTCCGCTCTCATCAACTGAGTCCTCCTTTTCTCCATCTTCAACGGAATGCCAGACACCGCATTTCTTTCCACCTAGCGAAAAAAAGAAAGAGGCGGAATACGTTTCCACCTCTTTGTTATACCATAACGTCCTATTCGTTTCCAGCCTGTCAGCACCAACCGGTTAAAATGTCCCGGTATTGACGTTTTGCGGCCGAGCGACCGGTTTGGTGAGCGGCTTGCCGTCTTCCGTGACAAGATTGGCTTTGCCATTGACTGTGATCGCCACGCTTTCGACTCCTTTTTGCTCAGTGAGCGACAAAACGAGGGAATTCAACACGACGTCGGAAATGACATTTTTCTTGTTGCTTCCATAAATGCCTTCGTTAAAGTTGAGCGTCACTTTGCCATCCTCATATTTCGGGGCATCGACAAGCTTCGCGTCCGGCTGAAAGACGCCGACAAGCCCGCTCCCTTGCTCTGGTCCTTGAATCAGTTCGTTGACGGCCGCGGCAATATCATCTTTCTCCTTATTGGACACACGCCGTGTCACCGGCACATAGTATGTGCTGTTCCCTTGTTGGGCGACAAAATAAACGGTGACTGGATGCGTATTCGTAATGTCTGGCACGCCGCTCGCTTCCATATTGATGCCGTCGGCGCGGCTTACCCCATCTTGAATCGGTGTTTTATTGACCGGCATCACGTTTTGATCGTAGCCGTTGATGCGGATTTTGACGCGCTTGATATTGTCAAATTGCGTCAACGTCCACGTAATGGACTGCAAAATTCGTTTTTCGTCCTCCGGCTTATAGTTTTTAAATTCCGGAGAAAAGTCGGCGATCAACGTTCCGTCTTTTTCCAATTTTGTGCCAAGCACCGTCGTTCCGGCCGGAATGACCGCGCGGAAGCCGTTCGGCAACATTTCTGACACAGGTCCGTCTTCAACCAAATATTCGAGTACTTGTTTCGCCACGGCCTGCGTTTTCGGCAATTCCACTGTTTGCGGCACGACAAAGCCGTTTTTGTCAATCAAGTACAGCTCTCTTTTCACCGTCTCGGTGGCCTTCGCTTTCTCCTTCTCTTCCTTTTGGCTTTCCGTCGCTTCCTGAAGCGCTTGGCCGTCTTTGACATAACTCGTCTCTTGCGGCGGATCGATCTCCTTCACCGCCTCATCTCGCCCAAACAAACCGCAGCCGCCAAGCAACAACAGCGAGGCGAGCAGCGGCGCCGCCCATATGTGAGTCGTCCGTTTCATTGACGTTCCCTCCTACTCGTAGTTTGTACTACTATGTATACGAGCCGTTTTCCAAAATAGAATAAAAAAATCCTTTAGCGCATGGACGCTAAAGGATTTGTTGGTTACAGCCGAATCGCTTCGACCGTGCCGATCGGCTTGCCAAACCACTTCCCGGAAATCTTTTCAAACAGCTCTTTCGGCCCAGTCGTGAAAAACAAATGCTCCGGTTCGCGCTCGCCGGTGTAAAGGAGCTGGCTGTGATGCAAAATCGCGCTCACTTCACGAGCTGTCTCACCGCCTGAGCAAATGAGCTTCACGCGTTGGCCCATATACGTGCGAATGAGCGGCGCGAGCAACGGATAATGCGTGCAGCCTAAAATCAGCACATCGATCGGCAGCGGTCGGAGCGGAGCGAGAGATTCGGCGACGATCGCCATCGCCTCCTGCCCTTCAAAGTCGCCGCTTTCCACCAGCGGAACGAATTTCGGACAGGCCAAGCTCTCGACTTGGACGCGCGGATTGATTGATTGAAGCGCCTTTTCATACGCCCGGCTTCGGATCGTGCCAATCGTGCCGATGACGCCGATGTGCCCGCGCCTAGTCGCTTTCAGGGCGGCGCGAGCGCCGGGATGAATAACGCCAAGCACAGGAATGTCAAGCTTCGCCCGCACGTCGTCAAGCGCGACCGCCGTCGCGGTGTTGCAGGCGATAACAAGCATTTTCAAGGGATATTGCCGCAAGTAATCAATCATTTGCCACGTAAATCGACGGACTTCTTCCACCGGCCGCGGCCCGTACGGGCAACGGGCGGTGTCGCCTAAGTAAATAATTTGTTCTTTCGGCAGCTGCCTCATAATTTCTTTGGCGACGGTCAAACCGCCGACTCCTGAGTCAATGACACCAATTGCTCTTTCCAAGTGATCGCCTCATTCTTTCGTCATTTCTTGATGCAATTTGCGCAAACAACGCTCAAAGACGACGATTTCCTCGTCTGAAAAGCTTTCAAGCACGCTCGCTAGATCGCGCTGGCGTTTCTCAATCACTTCTTCGATAATGCGCTCCCCTTTTTCAAGAAGGCGAATGCGGACGACGCGGCGGTCGTGTTCATCGCGGACTCTGGCGACAAGTCCGTTCCGCTCCATGCGGTCGACCAAGTCGGTCGTCGTGCTGCACGCCAAATACATTTTGTTCGATAACTCGCCGACCGTCAAGTCCCCTTCTTCAAGCAGCCACTGCAGGGCGACAAATTGCGGTGGGGTGATCGGATAGTTGGTTAAAATTTCACGGCCGCGCTGTTTCAAATTTGCGGCGATATAGCGAAGCAATTTTTCCAACTCGGCGACCGTTCTTTCATTCATCGCAGACGGCATACCATCTCTCCTTGATCGTTTCCGCGGCCAGCCTCAAACGGCGGCTTGCGCCGACAGCTATTCTTACTTTTCATTTTACAACACCGGCAAAGATAATCAACAAAAAAATGCGGCGGCCGCCGCGGACGAAGGCCGGACGGGCGCCAAGCCTCGTCCGGCCGCAAGGGAACATAACAGCCGGCTGTCCAACAAGGAAAGCCGGCATCGTTTATAGTTCAAGTTCGCCCATTCGAAGCAATTCAATGACAGCTTGCGAGCGCCCCTTGACCCCAAGCTTTTGCATCGCATTCGAAATATGGTTGCGGACCGTTTTCTCGCTGATAAACAGCTCTTTGGCGATCTCTTTCGTCGTCTTGTCTTGCACGAGCAATTCGAAGACTTCTTTTTCTCTTTTTGTCAAAAGCGGCTTCGATTGAAACGATTTGTCCTTCAACGGTTGTAACCCTCCTTGCTCTCAATGGGCCCGAACTGCCGGATGGGTATTTCCTCGCCATATCGTATGTGAGAGCAAGAGCGGCGGTGACGAAAATTTGCTTATCTAATAGAAAAATGGGTCTTTTTTTTCTTCATCTTTCGGTTCGCCGGAGACGGTTGGCTGCCGCTTGTCCAGAAAAACAAAAAATCCCCCTCATGTCTATTCGAATGAAGGGGATTTTGATTCTGCCGCTACACTTCGTCGCTGCCAAAGAAATCGCGGAACATTTGAATCGTCGTTTCGCGGTTTAACGCCGCGATCGATGTCGTCAACGGAATGCCCTTCGGGCACGATTGCACGCAGTTTTGCGAGTTGCCGCAGTTGGCCAGTCCGCCGTCGCCCATAATCGCCCGCAGCCGTTCGGCTTTATGCATCGCCCCGGTCGGGTGGGCGTTAAACAGCCGCACTTGCGACAGCGGCGCCGGGCCGATAAAGTTCGACTTGCTGTTGACGTTCGGGCACGCTTCGAGGCAGACGCCGCATGTCATGCATTTTGACAGCTCGTACGCCCATTGCCGCTTCCGCTCTGGCATGCGCGGCCCCGGACCCAAATCGTACGTTCCGTCGATCGGAATCCATGCTTTCACTCGCTTCAACGCGTCAAACATCCGGCTCCGATCGATGACCAAGTCGCGGATGACAGGGAATGTGCGCATCGGCTCAAGGCGGATCGGCTGCTCGAGTTTGTCAATGAGCGCGGCGCACGCCTGGCGCGGTTTGCCGTTAATGACCATCGAACAGGCTCCGCATACTTCTTCCAGACAGTTCATTTCCCAAGCGACCGGCGTCGTTTTTTCCCCTTTGGCGTTGACTGGATTGCGGCGAATTTCCATGAGCGCCGAAATGACGTTCATGTTCGGGCGGTACGGAATGACAAACTCTTCTTCATACGGCGCGGAATCCGGACGATCTTGGCGCGTGATGATCAAACGAACCGTTTTGTTCTCGCTCATCTTACTTCACTTCCTCTTTCTTTTTGCTGTAGTCGCGCTTGCGCGGTTTAATCAACGAGACGTCAACGTCTTCATAATGGAACGCCGGACCATCTGGCGTGTAGCGGGCCATCGTCGTTTTCAGCCACTCTTCGTCATTGCGCTCCGGAAACTCCGGCTTGTAGTGCGCCCCACGGCTTTCATTGCGATGGTAAGCGCCAAGCGTAATGACGCGGGCGAGCTGCAGCATGTTGTACAGCTGGCGGATAAACGTCGCTCCTTGGTTGCTCCATCTCGACGTGTCGGTGACGCTGATGTTTTTGTACCGCTCCATCAGCTCTTGAATTTTCTCATCCGTCTTCAGCAACCGGTCGTTGTAGCGGACGATCGTCACGTTCGCCGTCATCCATTCACCGAGCTCTTTATGCAGCACATAGGCGTTTTCCGTGCCGTCCATCGCCAAAATGTTCTCCCATTTTTCCTGCTCCCGTTTCACATAGCTGTCGTATAACGTCGACGGCATCGCATCCGCCGATTTCTCGAGGCCGCGGATGTAGCGGACGGCGTTCGGGCCGGCGACCATTCCGCCGTAAATCGCCGACAGAAGCGAGTTTGCCCCGAGGCGGTTCGCGCCGTGAATCGAATAGTCGCACTCGCCGGCAGCAAACAACCCTTTGATGTTCGTCATTTGGTCATAGTCGACCCATAAGCCGCCCATCGAGTAGTGAACGGCCGGGAACACCTTCATCGGCACTTTGCGCGGGTCTTCGCCCATGAACTTCTCGTAAATTTCGATAATGCCGCCGAGCTTAACATCCAACTCTTTCGGATCTTTATGTGACAAATCCAAATACACCATGTTTTCGCCGTTGATGCCGAGCTTCAAATCGACGCAGACGTGGAAAATTTCCCGTGCGGCGATGTCGCGCGGCACCAAGTTTCCGTAAGCCGGATATTTTTCCTCAAGGAAGTACCACGGTTTCCCGTCTTTATACGTCCAAATGCGTCCGCCTTCCCCGCGCGCCGATTCGCTCATAAGGCGGAGCTTGTCATCGCCCGGAATGGCGGTCGGGTGAATTTGGATGAACTCGCCGTTCGCGTAGTAAACGCCTTGCTGATAGGCGATCGAAGCCGCTGAACCAGTGTTGATGACCGAGTTCGTCGATTTCCCAAAAATGATCCCCGGGCCGCCGGTCGCCAAAATGACGGCATCGGCTGGAAACGCTTTGATTTCCATGGACCGCAAATCTTGTGCGACGATGCCGCGGCAGATTTGCTCGTCATCCAAAACGACGCCTAAAAACTCCCAATGCTCGTACTTCGTGACGAGCCCGGCCACTTCATGGCGGCGCACCTGTTCATCAAGTGCATACAAAATTTGTTGGCCAGTCGTGGCTCCAGCATAGGCGGTCCGGTGATGCTGCGTCCCCCCGAAACGACGGAAATCAAGCAACCCTTCCGGCGTCCGGTTGAACATGACGCCCATCCGATCGAGCATGTAAATAATCCCCGGCGCCGCTTCACACATCGCTTTGACCGGAGGCTGGTTCGCCAAGAAGTCCCCGCCATAGACGGTGTCGTCAAAATGCTCCCACGGCGAGTCGCCTTCCCCTTTCGTGTTGACCGCTCCGTTAATGCCGCCTTGGGCACAGACGGAGTGAGAACGCTTTACCGGAACGAGCGAAAACAGTTCGACAGGCACTCCTGCTTCGGCGATTTTAATCGTGGCCATCAAACCGGCCAGCCCACCGCCAACAACGATGATTTTCCCTTTTTTCATAGCTACTCACTCCCTAATAGATTGCTGCTTTTGCTTGCATGCCGCACGTTTTGCCTTGCCGGCCCGCCATCGACCAAGCGATCGTTCGGCGAACGGCTAAGACGCGATCTGTCACGAGCCAACGCAGCAGTTCATCGTCGAATCATTCCCTAGGAATGGAACGCTTGTCTTACGCAAACGCCAAGATGGCGCGAATGCCGACAATGGAAAGCGCGATGAAAATGATCATCGTAATGTACGTAAATACTTGCTGCGAACGAGGGGACACCGTCAACCCCCAGCTGACGCAGAACGACCATAAGCCGTTGGCGAAGTGAAAGACCGTGGACAAGATTCCAACAATATAAAATCCGAGCATAAACGGATTGTCGACAATGTTGGCCATCATATCGTAGTTCACTTCGGCGCCGAATGCGGCTTGCACCCGCGTTTCATACACATGCCAGACGACAAAAATCAATGTAATGATGCCGGTGATCCGCTGAAGCATGAACATCCAGTTGCGAAAATAGCCGTACTGGCGAGTGTTGAATTTGGCTGTAAACGCGATATAAATGCCGTATACAGCGTGGAACAACAATGGAAGGAAAATAACAAAAATTTCAAGAAAATAGCGGAACGGCAAGTTTTCCATAAACGCCGCCGCCCGGTTAAACGCTTCCGGCCCACGGGTCGCAAAATGGTTGACGACCAAGTGCTGCACTAAAAAGATGCCGACGGGAACAACCCCCAGCAGCGAATGGAGCCGGCGATAGTAAAACTCGCGATTCCCTGCCATTATGTAAACCCCCTTCAATTGAATAAAAAATATGTCCCTCTCGCTCGCCATGCGGAAACGAAAACGCCTTCCATTCCCTTATTCGCTTTGTCACATTCATTGTACTCCCACATTGTACAAGCGTCAAGAAAACACTGCCACAAAATGTTCAAACATTCTCATAGTTGCGCCACCTTAGGAAAGAGGATGCACTCCGGCAGCAATTCAGCTATAATGGGGAAATGGATAGAAAGAGGGGAAAACGATGAAACAGCCACCATTAGAGGATCAATATCAAATGTTTGGGTCGATTGCGCTTTCCGCATTCGGGGCTGAGCTGCTTCGCCATTCGCTTCTTCCCGAGCTGCTTGGCAAAGATGCCGCTTCGCTGCTGTACTGGGCCGGCAAACAGCTGGCACGGCGCTACCCGCTCGGAACGCTCGATGACGTCGCCGTATTTTTTGAACGGGCGGGCTGGGGGGAGCTATCAACCGGCGAAGAGCGAAACGACGAACTATATATCGAGCTGTCAGGCCCCATCATCGCCGCCCGCTTTTCCTTGTACGGCAGCTGCTCGTTCCAGCTTGAGGCTGGATTTCTCGCCCAGCAAATCGAACAACAAAAGCGGTTCGTCACCGAAGCGGTCGAACTGCCGCCAAAGCGGGACGGCAAAGCGCGCATTTTGGTGAAATGGGATCGGAAGCAGGCGATCGAATGAAATGTAGGCAACAGGCGCCCGCTCGCAAAACGGGCGCCCGTTCAGCCATTATTCATGCAGTTTTTCATAGATTTTCTCCGCCACCGCTCGCGGAATGTTCGCCCGCTGCAACTCTTCCACCGTCGCCTCTTTCATCTTTTTCACCGAGCCGAAATAATTCAAGAGTGCTTTTTTCCGCTTTTCCCCGACGCCGGGGATGTCATCAAGCACGGAATGGAACATCGTTTTCTGCCGCGTCTTTCGGTGAAACATAACGGCAAACCGATGCACTTCATCCTGGATGCGCTGCAATAAATAAAACTCTTGGCTTTGCCGGTCAAGCGGCACGACATCCGGCGGGTCGCCGGCCAAAAGCTCTGATGTACGATGTTTTTCGTCTTTCGCCAATCCAGCCAGCGGCACATCCAGTCCAAGTTCGTTTTCGAGCACATCCCGCACCGCCGACAAGTGGCCTTTGCCGCCGTCGATGATGATCAAATCGGGAAGCGGCAATCCTTCTTTCAACACGCGCGTATAGCGGCGGCGCACGACTTCGCGCATCGTTTCATAATCGTTCGGGCCTGCGACCGTTTTCACCTTATATTTCCGGTATTCTTTTTTCGCTGGCTTGCCATCGAGGAAAACGACGAGCGCCGAGACCGGATCGGCCCCGTAAATGTTCGAGTTGTCAAACGCCTCGATGCGGCGCGGCGCCGGAATGCCAAGACGCTCTCCGAGACGTTCGACTGCTTTGATCGTCCGTTCTTCGTCCCGCTCGATGAAATAAAATTTTTCTTTCAGAGCAATGGCCGCGTTTTTGCTCGCCAGCTCAACAAGCTCTTTTTTCTTCCCTTTTTTCGGCTGGACGACGGCAACGCCGAGCAATTCGCGGGCGAGCTCGCCGTCAATGTCGGACGGGAGGACGACTTCTTTTGGCTTCAAATGATGCGCTTTCGCATAAAACTGACCCAAAAACGTAAGCATTTCCTCATCCGGGTCTTGGTAAAGCGGGAAGATCGACACGTCGCGCTCAATCAGCTTCCCTTGGCGAAGGAAAAACACTTGCACGCACATCCAGCCTTTGTCGTACGCATAGCCGAATACATCGCGGTCGATGAAGTCGTTGAGCATCATTTTTTGCTTTTCCATCGTCATCTCAATCGCCGCGATTTGATCGCGGTATTCTTTCGCCCGTTCAAACTCGAGCGTTTCCGCCGCCTCGTGCATTTTCTCGGCCAACTCCCGCTTCACGTCTTCATACCCGCCGTTTAAAAAGCGGACGATTTGTTCAACCATCGCCTTATTTTGTTCGTCCGACACCGGGTGGACGCACGGGGCGAGGCATTGGCCCATATGGTAATACAAACAGGCGCGCGAAGGCAGCGTCGAACATTTGCGGAGCGGATATAAGCGGTCGAGCAGCTTTTTCGTTTCGTTCGCCGCCTGCACGTTTGGATACGGGCCGAAATATTTGCCGCCGTCTTTTTTCACTTTGCGGGTGATAAGCAGGCGCGGATGCTTTTCTGCGGTGATTTTAATAAACGGGTAGCTTTTATCATCTTTCAGCATGACGTTGTATTTCGGATCATGCTTTTTGATCAAATTCATCTCCAAAATGAGCGCCTCGGCGTTTGACGAGGTGACGATGTATTCGAAATCAGCGATCTCCTCAACAAGCCGCTGCGTCTTGCCGTCATGCGTCCCGGTAAAATACGAGCGGACGCGCGCTTTCAGCGACTTCGCTTTGCCGACGTAAATGACCGTTCCGTGTTTGTCTTTCATCAAATAGCAGCCCGGCTGCTCCGGCAGCACAGCCAATTTTTCTTTCAGCCGCTCGTTCATTGGCCATCACCTCACTGCTCCATCAACCCATTCGTACAGCGTAATCGTCCCATACACCGGATCAGCAAGCAAACTGGAACGATACGTTTTCATTTTGCGCACATGGCAGGAAACATCGATCCCTTGAGCCTCGAACCCTTGGACAACGTGATTGGTCATATATATCGCAGCATGGCGGTAGTTTTCTTTGTCTTGCAAAAAGAAGGAAAAATGGAGCACGTCTTTATGTGGAAAGGGCACGTTCAAATAGTCTAGGACGCGCGTCTCTTCCCACGTATATACCACAAACGGCTGCCGTTTGTCACGCAAATCGTCCGCAAGCTGATACACTGCTGGCGGCGTCTTTGCCTGCTCGCGCAACAGCCCGATGCCGATTGTAGACTGCAGCATCACCACTGCCGCGGCAAGAACAAACCGCCATGTCCGGGGCGCGGCCAGCAGCCGCCCCCACACGAAAACGAGCGCAATGTGAACGAGCGGAAGGAGATGACGCGGCTTGTCAATGTTTTGTCCGAAAAGCGCCCACAAAGCATACAGCAACGCGGAAACGACAAGCGGGCGCGGAAGCCCCAACCGCCCCGCGCGCCAGGCGATGGCGCCGACCACTGCATAGGCAGCCAGCAGCCAAGCATTTCGGCTGGCCATGCCGGTCCAAAGAAAGTTGTCAAGGACAAAGCGGCACACCCGCTCCCAAAATGGAAGAGGGCTCGCCGCCGCCGTTCCCCCCCAGTCGCTGAAATGACCGACAACAAACGCAAAGCCAAGCTTGAAAAACGGCCAAAGGCCGCCTTCCGTCGCCGCGACCGCTGCCACCCAAACAAATTGAAAGGCGACCGCCGCCAACAGCGATGCCGCCACGCGGCCGAGGCGGCGGTGCGTTTTCCAGTCTTCATGCCAAAGCAACAATAACGCCGAGGCAAAGGGGATGTACGATAGGCGAACCCCCATGAGGATGCTGAATAACGCCATCGGCAGCAGCTGCGCGGTCCATGCCATTCGCCGCCGCGCCCATTCCACGGCCCAGATGTACCACCAAAGCACGCCGAGCGCCGCACCGTCTGACATCGGTCGGGCGGAGGCAAGAAGCACATAGCTTGAAGAAAGCACCGAAAGCGCCGCCCATAACGCCGCTGGACGCGGCATATGCCGAGCAAGCAGCAAAACGATGGGAAAGGCGGCGGAAAACAACACGAGCACATTCAAGATCGAAAGCGCTTTGGCCGGATTGGCAATGAAAGCGTGCACCGCCATGCCCCCGAGGACGAAATACGGATAGCCTGGGAAATGCGGCTGCATGGCTAACACATCATAGCGCCTAAGCGCCAAGGCAAAATCGACTTCATCCCATGTGGCCGCATACGGGCTCGCCCAATACAAACAGGCGCCAACCAACAAAGAGGCCGTTCCGACACCAAAGCCAATCCAAAAGCGGTCGCCGAACCGTTTGTTCACCGTGTTCCCCTCCAAAGAAAAAGTACAAGGCGCAGCGGCCTTGTACGTTACATGACGTTTTTTGCTTTTTCCTCCAAAGCGGCAATCGCCGGTTTCTCGACCACAGCGCTCTTTTGACCGCGGCGGCTCGTCACCAGCAAATACACGACGGCGAAGTAGCCGATATAGGCGATCACTTCTTCAAGCGACGGCATCGCTGAATAGCCAAACAACGCTTTTAAAAAGACGCCGACTTCGCCGGAAAAGACGGGGGCGACGCCATGATCGCGCACGTAATGTTCGTAGTCAATCGGATGTTCTGGAAGCAGCCATGTCAAATCATATACGTGCGGCATGACGCTGCCGATGAGCCCAATGTCCTGCATCATCGAAATGGCTTGCACGAGCAGGCCAGCGGCGATCAAGACGATAAAAGCTCCGGTTACTTTAAAGAATGCTTTCAGCGGAATGCGCATCGTTCCTTTAAAGAAGAAGTAGCTGACCAAAGCGGCAATGGCAATGCCTGTCGCCGCTCCCCAGCCTTGTATGGCCGCGCCGATGTTGCCGTGCGTGATGGCAGCGAAGAAAAAAACGGTTTCCACTCCTTCGCGCAGCACGACTAAAAACGAGTGAATGACCATGCCGGCGACATTACCGGCGGTAATAAACTGGTCCATTTTCCCTTCAACGTTTTGTTTCATGTCCCGGCTATGCTCGGCCATCCAAAACACCATCTGCGTCAAGAGCAACGCGGAGACGATCATGATGCCGATTTTTAAGTAGATTTCACTGCCCATCGCGGCAAATCCCGTGAACACGACTTGAAACAAAATGGCCACCCCGATGCTCGCCAACACGGCCAAACCAGCACCAAGCCATACGTACTTCGTGTATTCGCGGTGATCGACACGTTTCAAATACGATGTAATGATGCCGACGATCAGCAGCGCTTCCAGCGCTTCACGAAACGTAATGAGCAGCGCTTGGACTTCCATGTCTCCGCCTCCCCTTATATTTGGACTAAGCCCGTTTCCGACGCCGCACATAAATGAGAGCCGCGCCGAGAACCACAATAACGATGACAACGAGCGGAATCCAGTTTTTTACTTTAGACAAATCGGTCCACTCTTTCTTTTGCACTGCATCCGGCTTTTCTGCAGCGTTTTCCGAAAAATGGCCGACTTTTAGGCTTTTCAGGCCGAATTGCTTCTGCAGCGTTGTTAAAATCGTCTCTTTGCTTTTCTTAAACACGTTGATATCCGATTTTTTCTCGCCGACACCGAACAGCCCCGGGTTGCCAAGCGACTGAAGCGCCTTGTCAAACTCGGTGCGCAGCTGTTTATCAAGTGCAGGGTCTTTCCCTTGGATGACCGGCGACAGCGCTTCATACGTCGCAAACGCCTTCGCCAACAGCCGCTTGCTCGTGTCGTACTGATCAAAGTTTGCCTCAATATTGTCCAAACGGCGAGCGATATTGAGCACTAAAATGTTTTCCATGTCCTTGATCACCGTTTGACGGTCCTTCGCTTCGATGGCCGCAAGCACCGCCTTGGACGGCTCAGGTCCCATATGCATGTCGATTTCTTCTTTTACGGTTTCGAAAATTTCCTTCGCTGCAGCAAAGTTCGGCGGCTGCTCGTTCAACTTTTCTTTCATCTCTTTATACGCCTCAGCAACCGCCTCTTTGTTCGGGTCTCCATACGAATAGGCGAACGCTTTCAGCGGAATGAGATTGAGAATAATGATCACTGCTATGTAAAAAAAGAAACGAAACGATTTCACGTTCCCTTCTCCCTCCATCAAGATCAATGATAATCATTATCATACTTATTGTCAATAAAAAATCATCCATCGTCGAAAAGGCTGGTGAAAAAACGATCATCTTCCTCAATCCATCGTTCTCGACTAGAGAGAAGAACAGGATTGACAAGATTTCTCAAGTTGAGAAGTACCGTTGTGGAGTCTCATATCCCATGACATCACCTGCCTTCTAAGCACGAACTGCCTTACGAGCAATGGCGCGCCCGCTCTTGGGAGCGCCCATGCCCTTCTCGATCGACGGCCACCTTTTTCACCGGGCGGCGCATTTCCTTCCAGATGGCCGGGATGACCGCGGTCATATAGGCGGTGAATTTGATGAACGAACGGCCCGTCGTCCGCACTTGATAGCGGATCGGCACTTCTTTCAAGCGAAACCCTTTGCGCACCAAGTTGAGCGTCAGCACTTGGGCGTAGTTGTAATCGTGGATGATTTCCGCCTCCTCCATCGCGTGGCGCGAAAAGGCGCGCATCCCCGACTGTCCGTCATACAGCCGCTGTCCTAGAAGAAGCGACTGCAGCCAAGTGAACAAATAATTCCCAAGGCGGCGATGCCATTTCATGCCGCGAATCGTGCCAAGGAAGCGCGAGCCGATCGTATAGTCCGCTTCACCGGTGAAAATCGGCGCTAAAAGGTCAGGAATTTGTTCCGGCGGATATTCGTTGTCAGCATCGATCATCACGCCGATATCCGCGCCAAGACGGACACACTCTTCAAGCCCTCGCCGCACCGCCGCACCGAGGCCGCGGTTTTCCGGCAGGCGGCAAATGATATCGGCCCCCGCTTCTTTCGCTACTTCGGCCGTTCGGTCCGTCGATCCATCATCAATGACCAAGACGATGACCTCTACATCGGGATGAAAATGACGCGGAATGCGGCGGATGACATCTCCAATCGCTTCTTCTTCATTGTGCGCCGGCAAAAAGACGATGACGCGCTGCTTCTTCATCGCTCTCCTCCTTTCTCATCGCCTCGATCAAAACCGGACCACGGCTATGGCTCGGATACGGCGCGCCGAGCAAATAGGCGATCGTCGGCGCCAGCGAAACGAGGCTTTTTTTCTCATCGACTCGTTTTCCTGCCTCAATCGCCGGGCCGTATAGAAAAAACGGCACATACCGCTCCCCTTCATCGAGGTGGCCGTGGCCGCCGATGCCATCCGCTTGGCCATGGTCGGCGCAGACAATCAATGTCGCGCGCTCGAGCTCGCCCCGTTCCTCAAGCCAGCCGACAAACTCCGCGATCAACGCGTCGGCTTCTTCAATTTTTTCGATATACTCGTCATACAGCACACCGCGGCTATGGCCGGTCTGGTCGGTGGCGATCAATTGCACGACAAGCAAGTCCGGGTGCTGCTCTTCCACAATGCGTTTCGCCCGCTCGATGATATAACGGTCGGCGAGGTCGTTCGGCATGACGGCCGTCACCGTTTCGACATCGTCGCCGAACGAATCGACCAAATGAGCGATGCCAAGCAAGCGGCCGGTTTTTCCGATTTTCCGGAGCGAATCGAAAATCGTCTCCACTTTCGCCCCAAGCTTCCATACCATATTGGACCGGATGCCGTGCTCAAACGGATACGTCCCCGTCAGCATCGAGGTGAAGCAGACGACCGTGCGCGCCGGATAGACGGTTTCCATTTGCGCAAATTCCGTCCCTTGCGCGCGCAGCCGCTTTAAAAACGGGGCGTTGGCCGCTTCAAACCGGTCTTTGCGCATCCCATCAATCACGATGACATACACTTTGTCACTGACCGGCGCGGTGGGACTCGGCACATTGTTCGTATAAGTCGGAATGATCTCCGGCTGCCAGTCGAACAAATTCCGATGCAAAATCCATGAAAACAGCCACACCCCAGCGGCAAACAGCCAAAGCGCCCCGCACAGCGGCGCCAAAGCCGCTCCTTGATCGATCTGCTGCGAAGCGTATTCCCATACGGACAAAAGAAGAAAACATTTTGGCAGCTGCTCTTGGGCGTTGCCGCTGGTCGAATCGCTGTTTTTCAGCACCAGTTTCCAAAAGCGGGTGAAATTCCACCATGACGTGCCGATGCGCAAATGGTAATACAGCGTCCCCCAAAAAAAGACGGTAAAGAAAAAGTAAAGCCCCGACGCCAACAACAACAACGACGCATCAGCGAACGACCAAACGATGAGAAACACGACATAAGGGATCCATAAATAATTGCGCAAAAACAGTGGATAATCGTACACATAATAGACAACAAACAACGGCAGCACCGCCGTCAGGCCAATCAGCCATGTCCATGCATGGCCGCCCATAAGATCAGCGGCATGGTAGATGCTCATCGTTCCCACGACAAAAATCGGCGTGAACGGCTTTCCTTCATTCAACAAATTCCAGCAGCGCGCCGCGATTTTTTCGAATCGTGATGCTTCTTTCATCGCCTCTCCCTTTCCTTTCTCCATACGCTCCGCACCGCCTGCCAGTCGGACCGCCAAAACCACAATACCGCGGCACCAGCGGCGTAAGAAAACAGAAATTTAAAGGCATGTGTCAACACCGCGGCCATATACGCCACATCCCACGGTGCACCAACCGTAGTTAAGGCAAACCCCATCACCGCCTCATACGTTCCGAGTCCACCGGGAGCGATTTGGGCAATTTGTCCGGAAACGGTCGCGCTGTTTGCCCACACCGCCTGTCCAAAAGAAAGCGGTATACCGACCGCTTTGGCGATCACGCCTATGACTGCCGCCTCGCACAGCCAGCTCGCCGTCACCGCCCCGACCATCGCCGCGCCGCTCCAGCCGTGAAATACGCTCCGCCATCGCCGCCATAACCGATCGAGGCGGAGCGGACGGCGAAACACGATCACGGTCAGCACGAACCCGGCCGCAACGGCCGCTGCCAAGAGAGAAATGCGGGGAATGTAATGCATATACGCATACATCCCGATGACAGTCAATCCACCAAGCACCGCCATATCAAGGAGCCGCATCACCGCCACCGATTCAATGGCCTCGCTGGCTGAAACACCGGGCTGGCGGGCAAGCAAAGCCATACGCACAGCATCACCGATTTTCACTGGGGCTAGATGGTTAACAAACAAACTAAGCAGCACGGCACGCCAATAAACAGAGAAGGCGATTGGCTTTCCGACATATCGCTTCCACGCCCACGCCCGCAGCCAAAACGACAAGCCATATACGAAAGCAGCGGCAGCCATCTCGATCGGGCGGCTGACTAGCCTGGATAGATGATGGAGCATCTGCCGGCCGTCAAAGCAGCGGTATGTCAACCAAGCGGAAAAGAAAAGAAGCGCGAGCCCAGCTGCTTGCAACGCCGCTTTAGCCGCCGGTTTACCGCTCATATTCGCGCGCCCACGCCACCGTGCGGGCGAGCCCTTCGGCAAACGCCACCTTCGGCTTGTAACCAAACGCCCGCTCCGCCTTCGTGATGTCCGCCCATGTCGCTTTCACATCGCCTTTCCGCTCCGGCGCGTGCACGATTTTCAGATCGGGAAAGTGCTTCCGCAACTCAGCGAGCAGCTGCTCCATGGTGACGGGCGCCCCGGCGCCCAAGTTGAACACTTCGCTTCGCCCACCGCTGCGGTGAAGTGCTGCGATCATGCCCTCCACAATATCATCGATGTACGTATAATCACGCGCCGTTCCTTTGCCATATACGACAATCTCCTCGCCCGCCAGCAATCGGCGCAAAAACGTGCCGATCGCCATATCCGGACGACCCCACGGCCCGTAAACGGTGAAATAGCGAAAAATCGTCATTTGGTAGCCATACAAATGGGCATAGGCATGACAAAACGATTCCGCTCCGTATTTCGCCGCCGCATACGGCGAAACGACGCGGCCGTCAGCCATCTCTTCCCGGAGTGGGACATTGCCGCGGTCGCCGTACACCGATGACGATGAGGCAAACAGCACATGCGCCACCCCCGCTTCCCCCGCCGCCGCCAAAACGTTCACCGTCGCCTTAATGTCATAATCGATGTAAGCGAGCGGATGCGCCAACGAATACGGCACGCCCGGCAGCGCCGCCAAATGGTAGACGACATCGGGGCGAAACTCGGCCAGCCACCTTTTCGTTCGCTCCCCATCAAGCAAATCCAAGCGGACAAGCGGCACCCGGCCGCCGGTGAGCGCGTGAAACTGCCGCTCCTTCCGCTCAACAGGATAGTACGGATGAAAACAATCGATCGCTGCCACTTCATGACCTTGTTCATGCAGACGAGCGGCCAAATGACTGCCAATAAATCCCGCTCCCCCGGTCACCACCACTTTCATCGCCTTCACCTCATCATCGAATTCCATTGTCCATTAGCATCTTACCATAAACCGTCGGGGAACGTCGTGGCCAATCGGCAAAAACCAAATGTTTTCATTTCCCGCCTTGGCTCGGTGAGGCAAGCGGCAGCCCAGCCATCGCTGCCTTCGCCCCGGATGGACGCCTGCAAAAAAAGGGCGCCGCGCCGGACACCCTTGCTGATCATTTAGTTCGCTTTCTGGATCACTTGCTGAAGCGCAGCCTCGATTTGCGGCAGCCATTTGTCACCCTCAGCTTTGTTTTTTGCCTTTGCCGCCTCTAGGTAACGTGTCGCCTGTTCGTTCAAGTCGGTGTATGCTTTGTCGCCAAGCAGCGTTTTGATATCCTGTTCGATCATGTTAATAAAGAGCGCGCCTTCTAAGGCGGTGATCACCGACTTGTCTTGCCCCCAATTTTCTTTGCTTTCTTCATATTCGTGAAGCGCCACTTTCGCCCATCCGCGCACGAACGCATGGTTCACCGCTTTCGGATCGAGCGTTTTGACATCGGTTTGCAGGTCAAACTGTTTCAAAATGTAGTCCGCCTCCTCCGCGGCATGCCGTTTCATATACGGATAGACGGACTGATAAAACGCCCAGCCTTCCGCCTGCTCCACTTTGGCTTCTTCGGCGTTTTCCTTGGCCGCAGCCGCCGCCTTCGCCGCATAGCCGTGCGGCAGCGCTCCGCTCGCTAAATAGAATGTTTTCATCAATGTTTTGTCCACGACTTGCTTGCCGAGGGCAAATGAGAGCGCATCATCGTTTTGGACCGCTTGCTCCATTTGGGCAAACGCCCCGTTGATCGCGTCAACCAACTTCGTTCCGTAAGCCGCATCGCGCTTTTCCACGGTCGACTGCAAAATCGCGTAAAAGGTTTTGGCTTCCTCAAGCTCTTCCTTTACTTCTTCCTTATTGGCCCAATGTTCTTCTGCTTCGGTAAACTCATGATTGATCGTCGTGTAAAACACTTTTTGCATCAGCTTGTCAAAAATTTGCTTGACAACCAACGGCTCAAGCGACCCGTCTTTGCCGGCGGCCAGTGCGTTGGTAATATGTTGGTCAAGCGTATCTTCAAATTCCGCGTCACGTTTTTGTACAAGCGGCTGCAGCTTTTCTTTGTAGATGCTCTCCACTTTGCCGAAGTCGACCGCCCCGCCTTGCTTCGCCTTCTCAAGCTCCGCGAGCGCTTCGCTGAACGCTCCCGCATAATCGACTTCCGCTTCTTCCTTCTCGTTCTCCGCCTTCTCTTCCTCTTTCGGCTTTTCTTGTTTTTCCACAGCCGTTTGGTTGCTGCTTTCTTTTTCTGTTCCCGCCGTCTGTTTGCTCTGGCCGCACGCGCCAAGCGCCAACGCCGCGGCGGCGAACACGGCGAGCCACTTCCATTTCAATGACATTATGTATCCCCCCGTTCACACATCCAAAAAATGATAATCAATATCAATACAATAAGATTATAAGAGAAAATGAATTTCAATGTCAACACATGATGAAAAAGAGAGGACTCCCCTCTTGCTGAAAATCCTCTCTTCCTGGCTGATCACACCTTAAATAAAAAAATCCAGAGGCTTCTTCCCCTCTGGATTTCCTTCTTTCTCCGTTATGACACATGTTTGCCAACCAGCTGCACAAGCGCCTCTTTCGGCTGATAGCCGATCGCTTTATCGACAAGTTCGCCGTTTTTGAACACGAGCAGCGTCGGGATGCTCATGACGCCGAACTTCGACGCTGTTTCTTGGTTTTCATCGACATTCACTTTGACGATTTTCACTTTGTCGCCCATTTCGCGGTCAAGCTCTTCCAGCACCGGAGCGATCATGCGGCACGGTCCGCACCATGGCGCCCAAAAGTCAACGAGCGTGAGGCCGTCTTTCGTTTCTGCGGCGAACGTTTGGTCAGTGGCGTTGACAATCGCCATATGGATTCCCTCCCATCTTCTTGAATGCTGCAAGCAAAGTATACCATGGAATGCATGTCGGCGCGAATGTTTTGCTTCGTTTCTACTATTCGCTTTTGCCGCGGAATTTATCCGTCAAAAAACGGACGGCTGCAGCCGCCCGTGTTGTTCATTACGAATGCACTTTCAGTTTTTTGAACTCTTCGGTGAGGAGCGGAACGACTTCGAACAAATCGCCGACAATGCCGTAGTCCGCGACTTTAAAGATGTTGGCTTCCGGGTCTTTGTTAATGGCGACGATGACTTTCGAGTTGGACATCCCCGCTAAATGCTGGATGGCGCCTGAAATGCCGCAAGCGATGTAAAGGTCCGGCGTGACGACTTTCCCCGTTTGCCCGATTTGCAGCGAGTAGTCGCAATAGCCGGCATCGCACGCCCCGCGCGAAGCGCCGACCGCGCCGCCCAACACTTCGGCGAGCTCTTTGAGCGGCTTGAAGCCTTCGGCGCTTTTGACGCCGCGGCCGCCGGCGACGATCACTTTCGCCTCGGTCAAGTCGACGCCTTCCGCCGTTTTGCGGACGACTTCTTTGACAATCGCGCGCAAGTCTTTAATCTCGACGGCGAGCGCTTCCACGCTGCCTGTGCGCGACTCGTCGCGCTCAAGAGGCGCGATGTTGTTCGGACGCACCGTCGCAAAGATGATGCCGCTTGTCACGATTTTCTTTTCAAACGCTTTGCCGGAGTAGATCGGACGGGTAAAGACGATGTTGCCGCCTGCCTCTTCGACGGCGACGACGTCGGAAACGAGGCCGGCGTCGAGCTTGATGGCCAATTTCGGCGACAAGTCTTTGCCGAGCGCCGTATGGCCGAAGACGATGCCTTCCGGCTGCTCTTTGTCAATCACGGCTTTTAACGCTTGCGAATAGCCATCTGATGTATAAAATTTCAAATTCGGATGTTCGATGACGACGACGCGGTCCGCACCGCGGTAAATGAGTTCGTTCGCATGCGCCTGCACTTGGTCGCCGACGAGCACCGAGACGACTTCCCCGCCTTCGGCGATCGTTTTGGCCGCTGCAATGGCTTCAAACGAAACGTTCCGCAGCGATCCATCCCGCACTTCTGCTAAGGTCAATACTTTACGTGCCATGTTTCAGTCCCCCTATCCTTTGATTCCCCGTTGTGCTTCATCCGAACGCCGACAGCGGTTTCCGCTTATACCACTTTCGCTTCGGAGCGGAGCAGCTGAACGAGTTCCTTCACTTGATCGGCGATCTCGCCTTGCAAAATTTTGCCCGCTTCGCGCTTCGGCGGCAAGAACACTTCGATCGTTTTTGTTTTCGCTTCAACATCATCTTCCTCGAGGTCCAAATCGTCAAGCTCCAGCTCCTCAAGCGGTTTCTTTTTCGCTTTCATGATCCCAGGCAACGACGGATAGCGCGGTTCATTCAGCCCTTGTTGAGCGGTGACAAGGAGCGGCAGCGACGTTTCGATGATTTCCTCATCCCCCTCGACGTCGCGCACAACGGTCACTTTGCCGCCGTCGGCAATGTCGAGCTTCGTGATCGTCGTCACATACGGAATGCCGAGCAATTCCGCAACGCGCGGGCCGACTTGCCCGGAACCGCCGTCAATGGCGACGTTGCCGGCTAAAATCAAGTCCGGGTTTTTGTCTTTTAAGTATTCAGCGAGCACTTTCGCCGTCGTATATTGGTCTTGTTCTTCGACATCATCGTCAATGTTGATGAGCACCGCTTTATCGCAGCCCATGGCGAGCGCCGTGCGCAGCTCTTTTTCCGCTTCCTCGCTGCCGACGGTGACGACCGTCACTTCGCCGCCGTGTTTGTCGCGCACTTGAATCGCTTCTTCAATGGCGTATTCGTCGTACGGGTTGATGATGAATTCTGCACCTTCCTCGTTGATCTTGCTGTTGACGATGGAAATTTTTTCCTCTGTGTCAAACGTCCGTTTCATCAACACAAAAATGTTCATGTCGTTCCCCTCCTCGGTTTGGTCGAACATTGTTTCATGTTCCAACATTCAGATATTTACAGGGATCATTTCCCTTTAAAGACAGGCGGCCGTTTTTCCAAAAACGCCTGCACGCCTTCTTTTGCATCCTCGGATACAAACACGCGGCCAAACCATTCCGCTTCCTCGCGCACTGCCTCGGCAAACGATTTTTCCTTCGCGGCGTTGAGCAGTTCAATCGTCGCACGGACGGAAAGCGGACTTTTGGCGGCGATCTTTTTCGCCAACGCTTTTGCTTCATCAAGAAGCCGCTCTTCCGGCACCGCCTTGTTGGCAAGCCCCCATTCAACCGCTTCGAGTCCGGTGATCGGCTCGCTCGTCCACATCATTTCCGCCGCTTTGCCAAAGCCGACGTAGCGCACAAGCCGCTGCGTGCCAGCAAATCCAGGGATGATGCCAAGCTGCAGCTCCGGAAGGCCGAGTTTGGCGTTTTCCGCCACCACACGAATGTGGCAGCTCATAGCCAGCTCCAACCCACCGCCTAATGCGGCGCCGTGAATCGCCGCAATGACTGGTTTGGAAAAGCGTTCGATCCGCTCCATCACGAGTTGGCCGTTGCGCGACAAGCCGGATGCCTCCTCGACGGAAGCGATGGACGTGAATTCTTTAATATCGGCGCCGGCTGAGAAAAACCGCCCCTCGCCATGAAGCAACACGACGCGCACGTCCGGGTCGGTCTCGAGCTCGTCCAACACGGTTGAAAGCTCTTTCAAAACCGCTGATGAAAGGGCGTTCGCCGGCGGCCGCGAAAACGTCACGACGGCGACGAACTCCTCTTTCGCCAAACGAAAAAAGTCCATGAAGCCTCTCCCCTTTCTGCCTTTCCTAACGTCCGGCGGCGCACCCTTTGACGAGCAGTTCGTACACCGGATCGGCGAGGGCGGCCAAGTCATACTTTTGCTCGTTCATCACCCACGTCGTCACCGTTTCATCCAGGGTGCCAAAGATCATTTGCCGAGTGAGCCGGACGTCTAAATCTTGGCGAAACTCCCCTTTTTCCATCCCCTCCATGATGATGCGGTCGATGAGCCGCAAATATCCTTTCAGCACCTCATTGATGCGATGGCGCAGCTCTTTGTTCGACTGGCGCAACTCAAGCTGCGTCACGACCGCCATATGCGGATCAGCGGCGAGGGCGGAAAAATGAGTTTTCACCAATACATACAATTTCTCTAGGGGGCTTGAAATTCCTTCTGTCTCTTGTTCAATTTTCTCGATGAACGCCCCCATCTTTTCCTGAAAAAGCGAAATTAAAATATCCTCTTTGTTTTTAAAATAAAGGTAGATCGTGCCGTCGGCGACACCGGCCTGCTTGGCGATTTTCGACACCTGTGCTTGATGGTAGCCGTGCTCGGCGATGACGACGACGGCAGCGTCAATGATTTGCTTAAATTTCGGCTTTTCCCTCCGCAATATGGATTCTCCTTTTCTCACTTTCCATCCGCCAAATGAATGAACCATCATTCATATTTTCATTTTACGGGCAATTCTGCCGATTTGTCAAGCTTCTTTTTCTCCTCTTCCACCAACACGCGGCGCAAAATTTTGCCGACCGCCGTCTTCGGCAATTCGCTGCGGAACTCGTAGATGCGCGGCACTTTGTAAGCAGCCAGGCGCTGGCGCATAAACGCGTCAAGCTCCTGTTCGCTGCACATCTCCCCCGGCTTTAACACGACGAACGCTTTCACCGTCTCGCCGCGGTACGGATCCGGAACGCCGATCACGGCCGCTTCCTGCACTTTCGGGTGCTCATACAGCGCTTCTTCGACTTCGCGCGGGTAAATGTTGTAACCGCCGGCGATAATGACATCTTTCTTGCGGTCGACGATATAAAAATACCCACGCTCATCCATATATCCAATGTCACCTGTATACAGCCATCCGTCGCGCAGCACTTGCTCGGTCTCTTCCGGACGATTCCAGTAGCCTTTCATCACTTGCGGCCCGCGCACGACGAGTTCTCCACGCTCTCCCGGCTTTGCTTCCTCACCCGTTTCCAAGGAAATGATTTTCGCGTCCGTATCCGGCCACGGAACGCCGATGCTTCCTTTCACCCGCTCCCCGTCCCAAAGGAAGTTGCTGTGGGTGACAGGGGACGCCTCGGTTAACCCATAGCCTTCAATCAACTTTCCGCCCGTCGCCCGTTCAAACTGCTCCTGCACCTCGACCGGCAGCGGAGCGGAGCCGCTGATGCAGACGTTGATCGAGGATAAATCATATTTCGGCAAATCCGGATGGTTCAACAAAGCGATGTACATCGTCGGCGCGCCTGGGAACATCGTCGGCCGGGTGCGCTCGATTGCTTTTAATGTTTGCTTGACATCAAAGCGCGGGAGCAGCACCATTTTGCTCGCCATCATCACGGACAAATTCATCACCGTCGTCATGCCGTACACGTGGAAAAACGGAAGCACACCGAGCACCGTTTCTTTTCCTTTTTCGCATTTATACACCCAATGGGCGCACATGAGCGTATTGGCGATCAAGTTGCGATGCGTCAACATGGCCGCTTTCGGATGTCCCGTCGTGCCGCCTGTATATTGCAGCAGCGCCACATCTTCCACCGGATCGATGTCCACCCCGATCGGAGCGGTTTCCTTCTGACTGACGATCGTGCGGAACATATGAACGGTTTCGCTTTCCTCGATGCGGACGATGGGCATGTTTTGCTTCCGCTGCACAAGCGGATACAGCCATTTCTTCACCGTGGGCAAATAATCTTGCATTCTCGTGACAATCCAATGTTTGACCGGCGTCCTCCCTTTCACCTTTTCCGCCTTTGGATACAGAAGATCCATCGTCACGAGCACCGAGGCGCCGCTGTCGTTCAGCTGGTATTCAAGCTCATACTCGGTGTAAAGCGGGTTCGTCTGCACGACGATGCCGCCGGCTAGGAGCGTCCCGTAGTAGCTGATGACCGCCTGCGGGCAGTTCGGCAGCATAATCGCCACCCGATCCCCTTTTTTCAATCCGATCGTCCGCAAATAATGCGCGAATGTCAACGCTTGCTCGTACAGCTCGCGAAACGTCATCGTCTTTCCGAAAAAGTCGATCGCCTCATGGTCTCCGAATTGTTCCGCCGTCTCCCGCAAATAGTCGGAAAGCGTTTTCTTTGGATAGTCGAGCGTGTGCGGAATCTCCGGCGGGTAGTGAGCAAGCCACGGTTTTTCCATCCCAATCCCCCCTTACTTCTATTTTATTTTACTATTTTCAATTTTTCATCAAAAAAAAAGAACGCCGGGCTTGAACCGAGCGTTACCAAAACCAGTACACCAAACCAACGAAGAAAAAGCACGCGCAGATGACAAACAAGATTTTCGCCAGCACATCGACCGATCGGTTGCGCACGGCCATATAGACGATGCCGGCGATCAAAAACAGCCCGACCGCAATCAACAACCATTTCACTACTGCGTTCATTCGTTGTTCCCCTTTACTGAATGCCTTCGCCGATGACAAACGACAAGCCGACGGAAATCGCCATGGAAATCAAGCCGACGGCCCGGTTGTCATTGGCAATTTCGTCATCAATATTGAATTTCGGCGTCAAAAATTCGTAAATAAAGTACGCGGCGAGCAGAAGCAAAAACCCGTACAGCCCCCAGCCAATCATCGACGGCAGCGACTCATGGCGGGCGAGCGCATAGCGAAAAATGTTGGCGATGCCGAAAATTTTCCCGCCGGTTGCCATCGCCACCGCCACATTGCCTTTGCGAATCTCTTCCCAGTTTTTGTACTTCGTCACCAATTCAAATACGGCTAAAAAGACGACGATGCACAACACGGCGACGCTGAAATTGGCCGCCGTTTTCACCATGTCGTGCTCCCAAAACGACGCCATTGCCATCGCCCCCATCATTTCAGTTCAACGATCGTCACCCCGGTGCCGCCTTCATTCGCCTCTCCGAACCGGAAGCTTTTCACCGCCCGGTGTTGTTTTAAAAACTGCTGCACTCCTTGGCGGAGCGCGCCCGTCCCTTTGCCGTGGATGATCGAAACGCGCGCATATCCGGCGAGCACAGCATCATCCAAGTATTTCTCAAGCCGAATGAGAGCATCTTCGTACCGTTCGCCGCGCAAGTCAAGCTCGAGGCTAACATGGGCGTCCTTGCCTTTCACCGTCGCAATCGGCGTCACATCTTTCGCCGGCGCGCTGCCGATATACTCCAAATCACGCTCATGAATTTTCATTTTCAAAATGCCGAGCTGCACTTGCCATTCGTCGTCCGACACTTTTTCGATCAAGTAGCCTTTTTGGTTGAGGCTCGTCACCTTCACTTCATCACCCGGCTGGAACACATGGCGTGAAGCAGCCTTTTTCGCCTTTTTCCGCTTCTCCACTTTCGGCATAGCGGCAGCGAGCCGCTGTTTCGCCTCGACGAGCTCATGCTCTTTCACTTCCGCCTGCTTTTCTTTTTGCAAGCGGCGCAGCTCCTGGATGATCCGCTCGGCTTCGCGTTCCGCGGCGCGGATGATGTCGGCTGCTTTTTGCGTTGCTTCCGCCAGCCGCTCCGCTTTTTCTTCTTCGAGCTCTTCCCATTTTTGTTCCCATTCGGCGCGCAGCCGCTTGGCTTCCTCAAGCGCCGCGCGCGCCCGCGCTTCATCTTCCTCCGCTTGCTTTTTGCTTCGTTCAAGCGAAGCGATCATGTTTTCTACGTTATGGCTTTCGGCGCTCACTTGCGCTTTCGCCCGCTCGATGATGCGTTCATCAAGCCCAAGGCGGCGCGAAATATCAAAGGCGTTGCTGCGGCCGGGGATGCCGATCAACAGTTTATACGTCGGGCAGAGCGTTTCGGTGTCAAACTCGACGCTGGCATTCACGACGCCGGGGCGGTTGTAGCCGTACGCTTTCAATTCGGGATAATGCGTCGTCGCCACCGTTCGCGCCCCGCGCCCGTGCACTTCATCCAAGATGGCGATGGCGAGCGCCGCCCCTTCCTGCGGGTCGGTGCCAGCCCCAAGCTCGTCAAACAGCACAAGGCTTTCACCATCGACATGGCGCAAAATGTCAACGATATTGACCATATGGGACGAGAACGTGCTCAAGCTTTGTTCGATCGACTGCTCATCGCCGATATCGGCGAAAACGGAACGGAACACCGCCGCTTCCGATCCGTCGGCCGCCGGGATGAACAGCCCCGCTTGCGCCATGAGCGTCAACAAGCCGATCGTTTTTAACGTCACCGTTTTTCCGCCGGTGTTCGGCCCGGTGATGACGATCGTCGTATAGTCGCCGCCCAATTCAATATCATTGGGCACCGCCTTTTCTTGATCCAGCAGCGGATGGCGTGCCTGCAAAAAACGAAGATAGCCTCGGCTATTGACCGCTGGCTTCGCGGCTTGCAACCGGCGGGCGTATTTCGCCTTGGCGAACGCAAAATCAAGCGCCGCGAGCGCTTCGACCGTCCGCGCAAGCGGCTCGGCCTGCTCAGCGACTTTTGCCGAAAGTTCGCGCAAAATGCGTTCGATTTCTTGCTTTTCTTTCGCCCGCGCTTCGCGGAGCGCATTGTTCAACTCGACGACCGCCTGCGGTTCAATAAACAGCGTCGCCCCGGACGCCGACTGGTCGTGGACGATGCCGCCGTAGGCGCCGCGATACTCTTGTTTCACCGGGATGACATATCGGTCATTGCGGATCGTAATGATGGCGTCCGACAGCCGCTTTTGCGCCGACGGCGAGCGGATGATGCTCTCAAGTTTCTCGCGGATGCGCGCTTCCACTGACCGAATTTGCCCGCGCAGCGAGCGGAGGCGGTCGCTTGCGGCATCCAGCACTTCGCCATGGTCATCGATCGAGCGGCGAACGTCATGCTCGAGTTCCGGCGCTTCAGCCAATGTGTCCGCATAACGGAAAAGCCGCTCAAGTCCGCCATGCTCGTCATAGAGATCCGCGATCAGCCGCTTCATTTGCCGGCTTGCGGCCGAGGTGGCCGCCACTTCAAGCAGCTCTTGCGGGCTGAGCGTGCCGCCGATCGCCGCCCGCTTGAGATGCGGACGGATGTCGACTACTCCGTCAAGCGGCACATAGCCAGCAAGCCGCAAAACAGCGGCGGCTTCATCCGTTTCGTCAAGCCAGGCGGCCACCTCCTCCAAGTCAGAAGACGGCATGAGAGCGTCGATTTTTTCCAAACCGAGCGGCGAGGACGCATGCTCAGCCAACTGCTCTTTCACTTTATCAAACTCCAAGGTGTGAAGCACTTTTCGTTGCACGTATCTGACCCCCAGCTCATTCATTTCGTTCGTTTGTCGCGCAAAAACTGCCGCAGCTTGTCAAGCGGCCATGTGTTGATGACCGTTTCCTTATGGATCCAACCTTTTCTTGCCGTCGCTACGCCGATCGCCATATCCTCGAGCATGTCCAAATGGTGGGCGTCCGTGTTGATGGCAATGTACACCCCCGCTTCCTGGGCTTTTTTCACGTAGGCCGCCGACAAGTCGAGCCGGTTTGGGTTGGCGTTTAACTCAAGCACCGTGTTCGTCTCCGCCGCCAGCTCGATGAGCCGCTCGATATCGACGTCATAGCCGTCGCGCTGGCCGATCAGCCTTCCGGTCGGATGAGCAATGACATCGACGTACGGGTGGCGAAGCGCCGCCTCAAGCCGTTTCATGATCGTCTCGCGCGGCTGTTTGAACGCAGAGTGAATGGCGGCGATGACAAAATCAAGCTCCTTGAGCACGTCATCGTCGTAATCGAGCGTCCCGTCCGGCAAAATATCCATCTCAATGCCGGCCAAAATCGTAAAATCCGAATAGCGCGCGTTCAGCCGCTCAATTTCCTCGCGCTGGCGCCGCAACCGATCCGGGGTCAAGCCGTTGGCGACTTTCAAATAGTGCGAATGGTCGGTAATGGCGATATACCGATAGCCGCGGCGGCGGCACGCTTCGGCGAGCTCCTCGAGCGAACACGCGCCGTCGCTCCATGCCGAATGCATATGCAGGTCGCCTTGGATATCGTCAAAATGGACAAGTGGATCATCAGAAGAATATCGATCGACTTCCGTGCCATCTTCACGCAGCTCCGGGGGAATGTACGGCAGCCCGAAATGGGCGTAAAACGCCGATTCATCGGGGAACGTTTTCACCTTGCCTGTCGCTTGGTCTTCCACGCCATATTCGCTGATTTTCTCCCCGCGCTCTTTGGCGAGCTGGCGCATGCGCACATTATGGTCCTTCGATCCGGTAAAATGGTGAAGCGCGGTCGCAAACTCGTCCTCGCCGACGAGACGGAAATCAGCCGCAATTTCATCATCATACTGAAAAAGAAGCGACACTTTCGTCTCCCCGGCGGCGAGCACTTCGCGGATGCGCTCAAAGCCGAGCAGCCCGTCGCGCACCTCGGCCGGACGATCGGTAGCGATGACATAATCCAAATCTTTCACCGTTTCGTTCAAGCGCCGCAAGCTGCCGGCCCGCGAGAAGCGAATCACGCCATCAAGACAAGCGAGCTGGCGTTCAATGTCCGCCGCGATCGCGAGCACCCGGGCGAGCGGCAGCCGCTCGGGGCGTTTGCCTGCCTTTTCAATGGCCGCAAGCAGCTTTTCTTCCGTTTTCGCGCCAAAACCGGCAAGCGCGCGCACTTTTCCAGCCAAGCACGCTTCTTTCAATCCGTCCATATCGACAATGCCAAGCTCCTGATGCAGCTTGGCGATTTTTTTGCCGCCAAGCCCCGGCAGTTTGAGCAAGGCGAGCAGCGTCTCCGGAACATCGCGTTTTAGTTCATTCAGCACCGACGACGAGCCGCTCTTGATAAATTCGGTGATGATCGCCGCTGTGCTTTTGCCGATGCCAGGGATGGCGGTAAAGTCGCTAATTTCCGCGAGGCTCCTCTCATCCGCCTCCAACGCGCTTGCCGCCTTGCGGAATGCGTTCACTTTAAACGGATTCTCCCCTTTGATTTCCAAATATAACGCAATCGTTTCCAACAGGCGGATGACATCTTTTTTGTTTATGTCCATGCCGTCCCCTCTCTTTCCAACACCACGGCCACATTCCAGCAAACATAGTCATGAATCGGTGAAAGCGTTTGTCGTCCTTCAAGCAGGTCATCAGACGCGGCCATGAATCCACCAGTTGCCAAGCATCTCCGACAACACCGGCGTATGTTTCACAATCACGGTCGCCATGAGCGAATGCTGCAGCTGCTCCTGCACGCTGTCAATCGGCACGAGCGCCCCGATATACAAAAGCAAAAAGACGAGCAAATACACTTCCGCAAATCCGAGCGCCGCCCCCGCCAGACGGTTGACGCTGCGCAACAGCGGCAGCTGGGCGACGAAATCGAGCATCGAGCCGACGATTTGAAGCACGATTTTCACCACAAAAAATAAAAGTGCAAAGGAAATCGCCCGATAATAGGCATCGTCTAAATGGGTGCTCTGAAACAGCAGCTTCATCGTCTCCGGATCGCCGAACGTCGGATATGGAATCCAAAGGCGCAATGTCGGTACAAACCGCTCATAATACTGATAAGCAACGAAAAAGGCAATGAAAAACCCGGCCATATGAATGAATTGGAGAATAAAGCCGCGCTTCAGCCCGATCATCGCCCCCAGCAACAGGACAAACAGCAGCACGACATCAATCATCGCGTTCCCCATCCTTCTCCTTCTTCAGCTGTTCACGAAGCCGGTTGTATTCTTCCTTTAACTTCAAATACTCACTGGCAATATTGACGGCCGTCAAAACGGCCAGTTTCGGCACATCGAGCATCGGATTTTTCTCACTGAATTCATGCATTTTATCGTCAACGAACGCCGCCACGAGCCGGATATGGGCTGGGCTTTCCGCGCCGACGATCGTGTAGTCTTGACCATAGATGCGGACGCTCACCCGCGTTTTTGGCTGTCCTGTCAAACTTTCTCCCCCATTTCGCAAAATCCTACTGTTTATCATATCATGAACGCTGGTATAATGGAAAGATGCGACACACAGCGACGATAGAGAAGATAAAGGAGCGATCGAACATTGTCAAACTATGTGATTCAAGCCGATCAACAGCTGCTTGACGCCTTGCGCGCCCACTACCAAGACGCCTTATCCGACCGGCTTCCGGCCGGAGCGTTGTTTGCCGTCAAGCGCCCGGATGTCGTCATCACCGCCTACCGCTCAGGCAAAGTGCTGTTTCAAGGGAAAGCGGCGGAGCAAGAAGCAGGGAAATGGATGGTGAAGAGGGGGGCTGATCCAGGCAAACGACAGGAGAGAGAGACCGCCTCGCCCCCATTGGAACATAGGCTCGAGAAGCTTTCTGCCATCGGTTCGGATGAAGTCGGCACCGGGGACTATTTCGGCCCGATCGTCGTCGCCGCCGCCTACGTTGATCGGTCGCATATCGCCAAAATCGCGGCGCTTGGCGTGAAAGATTCAAAGCAACTAACGGACGAGGCGATCCACAAAATCGCCCCCGCCATCATGGAAACGGCGCCGTATGCCGTCACTGTGCTTGATAACGCCGAATACAACCGCTGGCAGCGAAGCGGAATGCCGCAGACGAAAATGAAGGCGCTGCTTCACAACCGGACGCTCGCGAAACTTGTTGACGCCATCGCGCCCATCGAACCAGAAGCGATCATCATCGATCAGTTTTTAGAACGCGGCTCGTATTTCCGCTGCCTCGCTGATGAAACGCGCATCGTAAGCGAGCGGGTGCATTGCCTGCCAAAAGCAGAAAGCGTGCACGTGGCTGTCGCCGCCGCCTCGATCATCGCCCGCTATGTGTTTTTAGAAGAGATGGAGCGATTATCCCGCACCGTCGGCCTTTTGCTCCCGAAAGGCGCCGGCGCCATCGTTGACGAAGCCGCGGCCCGGATCATCCGCGAGCGAGGGGAAGAGATGCTCGAGACGTGCGCCAAGCTTCATTTTGCCAATACGAAAAAGGCGCTTGACATCGCCAAGCACCGGTAATTGTTTCAATCACATCCATGGGAAACGGCAGCGTTGGCTCCGTTGCACAGGTCGACCCGTAGTAACTGAACGACACCGTTTCCCATCCTTTCCACATGTTTCGTTTTACGTATGAAGAAAATGGCTTTTCATCCGCAAACAACCAAAAGGCTGTCCCCACCCAGCCTAGTGAGCCGGGATCATTAGACGGCCTATTCTGCCGCGCCATCGATGGCCTTCGATTTTTCCGTTGCTCGTACAAAATAATCCATTCCAGCAGAACGTGAATGAATTGTAATCCCGATACGGTACGTCAAAATATCCCTTATCTTCATCAGTCGTCCGGGATGCCGCCCCATTAAGCACTGTCAGTTCTTCGGAATTTTGTTTTGGTGTAAAAAATCGATTGCAGCTTCACTACCTTACCATGACAGATGAAAGTCCAAAAACGCTTACGATATCAATACATAAAAATGGTTTGCTAACTGGTGGGCGACAACATACGTGGTGAACCGAAAAGAGTTCTCCACAAACTCTTGACTGACCGGGATTCATTTCCGGACAACGGCCAGAAAATCGTGCCAAAAAAACAAGACGCGCCAAAAAAGCAGCGTCTTGTCACAAGTTCAGCTGATATCGCTCACGCCAGTTCTTCCAGCGCGGCGACGACTTTCTCCGCCGTGCTTCGGCTTGATTGCGGGTTTTGCCCAGTGATCAAGTTGCCGTCGCGCACCGAGAAATCGGTCCACTTCTCGCCGCGGACGAAATTCGCCCCGCGCAGGCGCAAGGTGGACTCCAACAAAAACGGCATATGGACGTCAAGCCCGACTTCGCGTTCTTCTTCGTCTGTAAACGACGTGACCGTTTTTCCTTTCACAATCGGCGTACCGTCTTTGTATGTGGCGTTCACCAGCCCTGACGGACCGTGGCAGACAGCGGCGATGATCCGGCCGTCTTCGGCAAACTGCTGCAAGACGTATTGCAGCGTTTCGTTGTCGGGAAAATCGAACATCGTCCCATGCCCGCCGGGAAGGAAAATGGCGTCAAACCCGTGTGCATCGTCTTTGCTTAAGCGCGCTGTATGTTTCAGCGCTGCTTCCGCCTCGGCCCAAGACGGGTCTTTTTCATTGATGCTGCGCGGGTCAAGCGGCACATCACCGCCTTGAATGCTCGCCACTTTCACGTCATACCCTTTTTCTTTAAACACCAAGTACGGCACGGCAAACTCTTCAAGCCAAAGCCCGGTTTTATGGTCGTCGGTGATCGTCGTATGGTTCGTCACCACCATGAGCACTCGTTTCGTCATGGCGTCATTCCTCCTTTAGGTTCTGGAATGTTCCCTATCACTCATCATACCTTTACATTGGGCAAAAACGGAAAAAATATGCTCGTGAAATAGAATCATGATTGAGGGGAATGAATCACTGGAAGATGATCAAGCAACACGAACAGAACGTACATTCTCTTGATTAGAAGGTCGGCATCCTTTCCGTTCTCCCTAAAAAAGAACGCCGCTTCCTAGATCTTGGGAAGCAGCGATGGCCCGCCTTCTCAACTAATTTTTTGTTGTTCCAGTCCGTCCGCTTCACTCACCGGTTGCCGAAACGGCCACCAGTTCGCGCGGCCGAACGTGCGGACCATGACCGGGACGAAAAGCGGCAGGACGACGAGGGCGTAAAGCAGGAGCCCTGTCAGCACAATCGTCGCAATTTGCAAAAGCGACAAGACGCCGGACGGATACATCGCGGCGAACGTTCCGCCTAAAATGACGGCGGCCGAGATGATGACCGTCCCCATATGGCCCATCGCCGACAGCATCGCTTCCTTCACCGGCCGGCCGCGGTATTCGTTGAACCGATCCATCAGGAAGATGCTGTAGTCGATGCCGAGCGCCAAAAGCAGCACAAAGGCGAAGAACGACACCGCCCAGTTCAAGCCGGCATAGCCAAGGCCGTTGACGAAAATGAGCTCGGTGACGGCCATCGACGTGTAATACGTCAACACGAGCGACAAGATCAAATAAAGCGGCATGATCAGCGAACGGAGCAGCACCGCCAACACGATGGCGATGCCAATGAGCATAAGCACCGCGGTATGCCGATAGTCGGCGTTCGAAATCGCCTGCAAATCGGCGTACGTGCTGGTGACGCCGCCGACAGCGATCGTCGCGTCTTCCCACTTCGTTCCTTTCACTGCCCGTTCGGCCGCGGCGCGAATGTCATCGATGCGGCCGAGCGCCGATGTTGAATACGGATTTTCTTTTAAAACGACGTCGAACGTCACGATGTGGCGGTCTTTCGACATATACGCGTCTTTCGCCTGCGCAAAGTCTTTGCTTTCGCGCGCCTCTTTCGGCATGTGCCAGCCGGCCATTTCTTTCTCCGGGGCCGATGACAAATCGGCTAAATACGTTTCCGCCGTTCCGAGGCCGTCCGCCACTTTTTGAAGGCCGGACGCGCTTTGGTCCAAGCCATTTACAAGCTGGCCGAGCTGGCCGCCAAGCGCGGAGAAATGCTCAAGCAATTGGCGCTGGCCGCCGTTCACTTGCTCAAGCCCTCGGGAGAATTGCGGCAATTTGTCAACCGCCTGTTTCTGGCCGTCGGCCGCTTTCGTCAATCCGGCTTCGAGCTCACTAAGCCCGGCAATGACTTGATCCAAGCCGCCGTTGACCGCCGCTTGACCAGCCGCGAGTTGGGCGAACGATTCGTTCGCTTTCGCCAAACCGGCGCGCGCCTGCTCAAGCGCCCCGTTCAATTGCGTGAGTCCGTCCGCCATTTGTTTCGTCTGGCCGGACAAGGCGGCGACCGTCATTTTCGCTTGTTGGTATTGTCCATCTTGACGGAGTTCCGGATGCGACTGTTCGACTTGCCCGAGCATCGTCTGCACGGCGGCAAGCTGAGCGGCGACAGCTTTTAATCCCGCTTCGATTTGCCGGTACTGGCCGCTTAGCGCCGACAGTCCTTGTTCCGCCTGCTTGTAGCCGTCAAGCAGCTGCGTGGCGCCTTCCTGCAGCTTTTTCGCATTGTCGCGAAGCGTCACTAAGCCGTTTTTCAACTCACCGGCGCCCATTGCTCCCCGGCGCACCCCTTGTTCAATTTGACTGAGACCGGTTTGCAGCTGGCGCAGGCCGTCTTCAAGCCGCTCCGTTCCGGAGACGAGCTGGCCGACGCCGGATGACGCCTGCTTCAGCTGCGGAGCGGACGAGGACAACTTTTGGCTTGCCGCCTCAAGGCCGGAGCCGATTTTCTCAATGCCCTCTTTGCCGGCGCCAAGGCCGCTTTTCAGCTGTTTCGCCTGTTCGGTGACATACAGCTCCTGAATCGGCTCTCCCGTCGGACGCGTCGCCGAGCGGACGCTCGCCACGCCATCAACTTTTTCGATCTCACGGCTCATTTTCTCAATCAACGCCAGCCCTTCTTCCGAATCAAGCGGCTCTTTGCTTTTCAATACCACCTGCGTCGGCATGGCATCTCCCGGATTGAAATGATCGGCAATGATGTCAAACGCTTTGACGGAACGATAATGATCGCCGATCTCTTCCATGGAATCAAACGACAGTTTGCCATCATACGTCGCCAACACCGGCACGGTCACGACGGCGACAATCGCCAGCGCCAAAAGCGGACGGGCGAACGCAAATCGGCCAGCCGCGAGCCAAAGCCGGCTTTGCCCATGCTCGAGCTTCCCCCGCACCGGCCAAAACAGCTTCTCGCCAAGCACGGCCATGAAAAACGGCACAAGCGTCACGAGCGCCAAAAGCAGCACCGCTACCCCAACGGCGACGGCCGCCGCCGATTGGTACAGCTTAAACGTCGACAAACCGATCGCCGCAAAGCCGATCATGACGGCAATGCCGCTTGCGGCCACCGTTTTCCCAGCCGTCCGGTACGTGGCGACGATCGCTTCCACCCGATCGCCGCGTTTCGCCAGTTCTTCTTTAAACCGGCTCAGCAACAAAATGCAATAGTCGGTCCCAATGCCAAACAACACCGCGACTAAAAACGTTTGCGTGAACGTCGACAGCGGGAAATTCACTTTATCTACTAAAAACGCAACGACCGACTGCGAGACGACATACGTCGCCCCGACCGCGAGCAGCGGAATGAGCGGCGCCACCGGCGAGCGGAACACGGCGAGCAACACAATTAAAATAAAGACGACCGTGATCCCTTCCGTTTTCTTCACGCCTTCCTGCGAGCTCGTCACGACATCTTCATCGATCATCCAGCCGCCGGTGAAATAATGCTCGACCTTGACGCCATCGACCGCTTTATACAGGGCGTCGGTCAATTGCTTCGCCGTCCGCCCGGCCGGGTCGATGCTGACGGAAATGAGCATCGTCGTTCCATCTTTGGAGATGAGTTCTTTTTCCAGCTCCCGGTTGGCAAACGGCGAGACGATGTTCGTGACATGAAGTTCCTCTTTTTTCTTTTCGAGCGCGTTTACCGCCCGTTCAATCTCTTTTTTATCGTCCGCCGTCAGCCCGCCTTTTTGGTAAAAGACAAGCACCGCGGATCGTTCATTTTGTTTGTTTTCCTGGCCGTTTGCCTCTTTGATCAATTTTGCCGCCAATGACGACGAGTAGCCGTCCGGCACGCTCAGCTGCCCTTTTTCCCTGACAAGCTCGCCCATGTTCGGCGCGGTCATCACAAGCACCGCCGCCATGATGATCCACGCCGCAAGCACAAACCATCTTCCTTTGATCATCGCCCTCATTTCGCTTCTTCCACCTCCTGCAGCACGCGGGCCAACCGTTCATACGTACGGATGAACGTTTCGATCTCCTCCTCTGGAAAGCGGGCGATCACTTCTTCGACGAGCCGATAGACGCTGCGGTCCATTTCCTCTACCCATGCTTCCCCCTGCTCCGTCAGCGATAAGACGATGACGCGCCGGTCGTTCTCGTCACGGTCGCGGCGCAGCCAGCCTTTGTCGACGAGGCGATTTGTCATCGCCGTCACCGCGCTTTTGTTCACGCCAAACATCGCAGCGAGCTCCGTTGACGTGCACGCCCCCCGCCTGCGGATGTAGCGAAGCAAATAATATTGATCGTGCGTCATCTCTTCGCAAAGACTGCCTTTGACAAGCGCCGCTCCGCGTTTCATCACGAGAAACGACACGGACAAATAGCGGTCAATCCACTCATCGATGTTTCGTCCCGGCATTGATTCACCTCCGTTTGTTTCATGATTGCACAATCAACCAGATGCTCTCTTGCACGGCGGCATTTGTCCATTTAGTTCAACTGTTGAACTATTAGTAACGATACCAAGGAAAAAAGAAAAAGTCAACGAGGAATGTTGGCAAAAGAGAACCCATTCTGTCGCCCCATTCGAATAATAAGGAAATGTTTTCAAAACGATTACATGGCATTCACGAACACTTAACATCCAGCTTGTACGATAAAGATGACAAAATCATCTGAAAAGGGAGAGGAGAACGATGTTCCAATCGAAACGCCGCACGGCTTTGCTCATCGCCGGGCTGAGCGCCGGACTGGCGCTGCATCAAGCTGGACAAGATGCATGGGCCGCCCCAGCGAAACAATCGAAGCCGTCTGAGGTGAAAAATGTCGTCCTTTTTGTCGGCGACGGCATGGGCACAGCGCATCGCAACACCATTCGCCTTGCCACAAAAGGGATCGCTGGAGAATTGGAGATGGACGATATGCCATACAGCGGGCTTGTCCATACGAACTCCGCCGACTCGAAGTCATTCATCACCGACTCCGCTGCGGCGGCGACCGCGATCGCCTCAGGCGTGAAAACGTACAACGGCGCCATCTCTGTTGATCTGCAAGGAAAACCAGTGGAAACGATTTTGGAACAAGCAAAAAAAGCCGGCAAGGCAACAGGGCTTGTCACGACCGCCCAAGTGACGGACGCCACGCCGGCTGCGTTTGCCGCCCACACCGCCAATCGCTCTGCCCAAAGCGACATCGCCAAGCAATACATCGAACAAACGAAAGTGGATGTCATTTTGGGCGGCGGGGAAGATTACTGGTATCCTGCTGGAAATCCTGGCTATTACCCCGACCATCCAGCCGAAGATCCGGAAGAAGCAAGCAAAGGCACGCAAGGAAACTTGGTTGAACGCGCCAAGCAGCTCGGCTACACGTACGTCCGCACCGCCGATGAGCTGAAACAAGCGTCCGGCCGCAAGCTGCTTGGACTGTTTGCCAACGAAGAAATGTTCCAGCAGCGCCCCGAAGGAGAAGGAGATGTGTACAATCCCGTTGTGCCGCTGCCCGATATGACAAAAAAAGCGCTTGACGTGCTGTCGCAAAATAAAAAGGGCTTTTTCCTCGTTGTCGAAGAAGAAGCCATTGATGAAATGAGCCATGAAAACAACGGATCGCTCATGATCAAAGCGGGCCAGCAGCTTGACGAAGCGGTCGCCGTAGCGAAACAGTACGCCAAGCGCCATCGGGATACGCTCGTCCTCGTGCTCGCTGACCATGAATGCGGCGGCTTGACGATCGAAACGCCGGGCGGCACGGATGAGTCGGGAGACGGCAAAACGATCTCCGGCGAAGACGGTCCGTTTCCAATTGCCCGCTCTACGCAAACGTTCGCCCTCGACTGGACGACAACAGGCCACACCGCCGCCGATGTGCCGCTGACTGCCATGGGCCCGGGAGCGGAGCGATTCACCGGCATTTATGAAAATACGCGCATTCATGACATTCTCGAACAATTATTGTTTGGAAAAAGCAGAAGATAACGCCATCCGTGTTTCGAACGTTGTCCTTCATCGATCTCCGTTTCCCCGCGAACGAATCGTTTGCGGGGAAGATTTTTCTATCCATTCATCCATACTGATTGCCTAGAAGGGCGGTGAAAAAACAATCATTCCTGCAAATCGGTCATTTTTGATCAAAGAGAAAAACAGATTTTACAAGGCTTATCAAATTGAAAAACACTGTTGTTGATTCACATTTTTCATTCAATCACCAGCCCTCTAAAAGCAAGCCAAGAACGTTCTTTTTCACAATCAACTAATTAAGAAACAATGCTTGTTTTTCGGCGCTGCGGTCACCGCCCCACGTGATAGCCAAGCCACGCGAGCCAAACGCCACACAAATACGTAGCCGCCAAATAAACGACAACCTTCGCCCATTGGCGTTGCTGCATCATTTGCACGCTTTCCCATTTTAAGGTCGAAAACGTGGTGAACGCGCCCATAAAGCCCGTGCCAACAAGCAGTTTTGCGGCATCGGCGGCGCCGCTTCCAGCGAGCCAGCCGAGCAAGAAGGACCCAAGCAAGTTGACAATGAGCGTCCCGAGCGGAAAACGCGGCGAACGCCGAGCCGCCCAGCGGCTGACGAGATAGCGGGCCATGGCGCCGAAAAAACCGCCGGTCGCCACAAACAGCGGTGCGTACATTATCCAATCCCTTCCTTCCGTTCCGGTTGAGCGGCGGCATATCCAGCCCATGAGGCGAGCAACCCGCCAAACAGGCTGGCAGCGATATAAACGGCCGCCATGCCAAAGCGCCCTTGTTCCATCAATTCCACACATTCAACACTAAGCGTCGAAAACGTCGTATACGAGCCGACGAACCCGGTCGTTACGGCTGTTTTCAGCCATGGCGGCCACGCGGGGCGGCGGGTGAACATCACGGTGAACCAGCTGAGCAAAAACGAGCCTGTCCAGTTGATGAAAAGCGTCCCGAGCGGAAAGCCGCCGACGGCGGCGGCGGGAACAACCAAACCGAGGCCATAGCGGACAAGCGCGCCGATCATGCCGGCGATGCCGACAGCGAGATAGACCAATAAGGACCCCTCCTTCCAAAAATGAACAGACTCCTGCCGCTTCAATTTGCAGCAGGAGTCATCAGCCGGAAGCCGGCGGTTATGGCGAACTCCATCGCCTATTCGATTGGCATCGCCTTTATTTTACCATATATCCCCTCCCAATGGGAAGCAGATTCAACGGCTTGGTCGGAACCCGTGTTGTTCGAATATTTGGAGCGCTTGTTCGCTCGTCAAATAATCATACAACTCCCGCGCCTCCTTGAGATGTTTGCTCGTCTTGACAACACCAAGCGGATAGACGATCGGGTCGTGCATGCCGCTTGGCACGGAGGCGGCGATCTTGACTTTGTCCGACACGAGCGCGTCCGTCCGGTACACAAACCCGGCGTCGACGTTTCCGGTTTCCACGTACGTCAGCACTTGACGAACGTCTTTCGCGTAAACAAGCTTCGCTTTCACCTGCTCCCACAACCCCGCCTTCTCCAACGTTTGTTTGGCGTACATGCCGGCCGGCACCGACTCGGGGATGCCGATCGCCACTCGTTTGGCGCGGGTGATGTCATCGAGCGACTGAATCGCCTCTTCTCCTTGTTTCGGAACGATGAGCACCAGCTCGTTGGCGAGCACGGTTTTTTCGTGTTTGGAATCGATCAGCCCTTCCTTTTTCAGTTCCTCAAATGGCTCGGCAGCCGCGGAGAAAAAGAGATCGACCGGCGCCCCTTCGGAAATTTGTTTTTGCAAGGCGCCCGACGCGCCAAAATTATATTGGATGCGGATGTTCGGGTGCTTTCGTTCAAACGCCGTTTTCGCTTCTTCCAGCGCTTCTTGCAGACTGGCCGCGGCGGAGATGGTGAGCTCCACTTTGTCCGCCGATTTCGTTTGCCCAGCCCCCTCTTTCGAACCGCTGTCGCAGCCATACAAGCCGAACAACAAGACCACCGCGACAAGCCATGCCATTTTTCGCATCTACATCCCCCTTATCTCCATTTAGATTTTTATATGTAATGATATCTAATTATAAATAATGATAAATAGTTATGAAAGAAAAAATTTTTTCACCTCCCTTTCTTTGCGCTACAATGGAAGAAAGGAGGATTGCATGATGCCGGAGCCGCAGTCATACACGATTGAAGAAATCGCTTCCTTATTAAAGGTGTCAAAACTAACGGTGTATGATTTAGTGAAAAAAGGGAAGCTGCCCGCCTTTCGCGTCGGGCGGCAAATGCGGATCACCGCGGATGATCTCAAGCGGTACATCGCCGGGCAAAAAGGGGAGGCAAGCACCGTTTCCCCCGCCGTTTCACGGCCGACCGAAACCGCTTTTCGCCCCATCATCATCAGCGGTCAAGATATGGCGCTCGATTTGCTTGGCGCCCATCTCGAGAAAGGCGGCCCTTATCAATCGCTTCGCACCTATACGAGCAGCCTCAACGGATTGATCGCTCTATACAAAGGGCAATGTGACATCGTCAGCGTGCATTTGTTTGACGGGCAAACGGGTGAGTACAACCGTCCCTATGTTGAAAAGCTGTTGACAGGCCATACGTACATCATGGTGAACTTGATGCGCAGGCCGATCGGGTTTTACGTGCAAAAAGGCAATCCGCGCGGCATCCAAACGTGGAGCGACTTGGGAAGGAGCGACGTCGTGATCGTCAACCGGGAAAAAGGAGCGGGGGCGCGTGTGCTCTTGGATGAACAGCTGCGCCTGCATGGGCTGTCACCGTCCGCTATTCGCGGCTATGAGCGTGAGGAGACAAGCCATTTGAGCGTCGCCTCCGCGGTGGCGGCGGGTCTCGCTGATGTCGGCATCGGCACGGAAAAAGTGGCGCGAATGGCCGGCGTCGAGTTCATTCCGCTGATGAAAGAGCAGTATGATGTCGTCATGCTGCGGACGCGGGAGAACGAACCGCTCATCGCCGCCGTCTTGAACGTGCTTCGCTCCGATTCGTTCCGCACCGAACTCGAAGCGCTCGGCGGATACGATGTGTCGCAAACCGGGCAAATCATCGCCGAACGCGGCTGACAGGGCAGCACAACCGCATCTGTATCGACGCAACGAAAACGTTTACCATCTCCTTAATGGAAAAGCCGCTTGTCCATTTTTTCGACTGCCAAGGCTTGCCTCCATCACGTCTTGGCAGTCGATCCAATGCTTAGGAAAAGCGACGAATCTTAAAGCTTCAAATGGCATCTATATGCATGTTTTGGACATCAGGCGATGATTCAGCGGAACCTTCCAAATCCTATTTCCTTGCTCCGATTCTATGCCATCCATCCAAAAAAAGCTGTTCCAAAAGCGAGTCGCTTTTTGGAACAGCTTTTCGTTTTACCCGCGCAGCACCGCGCCAAATTGTTTCTCGACCGCGGCGAGCACCCGCTCGTGGACGGCGGCGACTTCTTCATCCGTGAGCGTCCGCTCCGGATCGTAGTAGCGGAGCGAGAAGGCGAGCGATTTTTTCCCGTCCGGCAGGCGGTCGCCTTTGTAGACGTCAAAGAGGGAGACGTCTTTGACAAGCGGTTTCCCGGCTTCTTCGATCGCTTGCTTGAGGGCGCCAGCTTCGACGTTTTCGTCGACGACCAAGGCAATGTCGCGCACGACGGACGGGAATCGCGGAATCGGCTCGTAGCGGATCGCTTCACTTTCGGCGTTCAACAGCTCGGCCAAGGCGAGCTCGAAGACGTACGTTTCTTTTAAATCGTACTCTTTTTGCACGGCCGGATGGAGCTGGCCGACAAAGCCGATGACCCGGCCGTCAAGCACAATGTCCGCCGTCCGTCCGGGATGCAAATCGGCGCGTTTCGCCGGGCGGTACGCGATGCGCTTGGACAGCCCAAGCAAGTCGAACAACCCGTCAAGAACGCCTTTGGCGACGTAAAAATCAGCCGCTTTTTTCTCGCCTTGCCACAAATGGGCGTGCCATAAGCCGGTGAGAACGCCGGCAAGCCGCTCGTTTTCCGCCGGTTGGACGTGTTCTCCTTTGGACAAGTAGACAGAGCCGATTTCGTACAAGGCGACGTTCTCGACTTGGCGGGCGCGGTTGTAGCTCGCCGCTTCGAGCAGATGCGGAATCAAGCTTTGTCGAAGAACGCTCCGCTCTTCGCTCATCGGCAGCGCCAAGCGGATCGGTTCGGCCGTCTCAAGCGCAAAGCGCGTCGCTTTGTCCGGGCTCGTCAACGAATACGTGATCGCTTGGAACAAGCCGGCTCCTTCCAAATAGCGGCGGACGCGGCGGCGCTTCGCCTGGTACGGCGTGAGTCCGCCCGGTTTCGCCTCGGCCACCGGCAGCGTCGCCGGCAGGCGGTCGTAGCCGTACAAACGGGCGACTTCTTCAATGATATCTTCTTCAATTGCAATGTCGCGCCGACGCGACGGGACGTGGATCGTGAACGTTCCGTTGTCTTCCGTAAACGGAAATTGCAAGTTCGAAAGAATCGCGGCCACTTCCTCTTTCGACATTGCCGTGCCGAGGACGCCGTTGATGCGTTCGAGCGTGACCGTCACCACCACTGAGTCTTGGCGCCACACGCTCGCTTCGACGATGCCGCCGACGACCTCGCCGCCGGCGTATTCCGACATCAACGCCGCGGCGCGCTCGAGCGCTTCTTTCGTCCGCGCTGGATCGATCCCTTTTTCAAATCGGGTGCTCGCCTCGCTGCGCAGCCCGTGGTCTTTCACCGCTTGGCGGATGACCGGGCTTGTAAAGTACGCCGCTTCAATGAACACGGTCGTCGTGTCGTCGCGCACTTCCGAATTCGCCCCGCCCATCACGCCGGCTAAGGCGACCGGCTCGCGGCCGTTGGTGATGACGAGATGTTCTTCCGTCAGCTTCCGCTCGACATCATCAAGGGTGATGATCGTTTCGCCCGCTTTTGCACGGCGGACGACAATCTCCTTCGAACCGAGGCGGTCGTAGTCAAACGCATGAAGCGGCTGGCCGTACTCAAGCAAAATGTAGTTCGTAATGTCGACGACGTTGTTGTGCGGGCGAATGCCGGCCGCCATCAAACGCGCTTGCATCCAAAGAGGCGACGGGCCGATCCGGACGTTTTTCACAATCCGCCCGGCGTACAGCGGATTGTCTTCCGGCGCCTCAACGCGCACGGAAATGTATTCATGGACATGTTCGCTGTTTTCCTTGACCGCCGCTTCCGGCAGTTTTACATCGCGGCCGAGAATGGCGGCGACTTCATAGGCGACGCCGATCATGCTTAAACAATCGGCGCGGTTGGGCGTCAAGGACAGTTCAAGCACTTCGTCATGCAAGCCGAGCCACTCGATGGCATCGGCGCCGATCGGCGCGTCGCTTGGAAAGACGAAAATGCCGTCCGCGTATTCTTTCGGCACGACTTTCGTTTCGACGCCGAGCTCTTGGAGCGAACAAATCATACCGTTCGATTCTTCCCCGCGCAGCTTCGCCCGTTTGATTTTGAAATTGCCCGGCAGCACCGCCCCGACTTTGGCGACGGCGACTTTTTGCCCTTTGGCGACGTTCGGGGCGCCGCAAATGATTTGCACGGGTTCGTCCTCTCCCAAGTCGACAAGGCATTTCCGCAGTTTATCCGCGTTCGGGTGCGGCTCGCACTCGAGCACATGACCGATGACGACTCCTTTCATTCCCCGGTCAAGCGCTTCGACCCGCTCGACTTCAATGCCGCTTTTCGTAATCCGCTCCGCGAGCTCTTTGGCGGTGATGCCCGTCAAATCGACGTATTCCCCTAGCCAACGGTAAGAAACGAGCATTCCCAACTCCTCCTTTTTCTGTTACACACGCAAAAATTGCCGCAAGAAACGTAGATCGTTTTGATAGAAATGGCGGATGTCATCAATGCCATACTTCAGCATCGCGATCCGCTCCGGCCCCATGCCGAACGCAAAGCCGGTGTACGTTTTCGAATCAAAACCGGCCATCTCAAGCACGTTCGGATGCACCATGCCGGCTCCTAAAATTTCGATCCAACCGGTGCCTTTGCAGACGCCACAGCCCCGCCCTTCGCAGCGGAAGCAGGACACATCGACTTCGACCGATGGTTCCGTGAACGGGAAAAAGCTCGGCCGGAAGCGAATGTCGCGCCCTTCCCCGAACAGCTTGCGGGCAAATTCGCGCAGCGTCCCTTTCAAATCGCTCATCCGGATGTTCCGGTCAACAACCAATCCTTCAATTTGCGTAAACTGGTGCGAATGCGTCGCATCATCGGTGTCGCGGCGATACACTTTGCCCGGGCAAATGATTTTCACTGGGCCGCGCCCGCGGTGCTTTTCCATCGTCCGCGCCTGCATCGGCGACGTATGGGTGCGAAGCAAAATCTCTTCCGTGATGTAAAACGAATCTTGCATATCGCGGGCCGGATGTCCTTTCGGCAAGTTGAGCGCCTCAAAGTTGTAATAGTCGGTCTCCACTTCCGGCCCTTCGGCGACCGTATAGCCCATGCCGATAAACAAGTCTTCAATTTCTTCAATGACACGCGTCAGCGGATGCGGGTTGCCAAGACTCACAGGCCGGCCCGGCAGCGTCACATCAATCGCCTCGGCAGCCAGCTTCCGCTCCACTTCCTCCTGTTCCAGTTTCGCTTGTTTCGCTTCCAGCGCCTGTTGGATTGCCTCTCTTACTTCATTGGCAAGCGCGCCGATTTTCGGGCGCTCTTCCGGCGGCAATGCCCCCATGCCGCGCAGCACTTCGGTGATCGGCCCTTTTTTGCCTAAATAGGCGACGCGCACGTCGTTCAGCGCTTTTAAGTCGCGGGCTTGGCCGATTTGTTCGAGCGCCTGGCGTTTCAGCTCGTACAGCCGTTCTTTCACATCAATTCCTCCTCATTTCAGTTGAACGCCCTCCCACTTACGCTCACGCGTAGAAGCGGGGGGCTTCTCGGTTTAAGATGATAAAAAAAACCCGCCCCGGTAAGGGACGAGTTGTTGCTCGCGGTACCACCCTTGTTAACAGCATAAGCGTGCTGTTCACTTCATTGCGATAACGGCCGAAAGCCGGAACACCTTTACATCCCTCGTCGGGATGGTCCCGGTGTCAACTCAGGAGGTGAACTTCACTTGCGCCGGCCATAAAAACGCTCCCAGTCTATGGCGTTTTCTCCCTGGATGGCGAACAGCAAGCTACTTTTCTCCGTCATCGTTGTTGTCCGTATGGGAAATTGTCGCTATTCATTATACGCAAATGAGTGGGCAAAGGCAAGGTCAGGCCGAAATTTCTTTGCGCAGCTCATCGATTTCCGCTTCCTGTTCAATCGAGCGGATGGCAAGGCGCTCCATAATTTTTTCCTGCCGCACTTGCCCTTCCTTGAGCGCGGCGACATCTTTTTTGACCCCCAACATGTCCTTTTTCATGGCATCCATGTCTTTTTTCATGGCATCCATGTCTTTTTTCATGGCGTCCATGTCTTTTTTCATGGCGTCCACATCACTTTGAAGGCGATCGACTTTGTCTTCGAGTTGTTTCACGCTTCCTTGCAGCTTGACGATATCCATGCGCATTTGTTCGATGTAGGCCCCTTGAACATCAAGACGCTCGAGCACAGCGTTCAATAACGCCCGCAGTTCGCCATCCATCTGTCTCCGCTCCCTTGTCCTATTGATTTTCGATTCTATTTTACCGCACCGCCTGCAAGGAATAAAGCAAAATTCCGGCCGCAACGGCGACGTTCAGCGACTCGGCGCGGCCGTAAATCGGGATGTACACGTTCTCTGTCGTTAGGCGCAGCAGGTCGGGTCGGACGCCGCTTCCTTCATTGCCGACGAGCAAGGCGAACGAAGACGATTGTGGAACGGTGCGGTAATCGACGGCGTTCTCCAAGGCGGTGCCGTACACCGGAATGCCCTGCTCCTTGAAACGCGCGATCCATTGTGCCAGATCGCCTTTGACAACCGGAAGGTGAAACAGCGACCCTTGCGTCGCCCGCACCACTTTCGGATTGTACAAGTCGGCGCATCCCTCACCGAGGATGACGGCATCGATCCCAGCGGCATCGGCGGTGCGGATCATCGTCCCAAGATTGCCCGGATCTTGCACGGCGTCAATAAACAAGGCGGTCTTCACGCCTTCAAGCTCGGTCGACAGCTGCCGGCACACCGCGGCGATGCCTTGCGGCGTCTCCGTGCTGCTGATCGCCCTCATCACCGCTTCGGTCACGATCGTAACCGGGACACCTGTGACGTTCCAGCCGGGCGGGACGGCCGTCCGCTCATCAACGATCAGCTCGACAAGGGGCGCGTTGCTTTTTATGGCCTCTTCGACAAGATGAAACCCTTCAAGCAAAAACAATCCGGTCTCATCGCGCCCTTTTTTTGTCAGCAGCTTTTTCCATTGTTTGACGCGCGCATTTTTCGGCGATTCGATCCGCTTCACCGCTTCGTCCCCCAATGTTTGGCGATAAATTCGTCACGCCCCGAGGCGGCTCGATCTTGCTTGTAATGTTCCGGATTTTTCTTATGATAGTTTTGATGGTACTCTTCCGCCGGATAAAACGTGGTGGCCGGCAAAATTTTCGTCACGATCGGCTTGGAGAAGCGCCCGCTTTCCTCGAGCGCCCGCTTTGACTGCTCGGCGAGCTGGCGCTGTTTTTCGTTATGGTAAAAAATCGCCGTCCGGTATTGCGGCCCGCGGTCGTGAAACTGGCCGCCGTCATCGGTCGGGTCGATTTGGCACCAATACAGCTCCAAGAGCCGCTCATACGGAAAGACGTCCGGGTCGAAGGTGATTTGCACCGCTTCGTAGTGGCCGGTCGTGCCGGTTTTCACTTGCTCGTATGTTGGATTTTCCACATGTCCCCCTGTATAGCCGGAGACGATGCCGTAAATGCCATCGAGCTCCTCAAACGGCGTCACCATGCACCAAAAGCAGCCGCCGGCGAATGTCGCTTTCTCCATTGTGTCGTCACCTCATGCATCAAGTTTCTTCCTTTGATTATAGCAAAATGTGTGCCGTTGTCATCTTTCACGACCAAAGTCAAGTTCCTTCACAAAGCCAAGCGCGTTCCGTTCCGCACGCCGGCCGCTCATGTCGCCGAGTCAAGCCGTTGTTTCATTTCGTCAAGCAAGCGGTCAAACAGCGGGATATAGTGGGTGCGAATGCGTTCATACATGTCCATGGCAGTTTCTTCATCATACGTATGGGACGTCCGGTTGCGGTCTTCGAGCATGCGAAGCCATGTCTCTCCGTCTTGAATCAACCCTTCCCGAAACTCCTCGCGAATCGTTTTCCTCGGACTCGTCACTTCAGCGTATCCCTGATGCTCCAAATAAAGTTTCATCCATTTCCATGCTAGTTCGTACGTGAATTCAAAGCGTTGAATGGTCGCATCAACAACAAGGTCATCCGTTTGGGCGTCTCTTGCGGCACTTTGCCGGAGTTTGGAGAGCGCCCGTTCGAAATCGTAAAATCGATCCATCAGCCGGCTCATGGTGACCATCACCTTCCCGTGCTCGTTCGTTTGAAAAATCGTCTTTCCTTCTTGGTCAATATTCATTTTTAGCTGTTCGTTGTGAATTTGATTGTAATCAACAACATCGATCGGATAAATGATCGGAAGTTCATCCAAGTCCGATTGCAGGAGGTACAGCGGGCCTCACGGTTTTCGAAATTTGATCGCCAAATCGATATCCGATCCTTCCTTGTAATCGCCTCGTGCTCTTGAGCCGAACAAAATGACTTTTTCAATGACATCAGCATAACGGGAAAATAGATGGAGCAGTTGGCGAAATACCGTTCGTTCCAATCCATAGAGCGGTTTCTCGTCCATCGTCGCCATCACTCATTTCGGTCTAGTTTTTCCTCTATTATACCATATACGAGAGCCGCTCCATGTATAAATCCGCCGCCATTGGCAAACGATAACGGTGTACAATACGGCCAACGAGGTGAGACAAATGGATTTGAACTTGCGGGAAGCCATTATGCACAACGTAGCCAACAACTCGAAAGAGCAGCTGGAACATACGATCGAAGATGCGATCCAACGAGGCGAGGAAAAATATTTGCCCGGCCTCGGTGTCCTCTTTGAAGCCATTTGGACGCATGCCAATGAGCAGCAAAAAGACATGATGCTCACAACACTCGAGCAGGCGGTTAAACAATGACGAACACCGGCCGAATCGGCCGGTGTTTTTATTCGTCAAACGTCAGTTGTTTCACTTTGTCGGCGTCAAGCCGTTTGATCACCTCAACAAGCAGCTTGACCGTGTTTTCGTAGTCGTCGCGGTGCAAAATGGCGGCGTGCGAGTGGATGTAGCGCGTCGGGATGGCAATCGTGAGCGACGGAACGCCGATGCCGGTTAAGTGAATCGCTCCCGCGTCCGTACCGCCGCCTGGCATGGCATCAAAATGGTACGGAATGTTGAGCTCTTCCGCCACTTCGATGACAAATTCGCGCAAGCCGCGGTGCGACACCATCGTTGCGTCGTACAAGACGATGTGCGGGCCGGCGCCGAGTTTGCCCATCGCTTCTTTTTCCGACACCCCCGGCGTGTCGCCGGCAATGCCGACGTCAACAGCAAACGCGATATCTGGCTGAATGAATTGGGCGGCCGTGCGCGCGCCGCGCAAGCCGACTTCTTCCTGCACCGTGCCGACGCCGTATACCGTGTTTGGATGGTCGACGCCTTTCAGCTGCTTGAGCACATCGATGGCGACCGCACAGCCGATCCGGTTGTCCCATGCTTTCGCGAGCAGCATTTTTTCATTGTTCAATACCGTAAATTCAAAATACGGCACGATCATATCGCCCGGGCGGACGCCCCACTCCATCGCTTCCTCGCGGCTTGTCGCGCCGATGTCGATGAACATATCTTTGATTTCCACCGGTTTTTTGCGCGCCTCCGGCGGCAGAATGTGCGGCGGCTTCGAACCGATGACGCCGGTGATGTCGCCTTTTTTCGTCACGATCGTCACGCGCTGGGCGAGCATCACTTGGCTCCACCATCCGCCAAGCGTTTGGAAGCGGATGAATCCTTTGTCGTCGATTTGCGTCACCATAAAGCCGACTTCATCCAAATGGCCGGCGATCATCACTTTCGGCCCGCCCGATTTCCCTTCTTTTTTGGCAATCAAGCTGCCGAGGCCATCCGTTGTCACTTCATCCGCATACGGAGCTATGTATGTCTTCATCACATCGCGCGCTTCCCGCTCATTGCCCGGGACGCCTTTCGCATCGGTCAGCGCTTTCAGCATCGTCAACGTTTCGTCCAACTTCGCCATCTTGGCACCCCTTTCCGGTTTTGTCCACTTTTTTATTATACTTGAAAAGGCTGACGATTGGCAAAATGAATCATTCGCCACCCGAAAAAAAGATCAATAGCGCTCGTTTTGCCGCTTGTGGTTCACTTCATTTTTCCGCCGATACGCCGCCTCGATGTCGTCGGAAGAAAAACCGAGCGCCACGCCAAGCCGCCAATACTCCGCAAACAGCGCATCATATTCCCCTCGCGCTCTCGTCTCCCCGAACCGCTCGGCGGCGCGAAACACGGCAAGAAACTGCTCGACAAGCGGCCGTCCCGCCGACGGAGCTTCGTTTTCTTCATAAAACAAGCCGCACTCCAGCCCGAGCGACAATAAAAAATGCAAGCCGTCAACATATTCCTCAAGCACTCGCTCGGCTGGCGCGGGCGGTTTGATGCTCCAAAATTTAAAGCAACGCGTCTCATTCGCGAGTTCACCCAGCTCCACAAGAAAGGCGAGCTGCTTGCGGGCAAACAAATCTTCCTCCATCAAGCCATGCTCCGTTTCAATGCGCCGATCCAACATGCGCTGCATATCGTAAAGCAAAGGCCAATTCATTCTCTCCTCCCCTTTCTACCTCATCCATCGCCAATAGAGAAACAGCTCCACCGCTGCCAACAGCGGCAAACCATAGCGAAACGTCCGATGGCGCGTTTTATGGCGAAACGTGTACATGCCCGCCATTGCCCCCAGAGCTCCACCCAACCACGCCAGCAGCCAAAGCGTCCGCTCGGCGGTGCGAAAGCGGCGGCGCTTCGCCTTGTATTTGTCGACCCCCATCACGAAAAAAGCGAGAAGGTTGATCGCTATCCCGTATTGTACCATATCGATCCCTTTCCTTGATAAGAAAATGGCCACCCTGATCAAGGATGGCCATCGTTGTTATTTATTCAAATTCGCTTTCGCCAAGTCGGCGAGTTGGGCGAACGCGGCTTGGTCGTTCACCGCCAAGTCGGCGAGCATTTTCCGGTTCACTTCCACGCCGGCCAGCTTCAAGCCGTGCATCAAACGGCTGTAGGACAAGCCATTTTGGCGAGCCGCTGCGTTGATGCGGACAATCCACAGTTTGCGGAAGTCGCGCTTCCGTTGACGGCGGTCGCGATACGCATACATGAGCGATTTCATCACTTGTTGGTTCGCGACTCTATATAATGCGTGTTTCGCGCCGAAATAGCCTTTTGCGAGTTTTAACACTTTTTTGCGACGTCTGCGCGTCACTGGTCCACCTTTTACGCGTGGCATAATCGTTCCCTCCTATAGTCGGTCGTTATTTCAAGTTGTCAAGCATTTGGCGGATGCGTTTGAAATCTCCAGGCGAGACAAGCGTCGCTTTGCGGAGATGACGCTTTTGTTTTTTCGTTTTATTGGCAAACAAGTGGCTCGTATAGGCATGACCGCGTTTTAATTTGCCGCTGGCCGTTTTTTTGAACCGTTTCGCCGAGCCGCGGTGAGTTTTCATTTTTGGCATCGCAGGTTCCTCCTTACTTGTTGTCGTTTTTCGGTGCGAGCACTAAAAACATGTTGCGCCCGTCCATTTTCGGCGCCGTTTCGACAACGGCAATGTCGGCGCACGCTTCCGAGAAGCGGTCAAGGACGCGCTGCCCAATTTCTTTATGGGTGATCGCCCGACCTTTAAAGCGGATCGTCGCCTTCACTTTATCGCCTTTTTCCAAAAACTTGCGCGCATTGCGCAGCTTCGTGTTGAAGTCATGCTCCTCGATCGTCGGGCTGAGGCGCACCTCTTTGACGTTGATCACTTTTTGTTTTTTGCGCGCTTCTTTCTCTTTCTTCTGCTGCTCGAAGCGGAATTTGCCGTAGTCCATGATGCGGCAAACGGGCGGTTTGGCGTTCGGCGCGACAAGCACAAGATCCAAGTTGCGTCTTGCCGCAATCTCAAGCGCCTCCTGCTTCGACTTGATGCCAAGCTGTTCGCCGTTTTGGTCGATCAAGCGCACTTCACGGGCACGAATTTGTTCGTTGATAATAAAATCTTTGCTAATAATGAGCCACCTCCAAGGTTTTTTCCGACTGGCTTGTTTGCCAGCAGAGCCCCACTTCCAGCCCAAAAAAAAGCGCAGATGCACAAAGCACCCGCGCAGTACGTCCTTACACTCGCATTGACGAACCGTAACAACCTGCCAACAGCCGTCTTGGCGTCGGTCAGGTGAGAAGCGGGGTGCTTCTGCTTTTGTTACAAACAAGCAATCATTCCACTTTATACACTATACCACCTTGGCGATGGCATGTCAAGGAGCGGATCTTGATAAACACAACGTCCTTTATTATAGCGGATCAACATTCAATTGGCAAGAGAAAATCTTGTTCACGCCGCCATTTCTTTGAAAAACCGCCCATGACATGGGCCATCGCCACCGTTGCTTCCTTGTGGCGCTTGAACGTTTATGTCGCCTGTCAACGGTTTATTGCGCTTTCCCTAATCTTGTCCGTTTTTTCCGCACATCGTCAGCGAGCAAGGCCATAAACTCGTCAAGCCCCATCGTCCGGCTTTCTTTTTCTCCATAGCGGCGGACGTTGACCGCTCGCTCAGACACTTCTTTATCGCCGACAACGAGCATGTACGGGATTTTTTGCATTTGCGCTTCGCGGATTTTATAGCCGATTTTTTCGTCGCGCTCGTCGACTTCGACGCGGAAGCCGCGTTCTTTCAGCGTCCGTTGCACGTCATACGCGTAATCGAGGTGCGCCTCCGGCGACACGGGGATCACTTTGACTTGAACCGGGGCGAGCCATGTCGGAAACGCGCCTTTATACTCCTCGATGAGGAACGCGACAAACCGCTCCATCGTCGAGACGACGCCGCGATGGATGACGACCGGACGATGCGGCTTCCCATCCTCGCCAATGTATGTCAAATCAAAGCGCTCGGGCAACAGGAAGTCAAGCTGCACCGTCGAGAGCGTCTCGTCTTTGCCAAGCGCCGTGCGCACTTGCACATCGAGCTTCGGCCCGTAAAACGCCGCTTCCCCTTCCGCTTCGTAGTAATCGAGGCCGAGCTCGTCCATGGCTTCCCGCAGCATGCGTTGCGCTTTTTCCCACATTTCATCGTCATCATAATATTTTTCTTTGTCATGCGGATCGCGGTAAGACAAGCGGAACGAGTATTCCTCAATGCCGAAATCCTTATAGACTTCCAAAATCAAGTTGACGACGCGCTTGAACTCGTCTTTGATTTGGTCCGGGCGCACGAAAATGTGGGCGTCGTTGAGCGTCATGCCGCGGACGCGCTGCAGGCCGGTAAGCGCTCCAGACATTTCATAGCGGTGCATCGTGCCGAGCTCGGCGATGCGGATCGGCAGCTCGCGGTAGCTGTGCAGCTTGCTTTTGTAAATCATCATATGGTGCGGGCAGTTCATCGGACGAAGCACAAGTTCTTCGTTGTCCATCTCCATCGGCGGGAACATGTTTTCTTTGTAGTGGTCCCAATGGCCCGATGTCTTGTACAGCTCGACGCTGCCGAGCACCGGTGTGTAGACATGATCGTATCCGAGCGCCACTTCTTTGTCGACGATGTACCGTTCGATAATGCGGCGGATCGTCGCTCCTTTCGGCAGCCATAGCGGCAAGCCTTGTCCGACTTGTTGCGATGTCGTAAACAGCTCAAGCTCTTTGCCGAGCTTCCGGTGGTCGCGCTCTTTCGCTTCTTCAAGCAGGCGCAAATAACGATCCAAGTCTTCCTTTTTGAAAAAGGCCGTGCCGTAGATGCGCTGCAGCATTTTGTTGTTGCTGTCGCCGCGCCAGTAGGCCCCCGAGATGCTGAGCAGCTTGAACTCTTTGATTTTTCCAGTCGACGGCACGTGCACACCGCGGCAAAGGTCGAAAAACTCGCCTTGCTCATAAATCGAAATCGGCTCGCCTTCCGGAATATCGGCGATCAACTCGAGCTTCAACTCATCGCCGATTTCTTCATACAGCCGGATGGCTTCTTCGCGGCTCACTTCTTTGCGGACGATGTCCAAATTTTCTTTGACAATCTTGCGCATTTCCGCTTCGATTTTCGGGAGGTCGTCTGGCGTCAGCTTATGCTCCATGTCGATATCATAGTAAAAGCCGTTTTCAATGACCGGACCGACGCCGAGCTTGACGTTGCCATACATCCGCTTGATCGCCTGCGCCATTAAGTGGGCGGTGCTATGGCGCAAAATGTCAAGCGCCTCCGGCATGTCTTGGGTAATGATGACAAGCTCGCCATCTTCGTGAAGCGGCGTGCGCAAATCAACGAACCGGCCGTTCAGTTTGCCGGCGATCGCTTTTTTCTTCAGCCCCGGGCTGATCGAGGCAGCGATGTCTTCCGTCGTCGTCCCCTTCGGAAACTCCTTTTCCGCCCCATCTGGGAACGTGATGCGAATGACGTCTGGCATCGGCAATCACTCCTTTGTCATGATGATGAAAATGGAAAAATAAAAAAACTCCTCCCTCCTAAAGGGACGAGTTTTCATCGTGGTTCCACCCTTCTTCCCATGGCAGCGCCTCGCCATGCCATGGCTCAACAAGAATAACGGTCGTCCACCGGCGGCAACTACTGGGCGTTGCGTTCGCTGCCGCAGCTCTGAGGGGGTAAGCGCATTTTTCGTGTTAGGAAGGTTCCAGCCGCTGCCTTCCCTCTCTGGAAACCGTAAAAATGCACCCATGTCCTCGTCATCGCTTGTATTCATCCATATTCATGACGACATTATAGCGAAAACAGCAGGAAAAATCAAGCTTCTCCCCCATTTCCAGCGTTGGCGGCAAACAAGCGGGAAAAATCGGCGCGGCGGCAGACGATCAGCCGTTCTTGAAACACGTTTTGCAGTGTCTGCACCATGCCGTCATCCGGATGATCGGTGTACAGCTCAATTTCCGCCGGAGCGAGCGAGACAAGCGGAGCGAGCACCGATGCATCAATATACATCGGCTGGCTGAAGACGAGATGGCGGTCGATCAACTGTCTCACTTCCGCCGCCGACAGCTCCCGCCGCTCGCTGTCGTAAAATACGAAGTGCGGCGGATCGTGCACCAAATACAGGCGCGGCCATTGCGGCGTCCGGCCAGCCAGGCAGTCGCGCAGCATTTGCACAAAATTTTGATACTCCTGCTCCAGCTTGTATTCATCAATCGCCAGCTCGACATAATGTTGGAGGCGCTCCATATACGGCTTTAACCGGAACGTAACGAACGAAGAAAACGAAAATGACAAGCCGTCGCGCAAAAAGGAGGCAAAAGCGTCGCGCAACATCACGGTGCGCGAGGCGGCAAACGCCGCGCTTTTCCGGTAATCGCGCCGCTCGCCGTCCAAAAACGAATGAGCGAGGGCCAAAATTTGCTGCTGTTCTTCGACGTCGCGGAAATAAAAAACATTGGCAATGATGGATAGCAGCAGCCGGTCTTCCATCACCTCCTGCATAAACGCCGTCATCGCTGGGATGATATGCTCCTCAAGCACACGCTTCTCCTCGCCCTGTATGTAAACCGCCACGGTTTTGTTCCCGTCATAAGCGGCATGAAACAGCGGACCGTCATCCGGTTGCCGGTGATCTAGCAGCCCAACCAATTTTTTCGCCTCGCTTGCCTCGTCAAAATGGATTTCGATCACCCGCTGTCCCCCCTTTAGCCCGAAAGGAATGCTTGGTTTATATATATGGGGACAACGGGCTGTTTAGACTAAAAAACCACAAAGCTTAGCGGCGTTCATTGTTCGAGGAGAGGGTGCCCCAAAAGGATCGGGACACCCTTTCTTATTACCGTATACAGGCATAAAACAATTAAATAAGAAACAATATGTTGTGTTTTGTTTAAGGGAAATTACCCTTTTGGGTCAGCCCCAGTCGGCAAACGAACCGCTTGCCGACTACGGCAGAAAAGCTAGAAACAGAACCTGCTCAACTAGTTTTTATGGGTTAATCAACATGCCTGTGCAAACGGCAACGTTTCAAATCGCCTTTATATATTTTGCTCACGGCGGTTCGGTCCAGTGATTTCAATCGGATAGGCCAAATAGCGGATTCGCTCCATAATGCGCGCCGCCTTCACCTTCTCTTCTTCGCCGCGCTGCGAATACGTCAAATGATGGGCGAGCTGCTGCATATCAAAGTTCGACGTGAAAAACGTCGGCAAGTTTTCAAACATCCGGTATTGCAAGATCGGGCCAAATACATCATCGCGCACCCAGCTTGACATCGCCTCCGCCCCAAGGTCATCGAGCATCAGCACCGGCACTTTTTTGATATAATCAAGCTTTTCGTTCATCGTCTGGTCTTGAAGCGAATGTTTCATCTCACGAAACAGCTCGGGCACGTAGACGATCAGCGACGAAACGTTTCGCTTCGCCAGCTCGTTGGCGATCGCGGCGAGCAAATACGTTTTGCCCACCCCAAACGATCCGTGCAAATACAAGCCTTTCATTTTTTTCCCTGGCTCGTATTCCGCCACAAACCGCTCGGCAAATCGGATCGCTTTGATCCGCCCATCGTCATTGAGATCGACGTCAGAGAGCGAAGCACGCAAGATTTCGCGCGGCATGAACATGCTTTGAATGAGCGACTCTTGCCGTTTTCGCTCGTCATGCTGCACTTTTTTGGGGCAGCGGTCGTACTCAACGTCGATCCTTCCACCGTTGACCACCAAATTTGGATGGTACCCCGGCAGCATGTTGTTGCATCGCTCAAGGCCCGGACATTGGCGGCAATTCCCGTGCTGCTCGATGAACTCATACAGCTTCATCAAGCTGCGGTCAACCGCATCGGCCGACAATTGCCGTTCGTGCGCCCGCAAAAACGGCTGCACGTCCGGATGCTCCAAAATGTAGCGTTTCATTTGTTCGTAGCGTTGTTTAAACCGTTGATTGCCAAGCAACCGCTGCAACAGGTGGTTTACTCGTTCCATGGCTTTTCCCTCTATGATTCATCACGGTATTTTTTCAGCCGTTCCTCAAGCTCTTTGCGCGCCTGTTCGACGTCAAAATCATCATCATCCGGCTGGCTGTAATCCATGTTCAGCCAGTCCGGGACGATTTCCGTGCGCACGACTTTGCGCACCGTCCGCGTCCCTTTTTCCTTTTCGTTCGCCCAGTTTTGGTATGTTTTCGCCTCTTCTTTCGCCAGTTCCATTGCTTCCTTCACGGTTTTCACCTTTTTGCGCGCCCAATGGCTGGCGATTTTTTCTACGTATTTTTTCGACAGCTTCATATTCGTCCGGAGCATGACATAATAAATGAGCACGTTGACAACTCCGGGGAGCAGCTGCTGCTGGAACATAATGTCTTCGATCAACTGCAAATCAGCAAGCGACGGCTCAGCGCCGCCTGAAATCTCTTTCAGCAGCTGGCGCGGGGAAATTGTTTCCAGCTGTTTCATTAGTTGCTCCTCTTTTGTGCGCGGTTCGATGTTTTCCATCGTCCGGTAGGCGAGCGGCTGCACTCGTTCGACGAGGCGCGGCTCGACACCGCCATGTTCGAGCTCATACCATTCGCGCGCCGCCCGGCGCAACGCGTCAATATCGATATGATAGGCCGGATCGATGACGCCAAGGACCAGTTTTTGCATCTCAAGCGGCGGAATGCCGTATAAAAACGCCAGCTTTTTAATCGCTTCCTTCACTTTCGCTGTCACAGCCCGGCGCGGCACAAGCTGCTTGGACAGGCCGGCAAAAAACAGCTCAAAGTCGAATACATCATCATCGAGCACATACGACGCCTCATCCCGCCTGATGTGATCCTTCCCTTCAAGCAGCTCGGGCCCGGCTTCTTCGCTAAGGCCGGCGACGATTTGTTCAGCGGGCACGGCCGAAAACACGTCGGAAAACGACCGCGTCACCTGGGTGAATTTCGTTTCATCAATGGACGGACGGGCAAAAAAGTTGCTCAGCTGGATAAACAAGTGGCGGCCGACTTGCCGGTGCAAAAAAACGCTCAACATCTCGTCGCGGAAAAACTGGTCTGGCGCCAGCGGCGGACGCAGCTCATAAAGAAACAGCTTCGGTTCATCCGCCTCTGGAGCGTGGACGTATGTGTCGAGCAGCCCGATTCCTTCGAGTTTCAACCGTTCGCTGTAAATGTCCGGCAGTCCGCACTGCATGAGCGCCATAAGCCGATGATGGGTCGCTTCCTGGCCGTCAAGCAGCTCAAGCTCCCCCCAAAGCGTCATATAAAGCGCCAACGCCCGGCAGCCGATGAGCGGCTGGTAAAGCAGCGTCAGCACTTTACGGTCCACCTCTTGCAACACCCCACGGCTTTGCACGGTATAACGGTCGACAGCAATCAGCTCTTTCCAATGGTGCTGCATCGCTCCGACCTTCCATTCCGCCGTATTCGTTTCAAACCGGCTCTCCCCTTTCCTGCCGAAAAGACGTTGAAAAAAGGGCTTGCCGCCTAACGCCAAAGCCCTTTTTACCGTTGCCCTTTTTTGATCAGCTCTTTCAGTTCTTCAATGAACACATTAATATCTTTAAACTGCCGATAGACGGAAGCGAAGCGGACATAGGCGACCTCATCGATGTGTGACAGGCGCTCCATCACCATTTCGCCGATCGTTTCGCTTTTCACTTCCGAGACGCCTTGATTGCGCAGTTCGCGCTCAATTTCCTGCGTCACTTTTTCAAGCTCCTCGAGCGCCACCGGCCGCTTCTCGCACGCTTTGATCAAGCCGCGCAAAATTTTCTCCCGGCTGAATTCTTCGCGCGTTCCCTCTTTTTTCACAACAATCAGCGGCGGCTCCTCGATCCGCTCAAACGTCGTAAACCGATAATGGCACTGTTCGCACTCCCGCCGGCGGCGGATCGAACGACCCTCTTCAACCGGGCGCGAGTCAAGCACGCGCGTGCCTTGATGATGGCATGAAGGACATCGCATAACATCCACTCCGTTGATCTTCTTATTTTCTATCATACCGGAATGGACGAAAGCAGACAAGATATAGTTAGCTGTTCAGTCCGGAACCGATATAGGGCAGGCGGGCGTCGAGCTTCCGATACAAATCGAGAATGACCGCCCGGCTATGCCCAAAATCAAACGGCAATAGCTTCGTCTCCGTCGTCGCGGAAAAGTCGACCGCCGTTTCAAACGGCCGCACGGAAATGACGGTAGCGACGATGAACAACTTTTTGCCGCGCTTTGTTTGCGCACAAATTTCGCCGCGCTCTTCGGAAACAGAAACGAGCTCGGCGCCGGGCAGCGACGAGAGCAGCTCCTTGACCGCATCGATGACGGCGCGGTTCGTCGCTTTGTAATAATGGCTTCTTAGCTCTTCATCTTCATGATTTTCCCGCGTTTCACAATGGTTTGTGAAGGCGTATTTGAGTGTTTTCCACATGCTCATTGCCACGTCTCCCTAGTCATTCTTTTTCTTCCATCATACCATGATTTTCGCCGCTGTTGTACCGCCGAGGGCGCAAAAAAAGGAGCGTTTCGCTTACGCTCCTTTCGGTTTATCATTATCCAATTACAGCGCCTGCGCCTTTTTCACTTCGATCGGGCGCATGCCGCGCGGAAGTTCAATCGTTTCCCGCGTTTGCGCGCCCAGCATTTCGGCAATGTAATCGGCGGCAATCGTCGGGTCTAAATGGCCGCATGTATACACATCAATGCTCGCATAGCCGTGTTCGGGAAACGTGTGAATCGTCAAATGCGATTCCGAAATAATGACGACCCCGCTTACGCCTTGCGGAGCGAATTTATGGAACGCCACTTCGCGAATCTCCGCTCCCGACTTTAACGCGGCGTCAACGAACGTTTTTTCAATAAAATCAATATCATTCAGTTTGTCAAAGTCGCATCCCCAAAGTTCCGAGATAACGTGACGACCCATCGTGTCCATGAAAAGAATCCCCCTTTAACCAATTTTCTCAAACAAATAAAAAAACAGAAGGTGAGTTGCAAAATGGCATGTATAACTACCACGGGGGAAAGTTAGTCCTAAGAGGTCCTAACCCTTTAAGTAGTCACATTACCCTTGCCGTTAAGAAGTTCACGAGACATAGTATACTTTGTTTAGGGGGTTTTTGCAACAGGCTTTTTTAATTTTTTTGCATAAAAAAGAGAAAAAGCGCCCACTCCCGCACCGTGGCCCGATCCGTTTGTGCGGATCGCAAAAGCCATAGCGCAGGCGGCGCGCTTCACATCGAACCGCTGTTACGCATTGACGCTGAGACGCTCATTCATTTTGGCCGCGACAAGATGGGCTAAATCAACGACGCGGCACGAATAGCCCCATTCATTGTCATACCAAGCGAGCACTTTCACTTTTCGCCCTTCCATCACCATCGTCGACAGGCCGTCGATAATCGCAGAATGCGGATTCGTATTGAAATCGATCGAGACAAGCGGCTCCATCGTGAAATCCAAGATGCCTTTCAATGGGCCGTTGGCAGCGCGGATCAGCGCCTCGTTCACCTCATCAACCGTCACATCGCGCTTCAAGTCGACGACCAAGTCGACGAGCGAGACGTTCGGCGTCGGGACGCGGAGCGCCATGCCATGAAGCTTCCCTTTTAAATGCGGCAGCACTAGGCCAAGCGCTTTCGCCGCTCCCGTTGTCGTCGGGATGATCGACTGCGCGCATGAGCGGGCGCGGCGCAAATCTTTATGCGGGTTGTCGATGTTTTTTTGGTCGTTCGTATACGCGTGAACCGTCGTCATCAGGCCGTTTTCAATCCCAAACGCTTCATCGAGCACTTTGACGACCGGAGCCAAACAGTTTGTCGTACACGAGGCGTTCGAAATGATGAAATGGCGGTCGATGTCAAGCATATGCTCGTTGACGCCAACAACGATCGTCACATCTTCATTTTTGCCTGGGGCGGTTAAAATGACGCGCTTCGCCCCTGCCTCAAGGTGAAGGCTCGCCTTTTCGCGGTCGTTGAATTTTCCGGTCGCTTCAATCACAATATCGATATCAAGCTCTTTCCACGGCAGCTGTTTCGGGTCGCGCGAGTTTAACAGCCTCACTTTTTTGCCGTTGACGAGCAGGCCGTCTTCCAAGGCGATGACCTCACCGTCAAATTTACCGTGGTTTGAGTCATATTTTACTAAATGGGCTAACGTTTCCGGCGGATAGCTGGCGTTCACCGCCACAATGTCGAGGTCAGAGGAATTGATGGCGCGCCGGAACACCATCCGTCCGATTCGTCCGAAACCGTTAATCGCCACTTTCGCCTTCATTCACTTTGTTCTCCTCTCATATATGTTATACTATTTTCTTATATTTGTATAAATAGTATATCATATTTTTAGGAAATGTGGAGAACAAAATGACTGAAAGCGAACAAAAAAGACGCCTATTTTTCCAAGGCGTCCCATTGTTTCAAAATAGCCAACAGCTGACGGCGTGTCTCTTCCCTCGTTCCGTTATTGTTGATGACCGCGTCGGCCCGCTTCATTTTTTCCGCCAGCGGCCATTGAGCGCGAATGCGGGCGCGCGCTTCTTCCTCAGTGAACCCGTTCCGCTCCATCAGCCGGCGAAGCTGGATGTCATCGTCAACATACACGACAAGTACTTTATCGACCCAGGATGTCAATCCGCTTTCAAATAAAAGCGGAATGTCCAATACGACCGTTTTCGCCCCGGAACGGACGAGCGCTTCTTTCTCCGCGAGCATTTTCTGACGCACCGCCGGGTGAACGATGGCGTTTAGCTTTTTCCGTTCTTCTTCGTCGTTGAACACGATCGCCCCGAGTTTCGCCCGATCGATCTCTCCATTTGTCTGCAAAATGCCCGGACCGAAGGCGGCGACAATCTGACGGTAGGCGTCTTCCCCCGGTCGGACGACGGCGCGCGCCGCTTCGTCAGCATCAATGACCGGAAGGCCGAGCTCGCGCATCATCGCGCTCACCGTGCTTTTGCCGCTGGCGATCCCGCCGGTCAATCCGATCGTCAACGTCATGGAACCTCTCTCCTTTTTACACGCCGCCTAGCGCTGGCAGCGCGGGCAATAATGCGTGCCGCGGCCGGCGACGACCGTTTTTTCAATCGGCGTGCCGCATCGTTTGCACGGATTGCCTTGGCGGCCATACACGTACAAATGATGTTGAAACGTGCCGGCCTCGCCTTGCGTGTTCACATACGTGCGCACCGTGCTTCCCCCTTTCATGACCGCCTCGCCGATCGTCGCCACCATTTCCTCATGCAGGCGCTCGATCTCTTTGCTGGAGAGAGAGGCGGCCGGCCGGCCGGGAAGAATGCCGGCGCGAAACAGCGATTCGTCGACATAAATATTGCCAAACCCAGCCACGACCGTCTGATCAAGGAGCAACGCTTTGACCGACCGTTTCGTTTTCACCGCCCGCTCCGCCAATACAGCTGGGGAAAACGCCGGGGAAAGCGGCTCCGGCCCAAGCTCAGCAAGCGGCGGCCGACGGTCAGCTTCTTCTTTGGCATAAACGTGCATCGTTCCGAACTTGCGCACGTCGCGGTAACGGAGTTCGCTGCCGTCCGTGAAGCAAAACACGACGTGCGTATGCGGTTCGAGCGGCTCGAGGGCAGAAGCAACGGCGTAGCGCCCTTCCATGCGCAAATGGGAAATGAGTGCATCGCGGTCGAGCAGGAATTTCAAAAACTTCCCTCTCCGTTCCAAACCACGCACCGTCTGTCCGATCATTCTTGCCGCAAACTCCTCGGGGTCTCGCGGATGGCGGATGATGTTCGGCCAAAAGATGCGCACATCCTCAATCGTTTTTCCGACAATAAGCGGCAAAAGCGTACGACGGATCGTTTCCACCTCCGGCAATTCCGGCATGGCGATCCCCCCTTTCCTCCGTTTTCCTGCATCGTTCCCGCCGACGCTTTCGCATTGACGCCGGTTCATCCGCCGAGAGAAAGATTCTCCATGGGGCGGCAGCTGTTTCGCTCCAATTCATCGAGTTGCAGCCGAGAATCGTCGCACCGAAAGATTCTGCCTAGAAGGCCGGTGAGAAACGCTGATTTTCGCAAAATCGGTCATGTTGGTTGAGAAGGACGACTCGATGTTCCAAGGCTTCTCAACTGGAGAAGAGTCGTTGTGAAACTGCTTTTTCATTGCATCACAGGCCTTCTTAAGGGTGCCGGCGATCCACACCAAGACTCCTTTTTATTTCGCGTCATACCATGTCGAGCCGTAATGGTAATCGACTTTGAGCGGCACGCGAAGTGTGACCGCTTGCTCCATCACTTCCGGAACGAGCCGGCACAGCCGCTCCATCTCTTCTTTCGGCGCCTCCAAAATGAGCTCGTCATGCACCTGCAGCAAAAGGCGCGCTTGCAGCCGCTCTTCCTTCAGTCTAGCGTTCAGATCGATCATCGCCTTTTTAATAATGTCAGCGGCGCTCCCTTGAATCGGCGTGTTCATCGCCATCCGTTCAGCAAAGCTGCGGACGTTGAAGTTGCGGCTCGTGATATCCGGCAAATAGCGGCGCCGATGCAGCAGCGTCGTCACATACCCTTTCTGTTTTGCTTCTTGCACAATGTTTTCCATATACCGCTTCACGCCAGGGAAGCTTTCGAAGTAGCGCTCGATGAATTCAGCGGCCTCTTTGCGTGAAATATTTAAGTTTTGCGCCAAGCCGTAATCACTGATCCCGTAAACGATCCCAAAGTTGACCGCCTTCGCCTGACGGCGCATGTTGGGCGTCACTTCGTCCTCGCTCACTTGGAAAATGTCCATCGCTGTTTTCGTATGGATATCCAAATCGCGGCGGAACGCTTCCATTAAATTGTCATCTTCCGCAATATGGGCGAGGACGCGCAACTCAATTTGCGAGTAGTCGGCAGCGAAAATGAGCCAATCAGACTCCGACGGCACGAACGCTTGGCGGATTTTCCGTCCTTCCTCAAGCCGAATCGGAATGTTTTGCAAGTTCGGCTCCGTCGAGCTGAGCCGTCCGGTTTGCGTCAACGCCTGATTGAAAATCGTATGCACCTTCTTTGTATCGGGTCGCACGACTTTCAGCAATCCTTCAATATACGTCGACTGCAACTTGCCAAGCTGGCGGTAATGCAAAATGTTTTCCACGATCTCGTGATAAGGCGCAAGTTTTTCAAGCACATCCGCCGAAGTGGAGTAGCCGGTTTTCGTTTTTTTCAAGACGGGCAGCTGCAGTTTTTCAAATAAAATGACGCCGAGCTGTTTCGGTGAATTGATGTTGAATTCTTGGCCGGCGAGCTCATAAATGCGCTGCTCGACCGTGCGCAGCTGCTCGGCGAGCTCTTCGCCCATCTGTTCGAGCCGCTTCGTATCCACTTTCACTCCGGCAAATTCCATTTCCGCCAAAATCGAAGACAACGGCTGCTCGAGCTCGACGAGCAACCGATCTTGTTCGTTGCGGCGCAGCTCATCCAAAAACGGCCGTTCGAGCGCCCAAATCGCCGCCGCCTTGCGGACCAAATGCTCGGCGAGCACTGGCTCATCCGGCACGGCCCGCTTCGCCCCTTTGCCATACACCGCTTCATCCGGGCGCACCGCTTCGTATTGCTTCATTTTTGCTGCGGCAGCCACATCATCAACACCTTGCGCCGGATCAAGCAAATAGGCGGCCAGCAATAAATCAAAGGAAACGCCGCATAGCTCAATTCCTTTCCATTTCAAGGCGACTGCCGCGCGCTTTGAGTCAAACATGCTTTTTTTCTTCGTTTCATCACCAAGCCAGGCGACAAACTGCGGATCGGCAAGCGCCGTCTCCGGGCGCAGGAAAAACCGTCCATGTTCGTTGACCACAGCGATGCCGACGATCGGCGCATCATGATAATTTTCCTCGACCACTTCAACGACAAGCGCCGCCTTGTCGGCAAGCATCTCCTCCGTCACGCGGTCAGCAAGCGTAAATGCCATCTTGGCAAGCGGTTTTTCCTCTTCTGATGACGGCGATTCCATTTTCTCTAAAAACGATTGAAACCCAAGCTCTTTAAATAAAGCGACCACTTTCTCCCGGTCTTCCCCTTGATAGACGATGTCATCAAGCGAGAGCTCGACCGGGGCGTCGCGGCGAATGGCGGCGAGCTTTTTGCTTAACAGCGCCATCTCCCGGTGTTGGCGCAGCGTTTCTTTCAACTTTTCGCCTTTGATCTCGTCAATGGAGGCAAGCACGTTTTCGACCGTGCCGAATTGCTTGAGCAGCTTGACCGCCGTCTTTTCCCCGATGCCCGGCACTCCGGGAATGTTGTCCGATTTGTCGCCCATCAATCCTTTCAAATCAACGATTTGTTCCGGAGTTAAGCCGTATTTTTCGCGGACCGCCTCCGGCGTGTACGGTTCGATATCGGTAATCCCTTTTTTCGTAATGTCCACCGTCACATGGGGGGAGGCGAGCTGGGTCAGATCGCGGTCGCCGGAAATGACTTTCACCTCAAACCCTTCCTGCTCAGCGCGGGCGGCAAGCGTTCCGATAATATCGTCCGCTTCGTAGTTCTCGAGTTCATAGGCGGGGATGCGATACGCCCTCAGCAGCTCGCGCAACAGCGGAAACTGCTCCGACAGCTCCGGTGGCGTCTGCTGGCGCCCACCTTTATACTCTTGAAACGCTTCATGCCGGAACGTCGTTTTCCCGGCGTCAAACGCGACAAGCATATGAGTTGGCTCTTCTTCCGCCAAAATTTTATTCAACATCATCGTAAACCCGTAGACGGCGTTCGTATGGATGCCTTTGTCGTTATGCAAAAGCGGCAAGGCGAAAAAGGCGCGGTACGCCACGCTGCTGCCGTCGATTAAAACAAGCTTTTTTTTCAATCTCATCCCTCCTCGGATGCTTCCTTGTCCTATTGTACCATGCCTGCGGCTTGCCTTGAACGCTCTCCCACCATGATGGGAGGCGCCGATTCATCCCGTGCTCACGCTCACGCTGAAAAATGGCAGGCTTCTCAGTTGGAGATGATAAAAAGAAGCCGGCTACCGCCCCGGCTTTGGAAAATGGATCGTGAACACGGTGCCGCGCCCCACTTTGCTCGCTACGGTAATATATCCATGGTGAGCCTCAACCAAATGTTTCACAATCGCCAGGCCCAACCCCGTTCCGCCGGAATCGCGGCTGCGCGCCTTGTCGACGCGGTAAAAACGCTCAAAAATGCGCGGGATTTCTTTTTCCTCAATGCCGATTCCGGTGTCTTTCACATGGATCAGCACTTCTTTCTTCGTCTCTTCCGCCTCGACAGCGACCCGTCCGTGCTCCGGCGTATACGTGATGGCGTTGGCGAGCAAGTTCAGCAAAATTTGCTTCATCCGATTTCTGTCACCGCGGATGACAAGCCCGGATGGCGATTCGATATGCAAATCAATTTGTTTTTCCGCCGCTTTTTGGCGAAACACAGCAGCCGCTTCGGCGATGACTTGAGCGATATCCACGTCTTCGAGTTGCAGCTGAAATCCGTGCTGCTCGATTTTCGACAAGTCCAACAGTTCCTCAACGAGCGTTTGCAGCCGTTCGCTTTCTTTTAAGATGATGGTCAAAAAATGTTCGAGCGCCGCTTCATCCTTCATAGCGCCATCCAATAGCGTTTCGGCGAATCCTTTGATGGACGTCACCGGCGTTTTCAATTCGTGCGAAACGTTGGCGACAAAGTCTTTGCGGATTTGCTCAAGGCGCTTCAGCTCCGTAATGTCATGAAACACGACGACAATCCCTTTCCATTCGGCGTTCGTGCCAATGATGGGAGCCCCGTATACATCGAAATGTTTCCGCTCGATGCCAATCGTCAGCCGCATATGCCGGCGCATCGTCGTTTCAGTGATGAAAATATCATCGATAAACCGGACGATGTCGCGGTGCGGCAGCACATCGGCGTACGGACGGTACAAACAATCCGACGGATCGAGATGAAACTGAGTCTGGAACGCCCGATTGATGAGAGAAATATGTCCGCGGTGGTCAATAAACAACAGGCCGCTGCCGACGTTTTCAATGAGCGTGTGAAGCCGATCGGTCTGAATTTCCCGCGCCCTGCTCATCTCCTGCAAATGGCGGGCCAGCCGGTTGATCGAGCGCACAAGCATCCCGGCCTCGTTATATTCACCATCGGGCACACGGGCGGCGTAATTGCCTTTTTCCAGCTCAAACGCCACTTTCGTCGCTTCTTCAATCGGCTTCATATATTGATTGGCGATTTTCCAGACGAGGGCGATGATGACAACGAGCGCCATCCCGAGGCTGCTCGTGAGCACGCCCCAAATTTGCTCGTTTACTTTTTGGAGTGAGCTCGTCGGTGTGCTTAAAACGACGTACCCGCTCCGTTCACCGCGCTCGTACGGGACGATGTAGTAATAGACATCGTTTGTTTTTTCAATCACGGAAAAGCGGGGAAACTGCTTTTTGCGCAAAATCGCGCGGACGATGCGCTCATGGTCTTTGTCGCTGATCGCTGCGACGCGACCGCTGTCAAACCGCACCCGTTCTTCTTTATCGAGCACGGTGATGCGGGACGACAGTTCATTCCCCATTTCCTGCAAATCGGCGCGGATTTGCTCGAGCGGTTCATTTTCAAGCAAAATCGCAAGCGCTTGGGCCTCTTTTTCCATCCGTTTGTTCATCGTCTCGGCGTAAAAATCTTTCAGCAATTGCCCGAGCAAAAGCCCGAGGGCGATCAACACCGTGGCGATGAGCGTCACGAGCCAAAACAAAAGGCGGGTGCGGAAGCTATTCATGCCGCTTCGGTTCCTCCAACTTGTAGCCAAGGCCGCGCACCGTTTTAATGTACATCGGTTTTTTCGTATCGGTTTCGATCTTCTCGCGCAAGTGGCTGATATGGACGTCGACAATGCGTGTATCGCCGGCAAACTCGTAGTTCCACACGGCGCTGAGCAGCTGGTCGCGCGTCAACACCCGCCCTTTATGGCGAGCCAAATAAAGGAGCAACTCAAACTCTTTCGGCGTCAGCTCAAGCGGCTTGCCGTCGATCGTTGCTTCATAGCGTTCCGGAAAAATTTCCAGCTCGCCAACAACAAGCCGCTCGCTCGATTCAGCCGCCGGCTGAACGATCTCCGTGCGGCGCAAAATCGCCTTGACGCGGGCAATGACTTCGCGCGGGCTGAACGGCTTTGTCATATAGTCGTCGGCGCCAAGCTCAAGACCAAGCACTTTGTCAAATTCATCATCGCGAGCCGTCAACATTAAAATCGGCGTCATGATTTGCTGCTGGCGAAGCCGCTTGCACACATCAACGCCGTCAAGCTTCGGCAGCATCAAGTCCAAAATAATGAGCGCCGGCTGCTCGGACGCTACTTTCACGAGCGCCTCTTCGCCATCGTGAGCGGTCACGACGTGAAATCCGGCTTTCTCCAAATTGTACGACAACAGAGTCACAATCGGCTGTTCGTCATCGACAACTAAAATTTTTCGTCCCATGCCGCTCCTCCATCCCGTCCAATGGTTTCTGCCTTTATGATACCACAATTGACGCCTTGATTCGGACAAAAAAAGAAAAAAGGGCGTTTTCCTGCGGACAGGTTGCCCTCGGAAAACTGCCCCTCGCGTTTGGCTGGCTTCCTTTGGCGGAAAGCGGCATGAAACTCCCCCTTTGTTTCGAAGTGGGGGACTGCTTTCAACATGAGGTCAAAAGTTCTCGAGCACCCGCCCGTCTAGGCGCGGCAACGTATGCGGCGGGCAGACAGACAGCGTTCCGTCAAGCACCGTCTCCGCACCGCGCGTCGCCATGACGGACAACGTCACGCAATGGCCCGCCTCATCGACATCGGCGACTTCGAGCAAAAATTCGAGCGTTTCATAATGATAAACTGGGCGGAGAAAGCGAAGATCCTGCCGCGTAATGTAGCTGCCCGGGCCCGGCAAATATTTGGAGACCGCGGAAGTGATCATCCCCGTCAACATGACCGGCGGCACGACCGGTTTTCCAAACGGCGTCTGTGAAGCATAATCATGCTGGATATAGAGCGGATTGGCATCATCCGTCAGCCCAAGATAAAGAAGCAAGTCTTTGTCTTCGATGGCGGCTTGGAACACGAGCTTTTCCCCCGCTTGAATTTCCCCGATCCGTCTCCCGAGCTTTCGTTTTTTCAACATGTTCCCACCCCTTCGTTGTCTAGAAAGCGCTTTCATTGACTGTGGGCAAAAATCCGGGGCAATGCCCGAATTTTTGCCTCGCCGCTATTCCAGCATGCGCATGACATTTTTAACGGATTCGACGGATTTGGCGAGCGCCGCTTTTTCCTCTTCGGTCAGCTCGAGCTCGATCACTTTCTCGATGCCGTTGCCGCCGAGGATCGTCGGCACGCCCAAATAAATGCCTTCATAGCCGTATTCGCCTTCAAGGTAGGCGATCGCCGGCAAAATGCGGCGCTGGTCTTTCAAAATCGCTTCAACCATTTCGACAAGCGAGGCGGCCGGTGCGTAGTAGGCGCTGCCGTTGCCGAGCAGGTTGACGATTTCACCGCCGCCTTTGCGCGTCCGCTCAACGATGGCGTCCAAACGATCTTTCGGAATGAGTTTTTCGAGCGGAATGCCGCCGGCGTACGAGTAGCGGACGAGCGGCACCATGTCATCGCCATGGCCGCCTAAAACAAACCCAGTGACATCTTTTACCGAAATGTTCAGCTCCTCGGCGACGAACGTGCGGAAGCGCGCCGTATCCAAGACGCCCGACTGGCCGATGACGCGGTTTTTCGGGAATCCGGATTCCTTAAAGACCGTATACGTCATCGCATCGACCGGGTTCGTCAAGACGATGATGTAGCAGTTCGGCGAGTACTTGACGACTTCCTTCGTCACTTGCTTCATAATTTTTTGGTTCGTCGTCACCAAATCGTCGCGGCTCATGCCCGGCTTGCGGGCGATGCCTGCTGTGATGACGACGATGTCGGAATCGGCTGTGTCAGCGTAATCCGATGTGCCGATGATATTCGCGTCAAAGCCGAGCACCGGGCTTGCCTCGAGCATATCGAGCGCCTTCCCTTTCGTTGGGTTCTCAAGCTGCGGAATATCGACCAACACGACGTCGCCGAGCTCTTTTTGCGCCAAAAGGAACGCCGTCGTCGCCCCCGTGAATCCGGCGCCGATCACCGAGATTTTTTTCCGTTTCATCGCCATCGTTTGCCATCCCTTTCCTTCAAAGGTTAGTCCATATTGCGGATGAGCGCATCAGCAAATTCGGAGCATTTCACTTCCGTCGCCCCTTCCATCAGGCGAGCGAAGTCATACGTGACGATTTTCGCGGCGATGGTTTTCTCCATCGCTTTGATGATCAATTTCGCTGCTTCGTTCCAACCAAGATGCTCAAACATCATGACGCCCGAGAGAATGACGGACGACGGGTTGACTTTGTCAAGCCCTGCGTATTTCGGCGCCGTGCCGTGCGTCGCTTCGAAAATCGCGTGGCCGGTTTCGTAGTTGATGTTGGCCCCCGGCGCGATGCCGATGCCGCCGACTTGAGCGGCCAGCGCGTCGGAAATGTAGTCGCCGTTTAAGTTCATCGTCGCGATGACGTCAAATTCGCGCGGACGCGTCAAAATTTGTTGCAGGAAGATGTCGGCGATGACATCTTTGATAATGATTTTGCCGGACGCTTCCGCATCAGCAAGCGCTTTGTTCGCCGCTTCCTTGCCTTCCGTTTCAACGATTCGGTCGTATTGCGCCCACGTGAACACTTTGTCGGCGAATTCTTCCTCCGCCAATTCATAACCCCAGTTTTTAAACGCGCCTTCGGTGAATTTCATAATGTTTCCTTTATGAACGAGCGTCACCGACTTGCGGCCGTGTTCGATCGCGTAGTTGATCGCCGCGCGCACAAGCCGTTTCGTCCCTTGTTCGGAAATCGGTTTAATGCCGATGCCGGACGTTTCCGGGAAGCGGATTTTGCGCACGCCCATTTCGTTTTGCAAAAAGTCGATGACTTTTTTCACTTCCGGCGTGCCTTTGGCATATTCAATGCCAGCGTAGATGTCTTCCGTGTTTTCCCGGAAAATGACCATATCGGTGTCTTCCGGGCGTTTCACCGGCGACGGAACGCCTGGGAAGTAGCGAACCGGGCGCAAGCAGACAAACAGGTCGAGCTCTTGGCGGAGCGCTACGTTCAGCGAGCGGATGCCGCCGCCGACCGGCGTCGTCAACGGCCCTTTAATGGCGATTATGTATTCGCGGATCGTCTCAAGCGTTTCATCCGGAAGCCAGCTGCCCGTCAGCTTGTACGCTTTTTCACCAGCGAGCACTTCCTTCCAGACGATTTTTTTCTCACCTTTGTACGCTTTTTCCACCGCTGCTTCGAGCACGCGCGAAGCGGCCGCCCAAATGTCCGGGCCGGTTCCATCCCCCTCGATGAACGGAATGATCGGGTTGTTCGGAACGTTGAGCACACCATTTTGGACTGTAATTTTTTCTCCTTGCGTCACGAGCAAAACCCCCAATGCAGTTTTTTTATAAAAAGGCGTGAAGGCGCGCCTTCACCGCCTTGTCCACTTGTTTTAGCCGCGCTCGTCGATCGGCACGTACGCCCGCTTGCCTGGGCCGGTGTACTCAGCGCGCGGACGGATGAGACGGTTGTTGTCGTATTGTTCCAAGATGTGAGCCAACCATCCCGAGGTGCGGCTGACGGCAAAAATCGGCGTAAACAAATCATGATCGATTCCTAAACAATGGTAAACCGAGGCGGAATAAAAGTCAACGTTCGGCGGCAGCGCTTTTTCCGATGTGACGATTTCTTCAATCTTCGTCGACATTTCATACCAATGCGGCTCGCCGACGAGCTTCGTCAGTTTTTCCGACATTTTTTTCAAATGTTTGGCGCGCGGGTCGCCTTTTCGGTAAACGCGATGGCCAAAGCCCATAATTTTTTCTTTGTTGGCGAGCTTTCTGCGGATGTATGGCTCGACGTTGTCGACCGTGCCGATTTCCGTCAACATTTTCATCACCGCTTCGTTCGCCCCGCCGTGAAGCGGCCCTTTCAAGGCTCCGATCGCCGCCGTGATGCCGGAATAAATATCGGACAGCGTGGCTACGCAGACGCGCGCCGTGAACGTCGACGCGTTCAACTCGTGGTCGGCATGCAGCACGAGCGCCTTGTTGAACGCTTCCGTGGCGATGTCGTCTGGTTCTTTGCCGGTCAGCATGTACAAGAAATTGGCAGCAAAGCTCAAATCTTTGCGCGGCGCAACCGGTTCCAACCCTTTGCGCACGCGGGCGAAGGCGGTGACAATCGTCGGGATTTTCGCCTGCAGGCGAATGGCTTTCCGATAATTCGCCTCTTTCGTCATCACATCCGCCTCTTCGTCATACAAGCCGAGAAGCGATACCGCGGTGCGCAAAGCCGCCATCGGATGCACCTTGTCAATCGGATACAGCTTGAAGTGTTCAATGATTTCATTTGGAATTTCAGCGTTTTCCGCCAACTGTTTCTTTAATTCCTCAAGCTGCTCTTTCGTCGGCAGTTCGCGATGCCAAAGCAAATAAACGACTTCTTCGAAGGAAGCGTTTTCGGCTAAATCGTCAATGTCATAACCGACATACGTCAACGTGTCATCGATGATCGAACTGATGCTTGAAGTTGTGGCCACAACTCCCTCTAACCCACGGGTTACTGTCATGTTCAATCTCCCCTTCTCTTCATAAGTTCCGGCCATAACGACCGATGGCCGATGAGCGCTTGCTCGAAATGGAGGCAAAAACAAACGCGCGCGCGAAAGTGCTTACATGACGCCGGCGACAACCGCCCCGTCGCAACAGCTGCACAATGCTTGGCCGAAAACTCACTCACGTTTATTATTATAAACAATTATCAGACTTTTGTCAGCTGTCACACGTCAAAAGAAATGATGATCAGGAATAAAATGGAAATCGATTCATCTCAAAACGGAGGATCCCACACACCGCCTGATGATCAAAAATATTCTACCATTTTGATGACCGTATAGGCAATGCCAGCGCCGATCAATGGACCAACCGCCACCCCATGAAACAGCGAAACCGCGAGGATGGTGCCGAATGCAAGCGCGGCGGTCATATGCGGGTCATTGGCAAGGAGCGTTACTCCATTTTTGGCGATCAAGGCGACAAAAATGCCAGATGCGAGCGCCACCCAGGCCGACAACGACTGCAGAGAGCCGACAAGCTGCCGAAAGCCGATCTCCCCAGAAGCGATGGGAGCGAGCACGGCGATCGTAATGACCGTCACTCCCCAGTTGATCCCTTTGGACTGAATGATCGGCAGCACTTTTTGATCCAAGCCGACAAGTTTGATGGCCAACAGCACAACGACGGCGACAATAAGCGACTTGTTTTTCGCAAGAAAGCCGAGCGCAAGCAACAACAATAAAAACAACACCGGTTCGTTCACGGTCGTCCGTCCTTTCCTATGAAACTTGTCTTTTTGCTTCCCCGTAAGAAAACGTGTAATATATCAATATGGAACGTCGTTGGAGGTGAAACATTGTCCCGAGTTTATGTTGATCGCTTTTTGCGCTTTTTTCTTGTCATCGCCGCTGTCGCGCTCGGCGCCATCGCTATGTACTACATCGCGACGGTGACGTATCCGTTCATCATCGCCTTTTTCATCGCGATGATCATCAACCCGCTCGTCGATGCTTTGGAGCGGAAAGCGAAAATGCCGCGCTGGCTCGCGGTCAGCGTCACGCTCATCATGTTGTTTGCCGCGGTCGCCGGCTTGGTCACGCTTCTTGTTGCCGAAATCGTTTCGGGAACGCAATATTTAGCCCGCGTCGTGCCGGAAAAATTTCAAGCATTGATCACGTACATGGAGACGTTCGTCGCCGACCAAATCATCCCGATTTACAAAGATTTGGCCGGGATGTTTAAAAGTTTAAGCGCCGCCCAACAGGATACGATTATGCAAAACATTCAAGCCGTCGGAAAAAAAATTGGGACGACGGTTGGTGAATTTGTCCAAAGCATCCTGCAAAACATTCCGCAGCTTCTCGCCTGGCTGCCGAATGCCGCGACCGTGTTTATTTTTTCGCTGTTGGCGACGTTTTTCATCAGCAAAGACTGGCACCGTCTGATGCGCATGGCGCAGCAATGGCTGCCGACGAAAGCCCGCACAAGCGGAAAAACGGTGTTTCTTGATTTAAAGCGGGCGCTGTTTGGCTTTATCAAAGCGCAGGCGACGCTCATTTCGATTACGACGGTCATCGTGTTGATCGGCTTGCTTATTTTGCGCGTCGATTACGCCATTACGATCGCATTGATCATCGGGTTCGTCGATCTTTTGCCATATTTGGGAACGGGGATTGTATTTGTTCCTTGGATCATTTACACCATGGCTAGCGGCGACATTCCGTTTGCCATCGGATTGGGCGTGCTGTATGTCGTCGTCCTCGTCCAACGGCAAATCATGGAGCCGAAAGTGCTTTCTTCAACGATCGGCCTCGATCCGCTCGCGACGCTCATCGCCTTGTTCGTCGGCTTCAAACTGCTCGGCTTTCTCGGCTTGATTGCCGGCCCCGTCGCGCTTGTCATCATCCGCACGCTCCATAGCGCCAATGTTTTTCGTGATCTTTGGCGCTTTATTATCGGCAAGCCGGCCACGTAATCGAAGGGAGCTGTCTCAAAAGCTCGGCTTTCTATAATAGGAATACAATCTTTCGTTTCACAAAGATGTTTAATGGGTATATAGGACGATGCGAAAGGGTGTCCCGCTGCTTTTGGGACACCCTGTTTTGCTGCAACGTCCGTTACAACACGCTCGCATGGCCGCGGTAGACGGCGCCAAAGCCGCCATCGACCGTGATCTCTTGCCCATCTTTAAACAAGCTTGTGGCATTTTCCACCCCGACGACGACCGGAATGCCAAGGCTTAAGCCGACGACCGCCGCATGGCTCGTCAACCCGCCTTCCTCGGTGATGATCGCCGCCGCTTTTTCGATCGCCGGCATCATATCGGCATCGGTGCTGATGGTGACTAAAATGCCGCCCTCTACCATTTTTCGGCACGCCTCTTCTGCCGTTTTGGCGACGACCGCCTTGCCGAATGCCGACTTGCGGCCGATGCCTTGCCCTTTGGCAAGCAAGTCGCTGATGACGTGCACTTTCATTAAGTTCGTCGATCCCGTTTCGCCGACCGGCACGCCGGCCGTGATGACGACCAAGTCGCCGTGCTTCACCAAGCCGGAGCGCACTGCCGCGTCGACCGCCACATCGAGCATTTCATCGGTTGTATTGACATGCGGTGCTTCTTTCGTATACACGCCCCAAATGAGCGCCAGCCGCCGCGAGACCGCTTCGTTTGATGTCACCGCGATGATCGGGGCTTTCGGGCGGTATTTCGCCACCATCTGCGGCGTTTTTCCGCTCACCGTCGGCGTCACGATCGCCGCGACATCCAAATTGAGCGCTGTGTGGGCGACCGATTGGCCGATGGCATCGGTGATCGTCGTTCGGCTCTCTTTCGTGCGCTGGGACAAAATGTCGCGATGCTCCAACGCCTGCTCGGTGCGGAGCGCGATTTGGTGCATCGTCCTTACCGCTTCGACCGGATACTGGCCGGCTGCGGTTTCTCCGGAAAGCATGACGGCGTCGGTGCCGTCAAAAATGGCGTTGGCGACATCGCTCGCCTCAGCCCGCGTCGGCCGCGGATTGCGCTGCATCGAGTCGAGCATTTGCGTCGCCGTGATGACCGGTTTGCCAAGCATGTTGCACTTTTTAATGAGCATTTTTTGAATGAGAGGCACTTCCTCAGCCGGAATCTCAACGCCAAGGTCGCCGCGCGCCACCATGAGGCCATCGGCGGCTTCCAAAATTTCATCGATGTTGGCGACGCCTTCTTCATTTTCAATTTTCGCGATAATTTGGATATGTAAGGCGTCATTCGCCTCGAGCAGCTCGCGGATTTCGAGCACATCAGACGCCCGTCGCACAAACGAGGCGGCGATGAAGTCGATGCCTTGGCGGATGCCAAATAAAATATCGGCTCGGTCCTTCTCGGTGATGCCCGGCAAATTGACACGCACGCCGGGGACATTGACCCCTTTTTTGTTTTTGAGCACACCGCTGTTTAAGACGGTCGTGGCAATTTCTCCAGCTTGCTTGTCGACCGCGTTGACTTCAAGGCCGATCAACCCGTCGTCCAGCAAAATTTTCGAACCAACGGACACATCATCGATCAGCCCCGGATAGGTGACGGAAATTTTTTCCGGCGTGCCGAGCACTTCGCTCATCGAAATGATGAGCTTTGCCCCTTCCTTCAGTTCGACGGCGCCGTTCTCCATATTGTGCGTGCGGATTTCCGGGCCTTTCGTATCGAGCAAAATGGCGACCGTTTGGCCCGTCCGCCTCGCCGCCTCGCGAATGTTGGCGATGCGCCGCCCGTGTTCCTCATGATCTCCGTGCGAAAAGTTGAGGCGCGCCACGTTCATCCCCGCTTCGATCAATTGCACGAGCTTGTCTACGCTCTCGCTTGCCGGCCCGATCGTACAGACGATTTTCGTTTTCCGCTTCATCACTTCTTCTTCCTTTCCCCTCGGGAATTAAATCGACAGCTCTTTCGACAATGTATACATCCGCTGATCGACCGTATGTGTTTTCGCCAACGCTTCGGCAATGTCATGGTCAACGATTTGGTTGTTTTGAATGCCAACGCAGCGGCCGCCTTTGCCTTCAAGGAGCAGCTCGACCGCACGGGCGCCGAGGCGGCTCGCTAACACGCGGTCAAACGCCGTCGGCGATCCGCCGCGCTGCACGTGGCCAAGCACCGTCACGCGCGTCTCAAAGCCGGTCGCCTCTTGAATTTGCCGGCCGAAGTCGACGCCGCTGCCGACTCCCTCGGCGACGATGATGATGCTGTGTTTTTTGCCGCGTTCATGGCCGCGCTTCAAGCGAGCGACGATGTCGTCCATGTCGTAGTCCGCTTCCGGAATCAAAATCGTCTCCGCCCCTCCGGCAAGCCCCGACCATAGCGCAATATCGCCGGCATGGCGGCCCATCACTTCGACGACGTACGTCCGCTCATGCGACGTCGCCGTGTCGCGGATTTTGTCAATGGCGTCAATGACCGTATTGAGCGCGGTGTCAAAACCGATCGTAAAATCGGTGCCTGGAATGTCGTTGTCGATCGTCCCGGGCACGCCGACGCACGGGAAGCCGTGCTCCGTCAATTTTTTCGCCCCTTGATACGACCCGTCGCCGCCGATGACGACCAGCCCTTCAATACCGTGCTTTTTCAGCTGCTCGATCCCCTTTTTCTGTCCTTCTTCCGTCTTAAACTCCGGGCAGCGTGCGGTATAAAGGATGGTGCCGCCGCGATGGATGATGTCCCCGACGTCCCCGACTTCCAGTTTTTTGATATTGCCGGCGATCAACCCGGCATACCCGTGGTAGATTCCGTACACTTCCACCCCATGGTAAATCGCTTTGCGGACGACAGCGCGAATGGCCGCATTCATGCCCGGCGAGTCGCCGCCGCTTGTCAACACACCAATCCGTTTCATCATTTCCACCTCGTTTGCATCGAATTGCACACGTCCGACCTCATACGTCTTCTTGAACATCCCTAATGTACCATGAACGACAGCGGAACACAATATAGAAGCGATCGCTGAAACGGCTTACAAAAGTGGATTTTTTCACGATAGAACAAAGCTGTCCCGCGACGGAGACAGCTTTTTCCTTATCTTGCCCGAATCGTTTCCGGCAAAAACGACACTTGGCCCATTTGTTTAAATTTTTCATAGCGCTGCCGGACGAGCTCTTCGCCGTCAAGCGCCAACAGCTGTTTGAGCGAACGGCGCAGCACGCGGTCAATTTCTTTTGCCTGCTCGTCGGCGTTGCGATGAGCGCCGCCTTTGACTTCTGGAATGATTTCATCGATGACGCCGAGCGCCTTTAAGTCATGAGCGGTGATTTTCATCGTTTCCGCCGCCCGCTGCGCCAATGAGGCGTCTTTCCACAAAATCGCCGCCGCCCCTTCCGGCGAGATGACCGAGTACGTCGAGTTTTCAAGCATATGGATATGATTGCCGACGCCAAGGGCAAGCGCCCCGCCGCTTCCGCCCTCTCCGATGACGATGCAGACGACAGGCACCGTGAGCCCAGCCATTTCAAACAAGTTGCGGGCGATCGCCTCGCTTTGCCCGCGCTCTTCGGCCGCTTTGCCCGGGTAGGCGCCTTTCGTGTCGATAAAGCAGATGATCGGCCGCGAAAACTTTTCTGCCTGCTTCATGAGCCGCAACGCCTTCCGGTATCCTTCCGGATGCGGCATGCCAAAGTTGCGGCGCAAGTTTTCTTTCGTATCTTTGCCGCGCTGATGACCGATGACCGTCACGGGGAGTCCGTCGTATTTGGCGATGCCGCCGACGATCGCCTCGTCATCGCCAAAGCAGCGGTCGCCGTGGCACTCAAGAAAGTTCGTAAACAACCGCTCGATGTAATCGAGCGTCGTCGGCCGCTGCGGGTGGCGGGCGATTTGCACGCGGTCCCACGGCGTCAAATTCGCATAAATCTCGTTTTCCAGCTTGGCGAGGCGCGCCTCAAGCTTTTCGATTTCCGCCGATAAATCGACGTCCGCCGTTTTCATGAACTCTTTCAACTCTTGAATTTTGCGGCGCAGCTCGACAAGCGGCTTTTCGAATTCTAATTCCGCCACCATCCCTCTTCCCCTCCTTTTTGATGAAGATCCAAGACGACCGCAAGCGTTTCTTTCAGCTCGTGGCGGTGAATGACGGCATCAAGCTGCCCGTGCTTCAGCAAAAACTCCGCCGTCTGGAAATCGTTCGGCAGCTCTTCGCGCACCGTCTGCTCGATGACGCGGCGGCCGGCAAAACCAATGAGCGCCCCCGGCTCGGCAAAGTTATAATCCCCAAGCGAGGCGAAACTCGCCGATACACCGCCGGTCGTCGGGTGGGTCATGACGGAGATGAACAAGCCGCCGTCGTTGCTGAACCGTTTGAGCGCCGCGCTTGTTTTCGCCATTTGCATGAGGCTCAACACCCCTTCCTGCATGCGGGCGCCGCCGGAAGCGGTGAAAATGAGAAACGGCATCTGCTGTTTGTGCGCCCGTTCGACGGCGCGGGTGATTTTTTCGCCGACGACCGAGCCCATGCTGCCCATGCGAAACGATGAATCCATGACAGCAATGACGAGCGGATGGCCGTCAAGCGCCCCTTCGCCGGTGACGACCGCCTCGTTCAGCCCTGACTTGCGCCGGTCTTCTTCCAGTTTTTCGATGTAGCCCGGAAAGCCGAGCGGATTGACCGAGATCATATCGGCGTCATACTCGCGGAAGCTGCCGTCATCAAGAAGGCTTGCAATCCGTTCACGCGCCGGCATCGGATGATGGTAGCCGCAGCTTAGGCAAACGCGCAAGTTTTTGATCAACTCTTTTGTATACATAATTTTCTTGCATTGCGGACATTTCGTCATCACGCCTTCCGGCACTTCATGCCTCGCTTGTTCTGAAGGCAGCGGTGCATACTTTTTCTTTTTCACAAACAAGTCTTTCCACACGAGGGAGCCCCTCCTTTGCGTTTTCGCCTCTCTACTACTTTATCGAAAATGGACATCATTGTTTGTCAAACGATGTCCGGCCCGTTTCGACAACGGCGAAGGCCGTTGCGCCTCCCAGACGGCGACAGTCTCCGCCGGATCTTGCCTTTCCAAAGCGGCGAGCAGCTGTTCATAGCTGGCGTCGGCAAGGGGCGGCTCGGGCGCAAATGAAGCGGCAAACCCCGACAGCACCCGCCAAATGCGGGCGAGCAAAACATTGCCAGCCGCTTCCACCACCGTCTCGAAAAACCGCGCGAAATCAATCGGTTTTTGACGAACGATTTTTTTCAACTCGTCTACGTCCTCCGCGCTCCGGCGCCGACACGCAAGCGCAAGCAACAGGCGCTCGATGAGCCATTTTGTTTCCGCCAAATCGGCCTTCGCCCGTTCGTTTTCCAACAAAAACATCGCCAACAGGTCGATCAGCTGGTGGCTGCCGACCTCACGCCTATACCTCCCCTCGCCGCGCCGCGTTTCAATCAAGCCGAGAAATTCAAGCGCCCGCAACGCCTCGCGCACCGATGAACGCCCGACGCCGAGCCGTTCGGCCAGCTCGCGCTCCGACGGCAGCTTGTCGCCAGGGGCTAGGTTGTCTTCCGCCATCATGCGGTGGATGTGTTTCAACGTCTCGGCATACACGTTCTCCTCTTTGATACAATGACCCCTCTCCTTCGCTTCATCCACTGGTCTGACCACCTAATGGTTATACGATATAACAAAATAATGAAATAGTAAAGAGCGATTTACTTGACGACCACGCGTCCGAAGCTGAACAAGGAAAGCAGTTCATCGACAAGCGGGGCGGTGAGATCGGCCGCATACCGCTCGGGAAGACGGAGAAGCTTCCGCTTCGCTTCATCGTACAAATACACCGGAGTGCGGCCTTGGTGTCGTTCCAACAGCGGCTTCAGCGCGGCAAGACGCGCCTTGTCTTGGCGGCTGGCGTCGATATACAACGCCGACGCCGTCAAGCGTTCGGCCCGGCGGATGATGAGCTGACGCCGTCCGCCGCGCACCTCAATCGTTCCGGCAAGCAATACAAACTGCCCTTCTTTCAATATGTCCGCCGCACGGCGGTAAACGTTCGGAAACGCCACCGCCTCCAATTCCCCGCTCTCATCGCCGACGGTGAAAAACGCCATTTCTTCACCCTGCTTTGTTCTCGTTTTCCGTATGCGGACGACCGCTCCCCCGACTACAGTTGACGGACCTTGTACATCGGCAACACACACCGCCCCCGCCGCTTGCAGCAACGGGCGGCACACCGCCGCCGGATGCGGGGTGACGGCGAAGCCAAGAAACTCCGCTTCCCGCCGCCGCCGTTCGGACAAAGGCCACGAATGTGCGGCAGCATATTTCGGTTTTAACGACAGCCCTCCGGCTTGCAGCGCCTGAACCCATTGCACATGTTCGATCGCAATGTCAATGCTGGCAAGAAGCGAAGCCCGATCTGCACCGAACTCGTCAAACGCCCCAACGGAAATGAGCGCCTCGAGCGCCGGGCGCCCGAGCCCTTTTGGCAGCAGGCGAGCAGCGAAATCAAAGAAGTCGGCAAACGGTCCGTTCGCTTTCCGCTCCTCGACAATCAGCTTCGCCGCCGAGCCGACTTGCTTCACCATCGCGAGCCCAAGGCGAATGGCGCTCCCCTCCACGGAAGAGCGAAAACCGCTTTTGTTGACCGACGGCAAAAGGACGTTGATCCCTTTTCGCGCCGCCTCCCAATAGTATACCGCCGCTTTTTCTCGGTCGCCGGAAGCATTGGTGAGCATGACCGCATAAAAACAAAGCGGGTAATGAGCTTTCATATACGCCATCGCATACGACAACAGCGCATAGCTGACCGCGTGGCTTCGGTTGAAGCCGTAATCGGCAAAGCGGACGATGTGTCGGTACAGTTCCTCGGCGACTGCTTTCGGATAGCCGTTCGCCACGCAGCCGGCGACAAACGCCTGACGCTGCTCAGCAAGCAGCGCTTTCTCTTTTTTCGCCACCGCCCGGCGAAGCACGTCCGCTTGTCCGAGCGAAAATCCGGCAAGCCGGGCGGCGATTTGCATAATTTGCTCCTGGTAGATCAACACCCCGTATGTGGGCGCCAAAATCGTCTCAAGATCAGGATGGGCATAGGACACCGGCTCTTCCCCGCGCTTGCGCCGGATGTAAACGGGGATCATTTGCATCGGCCCTGGCCGATACAAGGCATTGACGGCGACGACATCTTCCAATTGCGACGGCCGCAGCTCGGCGAGCACACGCTTCATCCCGCTTGATTCCAGCTGAAAAATGCCGTTTGTATCTCCAGCGCCAAGCAGCGCGTACGTTTTTTCATCATTGAGCGGCAGCGTGCGGATGTCAAACGGCTTTCCTGTCTGCCGCTCGATCAAACGCACGATCTGCTCGATCAACGTGAGCGTGCGCAAACCGAGAAAATCAATTTTCAGCAATCCAAGCGCTTCAAGCGCCCCCATCGCGTATTGCGTCAGCGGCCATTCGCCATGGCTTGGCTGCAGCGGCACGAAGCGAACGAGCGGCTCCGGGCTGATGATGACACCAGCAGCGTGGATCGACGTATGGCGCGGCAGCCCTTCCAGTTTTTGCGCAACAGCCAGCCACTCTCTCCCTTGCGGAACCGCTGCCACCGCGCGCCGAAAAGCGGCGGACTCGGCATGCCATTGGCGGAGCGTCACACTTTGTTTGCTCGGCAGCAGCGCCGCGACCTGTTCCGCCTCCCGCCCAGGGACGCCAAGCGCTTTGGCCGTCTCGCGCAGCGCCGCTTTGGCGCCGAACGTACCGAACGTAATGATTTGCGCAACGCGGTCGCGCCCGTATTTATCCGCCACATAGCGAATCACTTCTTCGCGCCGGCCATCAGGAAAATCCAAGTCAATATCCGGCACCGACGCCCGCTCCGGATTTAAAAACCGTTCAAACAAAAGCCCATACTTGATCGGATCGACATCGGTGATCGACAATGCGTAGGCGACAAGCGACCCGGCCGCCGAACCGCGGCCCGGGCCGGTTAAGATGCCGCGCCGGCGGGCGTAGGCGAGCACATCGGCGACGATCAAAAAATAGTCGCTGAAATGAAGCGACTGAATCACATCCAGCTCATGCGAAAGCCGACGCCAGTAGCGCTCATCGGCCGACGGCACGCGTCGGGCGAGCCCTTGTTCCGATAAGAGGCGCAAATAACTGTCGGCCGTCTCTCCGTCCGGAACGGGATACGCCGGCAGCCGCCAACCGCCAAACTCGATCTGCAGCTCGCATTGATCGGCGATCGCCAGGCTGTTCTCGAGCGCCTCCGGCAAGTCCGCAAACCGGCGCGCCATCTCCTCTGGCCCCGCCAAATAGCGGCCGTTATCGTCCTCAATGTCAGCGAGCAACGCGCCGCGGCCGATGGCCTGCAAGCAACGCCACGCCACGGCATCGCTGCGCTCCACGTAACGGACGTCGTTCGTCGCCACGATCGGGACGCCGGTTTCCTCCGCCAGCTGCAACAACCCGGCTTCATATGGGGCTCGCGTTTGCTCGCCGCGCTGAACGGCGACATACAGCCGTCCTGGAAACAGCTGATGATAGCGGCCAAGCGCCTCTTTCGCCCGCTCCCATTCGCCGGCGGCCACAAGCGACTCGACGCGTCCCTCGCTTCCGGGAGTGATGGCGATGATGCCGCCGCTTAAGCGTACAAGAGCGGCTTCCTCCATATGCTTTGTTTCCCCCATTTGTATCATGGTGCTGATTTCAAGCAAATGGCGATACCCCTCTTCATTGGCGGCCAACAGCACGAGCGGGAACGCTTCCTCCCCAGAAAGAGCGACATCAGCCGTCACGCCGATAATCGGGCGAATGCCGTTCTGCTTGCATTCCCGGTAAAACGGAATAGCGCCATACAACACATTCCGGTCCGTGAGCGCGAGCGCTTGATAGCCGAGCTGTTTCGCCCTCGCTGCAAGCGCCTCCACCGCCGCTGCACTTTGAAACAAACTGTATCCGCTCAACACATGCAAGTGGACGAACATCATGACCATCCCTCCCTCATCCGTGCGCTTGACGGGCGAAAACTTTTCTTTCGGCTACATACTCCGTCCACCCTATTGATATACATAGATAAGAGAGAAAGAAAGGGCGGGGAAACGCATGAACGAAAAAGCGGCCTTCTTGCCGGCGTTTATTCAAAGCTATTTTATCGCCGTCGGCGTGCTGCTTGGCGGCGCCATCATCGGCGCGCTCGGCGCGTTTTTGAGCGGCGGCCAGCCGCTGACGGCCATGTACCGATTTGCCGGCGATTTGCGCATTTGGGCGGTCGTCGCCGCCATCGGCGGGACGTTTGACACGTTTTACGTCGTTGAGCGAGGGCTGTTTTTAGGGGAAACGAAAGACATCGTGCGGCAATTTTTGCTCATTTTGTCCGCCATGGGCGGAGCACAGACCGGAGTGGCGATCATCACGTGGCTGACGCAGGAGCACATTTCGCCATGAGAATTCCTCCGTATTACCAATACCCGTCATGGCAGCGCTTTTTCGCCGGCGCGGCGATCGGAGCGCTCATCAGTTGGTTTGTCTTTTTGTATATTTTCGGCGTCTTGCAGGAAAAACAAGTGCAACACGTCAATGAGCTCAACGAACAGATCGCCGATTTGCAAAACGAAATTCGCATTTGGCAGGAAGACTATATTCATTACAATAAGGAAATGAAAAAAAAGCTGACCGTGCAGGACGTTTCCGTCCATCTCGCCAACGCCGAGCAATATAAACTTGATTCATACACGACGTTTCGCATTGAAGACAGCGTCAAAGAAGATTTGTCCCATTTGATTGCGAAAGATATCGAAACAGTGTACAACAGCCGCGAACTGATTGAGCGGGCAATTGAAAACAAAACGTATACGATCCACGAGAAGACATACCGGCTTGAACTTCACACACTCACGATCTTTACCTTGTTGGCCGTCGAAGTGAAACTGACGCCGCTTCCGTAGAGCGCACCTTGCCACCCCATTCCGCCGCGGTGGAGTGCCAAACAAGCGCGTCTTGCGGGAAAAGAGGGTGTCCCGAAAGCCTTCGGGACGCCTTCTCCTATCAACATGACGCTTCATTTGAAACAACAACTTTTTAAAACCACTCGTTTCCGTCACCGCTCAGCCCGGCAAACCGCTTTTACGTCTTCAATCACGCGATCCGCTTCCTCCCAAGAAGCAATGGACGCACCGGCTGCGAGCGGATGGCCGCCGCCGCCGTAGCGTTTGGCGACCACATTGATGACCGGCCCTTTGGAACGGAAGCGGACGCGGATTTCCCGTTCTTCCTCAATGAAAAACACCCAGGCGACAATGCCGTCAATATTGCCGAGCAAACTGACGAGTTGCGACGCCTCAAGCGGGGTGACGCCGTATTCCCCAAGCAGCGCCCGCGGCATTTTCACAGCCGCCACCCCTTCCTCGATCATAAAGTTCGACAACACATAACCGCTTAAGCGGGCGAGCGGCAAGCTCGTCCGATACAATCCGTCGTACAATTCCGTCAGCGAAAAACCGTACGAAATGAGCTCCCCAGCGTAGCGGAACGTTTTTTCACTTGTGCGCGGAAACAAAAAGCGGCCCGTATCGCCGACAATGCCGGCGTAAATGAGACGCGCCGCCTCAGCGGTCATCGTCAACCCTTCCTCTTTCCCCGCCAAATAAAACTCATAAATCATCTCGCTTGTCGAACTGGCGGCGGTATCGACCCACATAATGTCGCCATACGGCGTGTCGTTCGGGTGATGGTCAATTTTAATGAGCTTTCGCCCGAGCCGATAGCGGCTGTCGCAAATCCGCTCCTCATTGGCTGTATCGCAGACGATCACAAGCGCCTGTTCATAAACGGCATCGTCAATGACATCCATTTGTCGTAAAAATGATAACGATGGGTCATCGGTCCCCACCGCATACACTCGTTTTTCCGGAAACGACGCCCGAAGCAACGCCGCCAACCCGCCTTGCGACCCGTACGCGTCCGGGTCCGGGCGAACATGGCGGTGGATGATGATCGTGTCAAATTCACGAATCGCATCAAGAATTTGTTGATGAACCGGTTTCATTCGTTCTTCCCCTTTAGTCACCTGTCATATTCAACCGCTGGCATTTTTCCCTGCTTCTATGTACAATGAAAAAAGAAATGAACAACGGAGGGACCCAACCATGCCAGCCTTGGTTATTTTCATTATATTTTCCTTTTCGTTTTACGTCTATTATAAAATCCGCTACGTCCGCTCCCAGCGCCCGATGGAACGCCGCTTTCTCTCAGCGAAATCGAGCATGGCGCTTGGACTGTTCGTTGCCTTGTTCGGGATCAACCAATTGTTTTTGTATCAGACAACCGTGACCTATATCATCTGCGCCATTTTTATCGCCTTAGGCTTCGGGAGCGTTTGGGCCGGCTACCGCGCCTACCGCTGCTATCTGCCGCAGGCGGTCGAAGAGGCAAAGGAAGCGGCAAAACAAGGGTAATGCCGTTTGGCGTATGCGCCGGTCAACGATAAAGGAAAAGGATGTTCCCATAAGGAAGTGGACATCCTTTTTTTCCTTTACCGTTTATCGGTCGATCAGCTGGCACATCATCATCGCTTTGCCGACAAGATCGCCTTCGTTATACACTTCGACATCCACTTTCCCGAACTTGCGCCCGAGCTCTAAAAGCTTTGCCCGCACGTCGACCGTGCTGTCGATTTGCACCGGCTTGATGAAGTAAATCGTGATATTTTCCATCACCAAATCGCCGCGTTTGTACGCGCGAAGCATGCGCGCCGCCGCTTCGGTGACGATCGTCGTAAACACGCCGTACGAGAGCGTCCCTAAATAGTTCGTCATCTGCGGCGTGATCGTGCAGCGAAACAGCGTTTCTTTGTCGCCTGACTCACGAAACTGGGCGGTGATGAGATCATCGATCGTCTCCCCGACTTGCGGCTGGCGCTGCGCCATTTGCAACGCTTTTAACACGTCTTGGCGGCTGATGATCCCTTGCAGCCGGTTATAGTCATCCACCACCGGGAGAAGCTCAATTCCTTCCCATACCATAATATGAGAAGCAAACGCCACTGACGTTTTTCCGTTCACCGTAATCGGCTGCTTCGTCATCACCTTTTCGATCGGCAGCTGCCGGTCGACATCCAGCACGTCTTTTGCCGTCACAACCCCTTGCACTTTCAGCTCATCATCGACGACCGGGAACCGGCTATGGCGCGTCTCTTTGTTCAACGCATACCACCGCTCAATCGGATCATGGACGCGCAAGTACGCTGTTTTGTCAAGCGGAATGAGAATATCCTCGACCAACACAATTTCTTTTTTGATGAGCTGGTCGTAAATCGCCCGGTTGATCATCGTCGCGACCGTAAACGTGTCATAGCTCGTCGAAATGATCGGCAGCTGCCGCTCATCGGCGAGCTTTTTCACGTGGTCGGCCGTGTCAAACCCGCCGGTGATGAGCACGGCCGCCCCCGCCTGAAGCGCCAGCTCGTGCGCCTTCGTCCGGTTGCCGACGATAAGCAAATCCCCTGCGCCCGTATAGCGCATCATCGCCTCCAGCTGCATTGCGCCGATGACAAAACGGTTGAGCGTCTTATGCAACCCTTCACGTCCGCCAAGCACTTGGCCGTCCACAATGTTGACAACCTCGGCGTACGTAAGCTTCTCAATGTTTTCCTTCCGTTTCTTCTCAATCCGGATCGTGCCGACGCGTTCAATCGTGCTCACATACCCTTTGTTCTCGGCGTCCTTGATCGCCCGGTACGCCGTCCCTTCGCTTACGCCCATTTCCTTGGCGATCTGCCGGACAGAAATTTTCTCGCCGATCGGCAGCCGGTGGATGTATTCCAAAATTTGCTCGTGTTTTGTCGCCAACGGTTCTTCACCCTTTACGCGTTTGTTACTTTCATTATAACGGGCCTGGCGGCGGGGATTCAACGGTCGCGCCGGCCATCATAAAGCGCCCTTCCCAAAGCGGGAAGAGCGCCTCTGTTACAGCTCGATGCTTTCCCCCGGTTTCAACGCGCGGCCGACGCCCGGCGGAAGGAGCGAGACGAACCGCTCGGGGTCTTGGGTGATCGGCGGGAACGTGTTGTAATGGATCGGCACGACGAGTTTCGCCCCGAGCCACTCGGCGGCGACCGCCGCGTCTTCCGGCCCCATCGTGAAGCTGTCCCCAATCGGCAAAAAGGCGACATCGATGTTATGGCGCTCGCCGATCAGCTTCATGTCGGAAAACAGCCCGGTATCGCCGGCATGATAGATCGTTTTGCCTTCGGACGTGAACAAAATGCCGGTCGGCATGCCTAAATAAATGATTTGCTTGTCGTCCGTCACAAACCCGGAGCTGTGGAACGCCTGCGTGAACTTGACCGTGCCAAAGTCAAATTCGCGCGCCCCGCCGATGTTCATGCCAAACGTCTCGACGCCTTGCCAGCTTAAATACGTCGCCAGCTCAAATGTGGCCACGACAAGGGCGTTGTTCCGCTTGGCGATTTCAACCGTATCGCCGACATGATCCCCGTGCCCGTGCGTCAACAAAATGACATCCGCTTTCACATCCGCCGCGTTCAAATCGGTCGTCGTATTGCCGGTGATGAACGGGTCGATCAAAATCGTTTTTCCGTTCGTCTCAATGCGGACGACCGAATGGCCATGGTAGCTGATTTTCATCGTCACATCTCTCCTTTCCACTACACATGATTCGCCGCCGCCCATCCATTTCCTTCTTTTCCCGCCTGTCCATTTACAAACGGCCCGTTTCTTGATACGCTCAAAATGGACGATCAAGAAAAAAGGAAGGAAGGGAACGATGAACCAACGGCTGGATGCTTTTTCATCATGGCTTCAACATCATGATGATTCATTTGCCTTCATTACGTCAAGCGCCAACGTTTTTTATTTGAGCGGCTTTTTTTGCGATCCACACGAGCGGCTGCTTGCATTGCTTGTTTTCCCTGACAGCGAGCCCGCGCTCGTCTGTCCGCAAATGGAAGTCCCGCGCGCCCGCCGGAGCGGCTTTGGGTATACGGTGATCGGCTACGACGACAGCACCGACCCATGGGAAGAGATCGGGCGCCATCTCGAAGCGCGCGGCGCAAAACCCGGCTTGATTGCCATCGAGAAAAACCATTTGTCGTTTGCCCGTTTCGAGCGTCTCTCGGCATTGTTTCCAAACGCCAAGTGGCACGACGCCGAAGAAAAGCTGCGCCAGCTTCGCCTGATCAAGGATGAGCAGGAAATGAAGGTGTTGCGCCAGGCGGCGGAACTTGCCGACAAAGCGATCGAAATCGGCGTCTCGGCCATCCGCCCGGGCGTGACGGAGCTCGAACTTGTCGCCGTTATTGAATATGAGCTGAAAAAACTCGGCGTTGAAGGGATGTCGTTTCCCACGACCGTGCTCACGGGCGCAAAATCAGCCGATCCGCACGGCGTGCCGGGAACGGCGGCGGTCGCACCAGGCGATTTCGTGCTGTTCGATTTGGGCGTCATCGTCGATGGGTATTGCTCCGACATTACCCGCACCGTCGTCTGTCAGACGGCAAGCGACGAACAGCGGCTCATTTACGATACCGTTCGGCGCGCCCAGCAGGCGGCGATCGACGCCTGCCGCCCGCAAACCGCGATGGGCGAGATCGACCGCGCCGCCCGAAACGTCATCGAACAAGCCGGCTACGGAGACTATTTCACCCACCGCGTCGGACACGGCTTAGGGATCGAGATCCACGAATACCCATCGCTTCATGGCGCCAACAACGAACCGCTCGCCCCCGGCATGGTGTTTACAATCGAACCAGGCATTTACGTCCCATCCATCGGCGGCGTGCGCATTGAAGACGACGTCGCGGTCACGGATCATGGGGTTGAGGTGTTGACGTCGTTTTCGAAGGAGTTGATCATTGTTTAACGAGAGAGGCCATTGGCAAAAGCTGCCGCGAATGAGCGCATCAAAAAAGCTGTCCACCGGCCCGATCCCCAAGCCGATTCGGACAGCTTTGTTTTCTCATCGCCATCAAGGCGGCTCCATCTTCATTGTTTCATCCCTGCAGCAACGAATGAACATCCGTATACGGCATGTTGTGCGCCGCCGCGACCGCTTCGTACACGATGTGCCCGTCGAGCGTGTTGATCCCTTTTAACAGCGCCGGGTTATCCAAGCACGCGGCGCGGTAGCCTTTGTTGGCGATTTGCAAGGCGTATGGGATCGTGACGTTCGTAAGCGCGAATGTTGACGTACGCGGCACAGCGCCCGGCATGTTCGCGACAGCGTAATGGACGACGCCGTGCTTGACGTATGTCGGATCGTCGTGCGTCGTGACGCGGTCGGTCGTTTCAAAAATGCCGCCTTGGTCAATGGCGACGTCGACCAACACCGAGCCTGGCGTCATCGAGCGCACCATCTCTTCCGTCACAAGCTTCGGCGCTTTCGCCCCCGGGATCAAGACGGCGCCGACGACCAAATCGGATTCGCGCACGCACTCGGCGATATGATACGAGTTGGACATCAACGTCGTCACTTGGTCGCCGAACAAATCATCGAGCTCGCGCAGCCGCTCGGCGTTAATGTCCAAAATCGTCACGTCCGCCCCGAGGCCGACCGCGATTTTCGCCGCGTTCGTCCCCGCTGTGCCGCCGCCGATGATCGTCACTTTGCCGCGCCGCACCCCGGGCACGCCGCCAAGCAAAATGCCTTTCCCGCCGTGCGGCTTCTCGAGAAACTGGGCGCCGACTTGCACCGACATGCGGCCGGCGACTTCACTCATCGGCGTCAACAGCGGCAGCGAGCCGTTCGCAAGCTGCACCGTCTCGTAAGCGATGCCGACCACTTTTTGCTCGACGAGCGCTTTCGTGAGCGCTTCGGCCGCGGCTAAATGCAAATACGTAAACAAAATCAATCCGGGGCGAAAATAGCGGAACTCCTCAGCCAGCGGTTCTTTCACTTTCAACACCATCTCCGCCGCCCAGGCATCTTCCGCTTTCGTCACGATCACTGCCCCGGCTTTTTCATACTCGGAATCGGAAAAACCCGACCCAGCGCCGGCTTCCGTCTCCACATACACGTCATGCCCCGCTTTGACGAGCGTCATCACGCCTGCCGGAGTGATGGCGACGCGGTTTTCATTGTTTTTGATTTCTTTTGGAATGCCGATCTTCATTACTTTTTCCTCCTTTTTCCTTCCCGCTTCTTCTTTTATTGTGCCCCGTTTCGCGCAAAAGCAAACGAAAAAGGAGGAGGCGCTGTTCTCAACGGAAAAGGTGGCGGTAAATGACGTTCGCTCCGCCGGTGACGTCAATGACGGCGCCGGTGATGAAATCCGAGTCGTCCTCGCATAAAAACGCGATCACGCGGGCGATATCTTCACCAGTCCCCGGGCGTCCGACCGGCGTTTCCGCATCCCGCCTGGCGCGGGCGTCGGCGATCCCCGCCTCTTTCATGGCGCCGACAATATTGCCTGGGCACACCATATTGGCGGTAATGCCATATTCCGCCTCTTCCAGGGCGATCGTTTTCGTCAGCGATACAAGCCCGACTTTCGCCGCGCCGAACGCCGAACGGTGCACCCAGCCCGGGGCATCCGCCGCTCCTTGAAATCCGTACGTAATGATGCGGCCAAACCGTTGTTTTCGCATAATCGGGATCGTCCTTCTCACTAAATGGAAGACCGAGCTCAAATTGCCTTCAATCATTTCGTACCATTCGTTTTCCGTATAATCGGCCAGCTTTTTCCGTTCAAAAATGTACGGCCCTGCATTGTTGATGAGGCAGTCAATGCGGCCAAACCGCTCCATGGCGGCGTCCACAAGCGCCGCTAAATCGTTTTTGTCCGTCACATCTCCCTGCACAAACTGGAGGCGGTCAGCGGCGCCGCGGTACTTCTCGGCAAGCGAGCGCACCGCCTGTTCATCGCTCCGGTAGTTCACCGTCACCGAGTAGCCTTTATCAAGCAGCAGCTCGGTCACTTTTCTCCCCAATCCTTTCGCTCCGGCCGTAATCAAGGCGTGCCGCACCCTTCTCCCTCCTCGTCGCGATTTGCTGTCTCATTTTTACTTTACTACAAACCGGAGCGAATACAAAAAAATAACCATAACGCGCAGGCGCTATGGCTATTCGCCGACTTCGCGGCGCGGGTCGTAATACGATTCATCCTCGTCAACAATGCCGCTTTCATACGACTCGGTAATTTGCTCGGTGATCGTCCGCACTTCCTCCTCATCGTACTGCCAGTCGTTATACCGCTTTTCCATTGCTCTTCCTCCCCTGTTCACAAAATCTCAATATATGGCCTAGTTTCTCGTCAAAGGGCGATGGGTATACCATATATAGAGATAGCATTTTTAACCAAAGGGAGGGGAGAACATGACCATGACCTACCAAACGATCGTCGTCGCCGTCGATGGCTCGAAAGAAGCGGAATGGGCGTTGAAAAAAGCGATCCAAATCGCCAAGCGAAACGGAGCGAAACTCATTTTGTCCCACATCATCGATTTGCGCGGGTTCACAACCGTGGAAGCGCACGATTACGCCCTCGCCGAACGGTCGGAGCAATATGCGAACGAACTTCTGGAACGGTATAAAAACGAAGCCATCGCCGCCGGGCTCGACGATGTGGACATCGCGGTCGAATTCGGCTCGCCGAAAGTGAAAATCGCCAAAGACGTCGCTCCGAAATACAAAGCCGATCTCATCGTTTGCGGGGCGACCGGTTTAAACGCTGTCGAACGGCTCTTGATCGGCAGCGTTTCCGAAAACATCGTCCGCCATGCGAAATGCGATGTGCTCGTTGTAAGGACGCCGAAAGAATAATGTCTTCGTCACATGAAGCAGATGGACCGAAAAACTTCCTTGTCCGATGCGAAAACATGTGACGGTCAAAAAAGAACACCCCGCCGTTACGGGGTGCTAAGCAACTGTTTCGCCTTCGCCAGCGCCGCGCGCACTTCGGCAAAACCGGTGCCGCCGGCGCTGTTGCGGCGGTTGACGGCCGTGCGCGGGTGCAAGGCGTCATAAATGTCTTCTTCAAAAAGCGGCGACGCTTCTTTGTACACGTCAAGCGGCAAATCGGCCAAAAAGACGCCTTGTTCGATGCAATGCAAGACGAGCTTGCCGACGATTTCATGCGCCTCGCGGAACGGGACGCCTTTCGCGGCCAAGTAATCGGCAAGCTCGGTCGCGTTTGAAAAGTCTTGTTTCGTCGCCCGCTCCATCACGTCCGTGCGCACGTTCATCGTCTCAATCATACCGGTGAAAATTTTCAGCGACCCGATGACCGTCTTTACTGTATCAAACATGCCTTCTTTATCTTCTTGCATATCTTTATTGTAAGCAAGCGGCAGCCCTTTCATCACCGTGAGGAGCGCCATCAAGTGGCCGTACACGCGGCCGGTTTTGCCGCGGATGAGTTCGGCCATGTCCGGGTTTTTCTTTTGCGGCATGATGCTGCTGCCGGTCGCAAACGCATCATCCAGCTCAATGAACTGGAACTCTTGGCTTGACCAAAGAATCAACTCCTCGGCCAACCGCGACAGGTGCATCATGAGCATTGAACTGTTGCTTAAAAACTCGATGATGAAGTCGCGGTCGCTCACCGCATCGAGGCTGTTTTCGTAAATATCGGCAAAGCCCAAAAGCTCCGCCGTCCGATGCCGGTCGATCGGAAACGTCGTCCCGGCGAGCGCCCCGGCGCCGAGCGGCGAGCGGTTGATGCGCTTTTGCGACTCGGAAAACCGCTCATAGTCGCGCTCGAGCATCCAAAAATAAGCCAGCAGATGGTGGGCGAACGAAATCGGTTGCGCCCGCTGCAAATGCGTATATCCGGGCATGATCGTTTCGACATGCTTTTCGGCTTGAGCGACAAGCGCCCGCTGCATCCCGCGGATGAGGCCGAGAATCTCTTCAACCCGCTTGCGCAAGTATAGATGCATATCGGTCGCCACTTGGTCGTTCCGGCTCCGTCCAGTGTGCAGCTTGCCGCCGACCGGTCCGATGTCGTCGATGAGCATTTTTTCAATGTTTAAATGAATGTCCTCGTAGGCAATGGAAAATTTGAGCTCCCCTTGCTTCGCCTTTTCCAACAGGCGGATGAGCCCGCCTTTGATCTGCTCTACATCGCCTTCAGGCAGGATGCCGCATTCGCCAAGCATCGTCACATGGGCAAGGCTGCCTTCAATGTCTTCTTCAACGAGCTCTTGGTCGAATGGGATCGACGCGCCAAACTCGTCGACCCATTCTTCCGCTGTTTTCGTAAACCGTCCGCCCCAAAGCTTTTTCACGAATCTCGCCGCAGAGGAATGCGACTTCCTCCTTCCTTTCATGAAGTTCCCTTCATTTTCCTTCATTGGCCGGTCGGCACTGACGCCTTGTTTTGCTTGTTCACGATGCTGTGCACTTTCGTCGGCAGGCCGTACAGCGAAATGAATCCGACCGCCGCTTGATGGTCAAATTCATCTTCGGACGTGTATGTTGCCAATTTTTCATCATAGAGCGAGAACGGCGATTTGCGCCCTTCGACGATCGCATGGCCTTTAAACAGCTTCACGCGCACGACGCCGGTGACGTTTTTCTGCGTTTCTTTCAAAAACGCGACCAACGCGTCTTTCAGCGGTGAGAACCAAAGGCCGTTGTAAATGACTTCGGCGATTTTTTGTTCGATGATCGGTTTGAAATGGGCGACTTCTCTCACCAATGTCAAGTCTTCCAGCTCTTTATGCGCTTTAATGAGCGTGATCGCCCCTGGGCATTCGTACACTTCGCGCGACTTGATGCCGACAAGGCGGTTTTCGACGTGGTCGATGCGGCCGACGCCATGCTTGCCGGCCAACGCATTCAGCTCCAAAATCAATTGCGCAAGCGGATACGCCTTCCCGTTTAACGTCACCGGCACGCCTTGTTCAAAGCCGATCTCGATGACATCCGGCACATCCGGCGCGTTCTCAAGCGAAGCCGTCAGCTCATACGCCTCTTCCGGCGGCGCCGCCCACGGGTCTTCCAAAATGCCGCACTCGTTGCTTCGTCCCCACAAGTTTTGGTCGATGGAAAACGGGCTGTCAAGGTCAACCGGAATTGGAATGCCGTGCTTTTTCGCGTATTCGATTTCTTCCTCGCGCGACCAGCTCCACTCGCGCACCGGGGCGATCACGTCCAAATCTGGATTGAGCGCTTTGATCGACACTTCAAAGCGCACTTGGTCGTTCCCTTTCCCCGTGCAGCCGTGGGCCACCGCCACCGCGCCTTCAAGCTCGGCGATTTCAACGAGTTTTTTCGCGATGAGCGGACGCGACAGCGCCGAAACGAGCGGATATTTCCCTTCGTACAACGCGTTCGCCTGCAAGGCGATGAGTGCATACTCGTTCGCAAACTCGTCTTTGACGTCGATCACGTACGATTTCATCGCGCCGACTTTGAGCGCTTTTTCTTTCACGAAATCGAGGTCTTTCCCTTCGCCAAGGTCCAAGCAGCACGCGATCACATCATAGCCGCGCTCCTGAAGCCACTTGATCGCAACTGATGTATCTAAACCACCAGAGTATGCCAGCACCAATTTCGGATTTGCCATGGTCGTTCTCCTCTCTCGTCACATAAATATACTTAAACATAAATAAATATTCAAATTTAATACATTATCACTTTATCAGCTTTCGGATCATTTTTCAATACGTATTCCTGAAAAAGCATAAAAATTCCACCACGCTCTATGGGGACGTTTCGTATAATAGAAGAAAAGGAGGCCATGAGGATGAACGGCATCTTCATCGAAGACAAACGGCTCGGCATCCGCCTGCCGCATCTGGACAAGCCTTGGGAGGACTACAGCCCAAACGAACAAGAGGCGATTTTACTGGAATGGGAAACGATCCGCGGCTTGATCCCCGACCGCATCGCCGAACTGGAGCGGGAAATCAACGAAAAACAAGACGCGCTCGGCCAAGAAGCGGATTTTGCGCGCTCGTGCCAGCTCAATGCTGACATCGCCGAGCTCGCTTCGATCGTCAACGATTTATGGATTTGGTATCGCATTGCTCCATCCGTTTCATCGCCGACACGGAAAAAAGCGGGTCGAAAAACCATAACACCCCATAACAAATGAGCGCCGATGCCGCTTGTCCCCTTTTTGAAGACGGCAGACAAACCATGCGGCCGCAACAATTTTGACGAGAAGATCGAGGATTGATGCGGCGGATTCCGCCGCGATGACGAAGGATACGCTGTCGCAAACGAAAGCTTTCTTGGCGATTGAAGAGGAGCACTCAAGCTGGAGAGCTCCTCTTTTTTCATTCTATCCCCTTTCTCAAACGATTTCCATTTATTATCCGCCAAAAATATATTGAATTTTATTTTTATTTCAATTATTATTGATTTGACTCCTTTTCACACAACGGAGGGATCAGACATGGCCAACCATCTATCACCCGCTTCTATCATTCAATCGTTTTCTTGGGATCAGGCATTCGCCCACTACGACGGCGATCCGCGCGGACGGTTCAACGCCGCCCACGAAGTATGCGACCGGTATGCCGAGGATCCGAATCGCATTGCGCTGTTTTATGAAAACGCTTTAGGAGAGCAAAAAACGATCACCTATCGGCAATTGCGCGATTGGTCGAACCAAATGGCGAACGTGTTCCGCAAGCTGGGCGTGAAAAAAGGGGATCGCGTCTGCGCGCTGATGCCGAAAAACCCGGCCCTTGTCGTCTACATTTTGGCGGCTTGGAAAGTCGGCGCCGTGTATGTGCCGCTCTTTACCGCGTTTGGCCCGCAGGCGATTGAATATCGCATCAACCATTCCGAGGCGAAAGTCCTCTTGACGAACAAGGAACAGCGCGCCAAACTGCCGCCGCGGGACAACATGCCGACATTGGAGCACATTTTTGTCATTGACGGATCGTCTCATGATCAAGACCAGCCATTTTGGGAAACGCTTTCATCGATGCCGACTGAGCACTCGATCGAAGAAACGACGGTCGACGATCTGCTCGCGATTCAGTATACGTCCGGCTCGACCGGGATGCCAAAAGGCGCCATGTGGCCGCATAACGTGCTCATCAACATTTATCCGTATATGCGCTATGCGATTGGCCTGCGCGATGACGATGTCTTTTTCGGCGGGGCGGATCCGGGCTGGGCGTACGGGCTGATCTTTTGCACCTTCGCGCCGATGGCCTTTGGTGTGCCGATCGTCTTTTACGAAGGGCCGTTTAAGCCGGAGACGTGCTATTCCTTGATGGAAAAATACCGGGTGACCAATTTCGCGTACGCCCCGACCGCGTATCGGGCGATGGCGGCGGCCGGCGCGGACGTCATTCGCCGCTATCAACTGAACGTGCGCGCCATGAGCTCGGCCGGCGAGCCGCTCAATCCGGAAGTCATCCGCTTTTTCCAAGAGCATTTGGGCGTTACGATCCATGACCATTATGGCTTGTCGGAAACGTTGATGCTGATCGGAAACTTCAACGCCGCCGAGATGGAAATCCGGCCAGGCTCGATGGGATGGCCGCTGCCGGGCTTTGACGTGGCCCTGCTCGATGAGAATGGAACCCCAGTCGCCGACGGCGAAGTCGGACAAATTGCCTTTAACACCGACTCGATCCCAAACGTCTTTAAGGGGTATTGGAAAGACCCTGAAAAAACCGCCGAGCGGCTCGTCGGCAAGTGGTTTTTGACCGGCGATTTGGCGACAAAAGACGAAGACGGGTATTTCTGGTTCCAAGGACGGGCGGACGACATCATCTCGAGCGCCGGCTACCGCATCGGGCCGTTTGAAATTGAAAGCTGCCTCCTTGAGCATCCGGCTGTCGTCGAAGCAGCCGCCGTCGGGAAGCCGGATCCCGTCAAAGGGGAAATCGTCAAAGCGTTTGTCGTGCTCAGAGAAGGCTTTGCGCCGTCGGACGAGCTGGCCGAAGAGCTGTCCTTGTTCGTCAAAACGCGCTTATCCAAACATGAATACCCGCGCGAAGTCGAATTTGTCACCGAATTGCCGAAAACGCCGAGCGGAAAAATCCAGCGGTTCATCCTGCGCAATCAAGAAAGGGAAAAGTCAATCAAGGCTTGACGAGTGAAAAGGGCTGATTTGTGCTGCCCACAATCTTCTCAAAAAAGCTGCTAGGGACAAGCAATTGTCCTTGGTGGCGCAAATCAGGGGTGAACAGAATCGGGATTTTCTTCCATTTGGTAAAATATACAAAAAAACAAAGAGGAGGGTGTCCCAAAAGGCTCGGGACACCCTTTCTTAACTATATGTAGGCGTAAAACAATCTTGAAGAAACGATGTGTTGTGTTTTGTTTAAGAAAAAACAACCTTTTAGGTCAGCCCCCCATTTCCGCTCATCCTCTCCTTTCGTCAAAGCGTCTTTCGCTGCATCTCCCTATCCTTCCGAATCTCTCTCACCACATGCCCCAACTCCGGCAAAATGAGCTTCGTCATCGCGAGGCGCACAGCGCCGGTGGAGCCGGGAGTGCAAAAGACGGCGGTGTCCATTGCCACGCCGGCGACGGCGCGCGACAGCATGGCGGCCGGGCCGATGTCTTCGGTGTAGCTTAGGAAGCGGAACAGCTCGCCAAAGCCGACGAGTTCTTTCTCAAGCAATGCGCCGACCGTTTCGATCGTCACGTCGCGCTTGGCGATGCCGGTGCCGCCGTTCGTGAGCACCGCATCAACATCAAGGCGGCGGCAGCCGTCAAGCACTGCCTCGCGAATGGCGTCCGCTTCGTCTTTCACGATCTCATAGCCGACGACCTCATGCCCGGCTTCCGTGAGCAGCTCGATCATCAGCCGGCCGCTTTGGTCGGTTTCCTCCGTTCTCGTGTCGCTGACGGTGATGACTTTGCAGCGGACGGTTTGGGGAGCTTCTTGTTTATGGACAGCTGTGCTCATTCCCTCATCTCCTTTTGTCATTGTGTTGTTGGCTATAGTATAGCAAAAATTACCCAACTCTTGCCGGCTGCTTCTCGCTGGCGAAACGAAAGGAAAAGACCCCATCGTGAAATCGATGTCTTCCGCCTACACTCCACAAGACAACCAATCGGCTGTCCCGAAGGCGCGCCTGGCCGTTTTCGGGCGGCCGTCTTTTTTGTACACTTTCGGATAAAACTATTTGTTATATAATAGACAGAATTGTTATAATATTAACACATAGAGAAAAACGCAATTGTCCACTCATGGATAACGGACAAGTCGGCAAAAGGAGGGAAAAGCGGTGCATCGTACGCTAAGTGAAAAGCTACAGGCCATTTTGCAAGATGGGATGGCGGTCATCGGACGGCACCGCGAATCGATCGCAGCCCGCTGGAATGAAAAATTAGGCGAATTGAAGAAAAAGCAGCATATCGCGGCCCATTCACTTGAAGCGGCCATTGAACTGCTTTCCAAACACATGACGGAAGCGAATGGCGAGGCGCGCGAATGGCTGAAAACGATCGGTGAAGCATGGCGCAGCCATTCATGTTTTTCGCCGTCCAACAAAATGACGTTTGTCTTTACGATGCTCGAAAATGCGGTGCACGAAGTCGTTCAAGCCATCCCCGGCAGCACATTTCATGACCATCAAGCCGTTCAATATTTGTTTTCCAAAATGTATGAGGCCGTTTTTTCCCCAACGGTCGACAACCAGCCGGACATCGGTCGGTTTTTGGAACAGCTTGCCGTCTCGAGACAAATGCCCATCCATTGGATCGCCGAACTGGACAAGGCGGACGGCCGCTTTTACGTCAAAAAACTATACGGAGAAGCAGAGTGGCTGCCGACAGACGTCCACATGATGGGGGCTGACACCATTTTTTCCTTGGGTGAACAGCTGCTTGCCTATATGCCAAAGGCGAGGGGAAAGAAACGCGTCATTCCGCTTCCATGGGAAGAAAGCGTTTTCCTATTTTGCACAGATGAAGCGGATCACCAAGTTCTTCCGTTTCTCCTTCATTCGTTCGAATTGTTTCACGCCGGGGGAATGGCGCTTGAGCAAACGAAACAAGACCAGCTTTGGAAAGATGCCGTCATTTTATTTGACCGGTTGATCATGCGTGCGAAATCATTGCAGCAGGCGGTGGAATACATTTCCTCCGGTTTTGTCTCCTATTTGCCGTTTGAACGATGCGCACTGTTCGCCTACTCGAGTGTCAATGAAAGCGGATTCGGACTTTACGGATACAAACTGGACATCGATCAAATCAAAAGCATTCGCGAGGACATTAATGCCTTGCCGCTCATTAAACAGTACGTGCAGCAGCTGCAATTGCTTGGCAATCATATGGCGAACGTTCCGCCCATTTACTTGTCTGATGCAGCGGAAGGGTTGCCGGCGAAATATGTGGAACAATTCCAGCTCGAATCGATCGTCATCGCTCCGATTTACGCTCCATCGGAAAACCGGCTCATCGGTGCAGCCATTTTGGATCAAGGCCCCGGGCAACCTTTCACGTTATCGAGCGACATTTTCACCGCGGTCATGAAATTCGGCCAAAGCGCCGGCGAAGTGCTGGCGAAATTCAACGGAGGCCGTCCGGAGCTCGTTCCATCAGTGCCGCACTTGTCGCCGCGGGAAATCGAGGTGCTGAAGCTCGTCGCCGAAGGGGCGTCCACGTATGAAGCAGCGAAGCGGCTCCATTTGAGCGAGTATACGGTGCGCGACTATGTATCGGCCATTTTGCAAAAAATGAACGCCAAAAATCGGACGGAAGCCATTGTGAAAGCGATCCGCGACGGCATTATTTGAAGCGCCGGCGCGGAAAAAAGAGCGCGCCGCTTTTTTTTTTGCCTCTTGACAGCGGCGCGTCCCCGCGCTTTATGGCAGCGCCCGCAGCCAGCGTTTCAGCTCATTTTTCTGTTGTTCGAGCTGTTGTTTCACTTCCTCAAGCTGTTCAAGCTGCGCTTTATACTGTTGAATGCGTTCCGACACCTGTTCGATCATCCCCTTCTCTTCTCCCGCATCGGAAAGCGGCGCAGGCAGTTCCTGCGTCGGCAGCCGTTGTCCGCTCCCCGTCCCATCCGGCGGCTTATGCTCCTTTAACTCCTGCTGCATGTCTTTCAACTGTTCATTTGTCTGCTGCCAGATGGCATCGATTTGTGCCAGCTGTTCAGTCAGCTGCTCCGTCTGGTTGCGGATCATCTGCTCGATGCCATCGAGCGTCTTCCCGCTCACCCCGGATTGCACCACATCGCTGATTTGGTCAATCAGCTCGCTTGTTTTCTTCTGTTCTTCTTTCACTTCCTCGATCAACCCGCCCGCCGGGTCAAGCGATGGAAGGGTGATGGTTGACGGCTGCTCGGCAGGAGCAGTTGGGATCGATGGCGTCCCTTCTTTCTCAGGTGCCGGTTTTACGGATGGCGGATCGTTTCCGTCCCCCGCCCCATTGCTGCTTCCATTCGTCGGCCCACTGGGCGCAGCGGAAGATGGTTCATCCGGCGATGCGCTCGGTTCCGATGGCGCGGTTGGCTTTTCTCCTGATGACGGCGCAGCCGGCTGATCGGTTTCCGTTGACGTCTCTGGCGGTTGGCCCCCATTCGATTTCATCGAGCTGCCCTCATCCACTGAAGCCGTTCCGAACGCCGCAGCAGCGGATAACTGCGGAATGACAAGCTCATCCGCCGTCAGTTCTGTCGCGACTACCGTTACATCTTTCAAACATTGCTCGACAAGCGGCACGCCATCCATGCACAGACCGCCGATTTCCATTTTTTTCACTCTCATTTTCATCCATTTTGTCCGCGCAACTTGATCGGTATGGAACGTAAACGACACAGTGTGCCCCGCCATCGTTTGTTGTTTCGTCAATGTCATCCCGTATATTTTCGCTTGAATAAAGGCGATGGGCATATCTCCCGTTAAAACGACCGGCGCTTTGAGAATGATTCCGCCTAAATCGATCGTCCCAACCACTTTATCTGCATGTATGACAAATCCGGACGGTTCCTGTCCTTCTGCCGCCGCCCGGCCAGCGCCGCCCAAAAGCCAGCCAACAACGGCAGCCAAAACGGTTACAACAGAAAGAGCAACGATTCTTCTCAAACGTTCAGCCATCTTCATCCCCCTGTTGGTGGCGGAAACAGCCGCTCCCCCGCTGGTTTTCAGCGTTCCGCCTCACTCAACGTTTTTTCGAGCTCCTCGACGCTGTCATACCGTTTCGCTCGGCTGATTTGTTTTTTGCGAATGTTGAACTGTTTGACGACATAGTTGTTCAGCATGTCGTAGTCGATCTCGAGCGCATATGTGCGGGCGAGCTGCTGCTGGCGCTTTCCGAGCTCGGTCAAATAGGCGACGTAGCCGACGACATGCGGCCATAATTCGTCCATATAGCGGATGAACAACTCATAATATCGTTCGTTTTCATTGACGAGCCGTTGGATCGTATAAATGCCGAACTGAATGTGCCGGCCTTCGTCCATGTTCAAGTAATCGATCCCTTGGAGCAACCCTGGGAACAGCCCGGCTTTTTTGTAAATTTGCCGGAACGTGTAATAGCCCGATTCGGCGAGCGTCCCTTCGACGATCATGTTGTAGACGGTGGCGGCGCGGATGACCGCTTCCGGCGAGTCGTCGGTGTACAGCCGGTTCATCGCCTCCGGCAGCGCTTCGTAAAAAATGCGTTTATAATGGTCGTTATGGAAGACGGACAAGTCCATGGCCCCGATGCCGACTTCCTGCTGCCAGCGGGAAAACATCTCGACATGTTTCGCCTCATCATGCATAAACGTCGTCAAAAACATCACATCTTCGAGCCGCCCTTGGCGCGCGAGGGCGTTCGTCATCGGCAAAATATCGAGCGTCACGGCCTCCTCGCCGGCGGAAAAGCCGGCAACGAGCGGCAGCGCCGCGATCTTTTCTTCGCTTGTCAAACGCGCGAAATCTTCTTTGTCTTGGCTGAAATCGATGTCCGCCGGGTTCCATTTCCCGTTCCGCTTCGCTTTTTCATACAATTTGTACATCGGATGCTCCCAATCGATCGTTCCTTTCACCGTTTGAAATCCATCGTGATGGACCATCGTGATCTCCCTCCTTGAAATGCTCTATTAGGAAACCACCTTCGACCTTAAAACAAAGTCATCGGCCGGTCGTTCATATCGCAAATGACCGTTTTCGTTTCTAAATACGCTTCAAGCGCCTGCATCCCGAGCTCGCGGCCGAGGCCGCTCTGCTTATAACCGCCAAACGGCGCAGTCGGCGACAGCACTTGGTACGTGTTGATCCACACGGTTCCGCTTTTCACCCGCCGCGCTAAGCGGAGCGCCCGCTTGATGTCATTCGTCCAAACCGCCGCCGCCAAGCCGTAAATCGTATCGTTGGCAATGGAGGCGGCTTCCTCTTCATCTTGAAACGGAATGACAGCGGCGACCGGCCCGAAAATTTCTTCACGGGCGATGCGCATCGATGGCGATACATCGGCAAAGACGGTCGGTTCAATGAAATAGCCGCCGCCAAGCCCATCTAAAGCGCTCCCTCCCGCAACGAGCTTCGCCCCTTCCTGCTTGCCGATGTCAATGTAGCGCAATACTTTCTCGTATTGCTCCCGGCTGATGACGGGGCCAAGGTCGCTGCGCGCATCCGTGCCGGGCCCGACTTTCAGCTTTTTCGCTTTGCTGGCCAACAGCTCGACAAACGTTTCGTAAACCGGCCGTTCCACTAAAATGCGGCTCCCGGCCTGGCATACTTGCCCGGAGTTGTAGAACACGCCAAACAGCGCGCTTTTTGCCGCCTGTTCGAGATCGGCATCGGCAAAGATGATGTTCGGCGACTTGCCGCCGAGCTCAAGCGTCACCCGCTTAATGTGGGGAGCGGCCGCCTGCAAGATGTGGCGCCCGGTTTCCGTTTCGCCGGTAAAGGCGATTTTCGGCACGCGCGGATGGCGGACGAGCGCTTTTCCGGCCTCATCGAGTCCAGGCAGGACGTTGATGACGCCTTCCGGCACGCCGGCCTCATGGCAAATCTCAGCAAGCTTCAACGCCGTCAGCGGCGTTTCCGGCGCCGGTTTTACCACCATCGTACAGCCCGCCGCCAGCGCTGGGGCGATTTTCCACGTCGGCATCAAAAGCGGAAAGTTCCACGGGGTGATGAGCCCAGCCACCCCGATCGGCTCCTTCATCGTCCACGCCATATAATCCGGCGCCGAGCCGGCGACGGAAAACGGCAGCACCTCCCCTTGCGGCTTGACGACAAGCGAGGCGAAAAAGTCGAAGCAGTCGGCGGCGAGCGGAATTTCAATAAACAACGCTAGATTGATCGGCATGCCGTTTTCCCGCGTCATGAGCTGCGCCAGCTCGCAATGATGCTGGCGGATCAGTTCAGCGATGCGGCGCAAGATGCGTCCGCGCTCAAGCGGGGAAATGGCCAGCCAGCGCCGATCCGAAAACGCCTCTTCGGCGATGGCGACCGCCGCGTCAACATCGTCCTCGCCAGCGTTGGCGACGCGGGCCGTCACTTCGCCCGTCGCCGGGTCGATGACGTCAAACCGTTCGCCGCTGGCAGCCGGCCGCCATTCTCCATCAATCCATAAATCGGCTTCCGTCGTTTGCGCCGAAATCATTGTCATCTCCTCCTTTCCATCGCTCCACGTTCCCGATTGATCGGATCTTGAAACCAAGCTACGGCAATAAATCGCTCCGCCCGATTTCCTGCAAATAGTCGCGGTACGCCGGGTAAATGGCGTCAAGCTGCGGCAATACTTTCAAGGCGTTCACAAGCGGGCCTTGCACTTTGATTTGCTGGCGGGCGAGCGCCTGCTGCAAGTCGAGCTTCCCAAGCCAAAACTTATGCCCGACATCCGCCGTCTGCTCAAAAATGAGCTCCGGGCGCAGCGCTGTTTCGCCGCAGACAATTTTCAATTTCCCATTTTCATGCGTCCACGTAATTTTCGCTTCCGGCTTATGGAAAATGTATTGGACAAACGCGTCATATCCAGGTCCTAGCTCCGTCGCCGCAATCAATTCTTTTGACTCTTCCGTTTCGGCCACGCGTTCAAAAAAGCGGCCGAGAACGTCGTATACTTCCTGCTCGCTTTGAAACACCGGCATGTCAATCCCCCTCTCGTCTCGATCGTTCCACGTTTTTTTCGATCCCCTTGTTTGCCCGCCCAAACACCGGCCTTCCCGTTTTCGTCCAAGGGCAGATGGAACGCCCTCTTTCCGACCGCCCAACGGCTTCTCTTGTTTGTTCACCCAAACGCACGCGGGGCGGCTTGTCGTCTCATTCTTCAAAGCGAATGATGCCGCGAATGTTTTGCCCGCTCTTTAAGGCGGCGAATCCGTCGTTGATTTGATCGAGCGAATAGACGGCGCTGATGAGCGGTTCGAGCTTCAGCTTGCCCGCCGCGTACAAATCAAGCAGCTTCGGGTAGTCAATCGGCGGATTGCCTTGGCCAAGCCAAGAACCGGTCAACGCTTTGGATTGGGACGGCAGCGAAAAGGCGTTGATCTCCACCGCTTCATGCGGCGCGGCGATGCCGACGATGACCGTCGTTCCCGCTTTTCGCGTCATGTTGTATGCGTCGGCCATCGTCTCCGGGCGGCCGATCGCTTCAAACGCATAGTCGACGCCGATGCCGTCGGTCAAGTCGAGCACGGCGCTGACGGCATCGTCCTCGCGGGCGTTTACGGTGTGCGTCGCCCCGAACGTTTTCGTCATCGCCAATTTTTCCTCGACAATGTCGACGGCGATAATTTGTTTGGCCCCGGCGAGCGCCGCTCCTTGGATGATGTTGAAGCCGACGCCGCCGGCGCCAATCACAGCGACTGTGCTGCCCGGGCGCACTTGCGCTGTATGAATGGCGGCGCCCACCCCGGTCATGACGCTGCAGCTGATCAATGCCGCCAACTCAAACGGCACATCACGGCGAATCGGGATGGCTGCCTGCTCCGGCACGATGGTGTACTCGCTGAACGCGCCGGCGGTTAAAAATTGATAGACGGGTTTTCCATGCAGCGAAAAGCGCGTCGTCCCATCCGGCAGCGTGCCGGTCGCCATCAGCCGAGCCGCCTCCTCGCATAGATCGGGCCGCCCGGTGCGGCAATAGCTGCACGTCCCGCATGACGGCACCCAATTGAGCACCACATGGTCGCCTTGTTTGACACTTGTCACCCCTTCCCCGACTTCCTCGACAATGCCCGCTCCTTCGTGGCCGAGCACAATGGGAAGCGGGAGCGGCAATTGCCCTTGAACCACATGCCAATCGCTATGGCAAAGGCCCGCCGCTTTCATTTTCACTTTGACCTCCCCGCGCTTGGGGCTTGCCAAATCCAGTTCTTCGATTGACAGCGGCTCCCCGTAGCGGTGCAATACTGCGGCTTTTGCCATGTCGTTCCCTCCTTTTCCATCCGCCCATTACGCCCGCTTGCCGGCCATATCCGCTTCCTCTTCACGGATGCCGCGGCCCCGCAATGCATCCAAATAGGCGTCCCATTCCTGCTTGAGCGTTTCTTTCAGCTTGAAAAGGCCGATGACGAGCGGCCGGGTCGAATGGTCTTGCAAAAACACATCGCGGATGACATCCTCAAACTCTTCCTTTTTCCCCGGCAGGCCGTGGTCTTTCCCATACAGCAAATGCTTATCGAGCAACCGCCGGATCGTCGGGCTTCCCGGCCCGCCGCTTTGCCGGTAAAACGCTTCGATGCGCTTTGACATCGTCAGCTCTTCTTGTTCCTCGCGCATGTTCCTTCCTCCCTCTTTAAAATCGCGGCCGCTGTTTGCGCGTCCGGAACAGCCGCCAGCCAAGGAAAACGACCAAGATGACAGAAACGGCCAACCCGATGTTGGCGATCGTCGTTTTCTCCATGCCGAGAAACGTTCCGCCCGGGATGCTGGCGACAATAAACCCGGTGGCCATAATGATGGCAAACGCGATGAGGGAAAGCGCCAAACGGTTGGCGATTTGGTTGAGCGTATTGCGCGTCACCGGGTCGGTTTGGACTTGCACGGTCATGCGCCATTTGTTTTCGGCCATCGTCTCCAACACTTTGTTGAACCGGCGCGGGAAGGTGGCGATCATTTCCGCCGTTTCAGCGACAAGACTCGCGTTGGCGCGAAAATTAAAGCGCTTTCCGAGGATGCTTTTTAAAATTGGAATTTCATACGCCTCCACGACTTCGCCGTACGAAATTTCCGGGCAAATCCAGCGCGCCGTCCCTTCGGTGGCGGAAAATCCTTTCGCCCAAAGCGCCAAGCCGTTCGGGACTTTGCAGTAGTTGCGGAGCCCGATCGCCGTCGCTTCAAGGACGAGGCGGCCGTAGTTGTAGCGGCTGCTCCCTTGATGGGCGGACACATAGTTTAACGTCAACGTCCGCAGTTCATCTTTCAATTTGACAACATCGGTGTAAATGGTGGGCGACATCAGTTCCATAAACACTTCGGCGGCGTCTTCCGCCTGGTTGAGCTGGATGTGCAAAATGACACGCATCAAAATTTGCGCCATCACGCTGTCCATCCGCCCGGTCATCCCCCAGTCGATGATGACCGCCTTTTTCGTCCGCTTGTCGATCATAATGTTGGAACCGTGGGCATCCGCATGATAATGGCCGTCGAGCATCGTTTGCACGTAATGATGGACAAGATCGATCATGATGTTGATCCGCTCTTCGAAGGTGAGAAAATCGACAGGGAAGTCTTTAATGAGCCAGCCGTCAATGTATTCCATGATCAAGACGCTTTTCGTCGCTTCATACACGTGCGGAACCGTGACATGTTCAGCCCTCCTTTCGTACTTTTGCTTCATTTCTTGCATTTTTCTTGCTTCTTCCGTCATGTCCAGCTCATCCATGGCGCTGCTGTAATAATCTTGCACGAGCCCCCCGAGGTCAAGGGCGGCCTGCAGTTCAGGCGGCAGCCGCTTTTGCAGGCGGGCGGCCATTTTTTTAATGATGGCGATATCGGTTTGAAACAGTTTTTCGACCGTCGGGCGCACGACTTTGACCGCGACAACCGGCCCGTCTTTAAGTTTCGCTTTGTACACTTGAGCGAGCGACGCCGAGCCGAGCGGCTCCTCCTCAATCCATTCAAACGTCTCCAAGCCGTCAGGCAGCTCCCGCTCCAAAATGTATTCGATTTTGGCAAACTCAATGGGCGGCACCCGGTCAAGCAATTTCTCCAGCTCAAGCGTAATCGGCTCTGGCAATAAGTCTTGCCTTGTGACAAGCACCTGCCCGAGCTTGATGAACGTCGGGCCGAGCTCCTCAAACGCTAGGCGCAGCCTCCGGCCGATATGGTGCAAATATTGTTTGTCTCCCTCGTTCCCTCGCAGCTTGCGGGCAATGGCGTCGCCCAGCACCATGCCAAGCCCGTTTTTGACAAGCACAGCGATGATTTTCCGCCGCCGTTTTCCCGCCGTAATGGCAACCAGCTCCTCTTCAATGGCAGCGCCAATGGCCGCAAAGTCGCGCGCTGGTTTTGGCTTGGCCGTTTCGAGTGATGCGTGCAACCCGCTTTCCTCCTTTCTGCTTACAGCCGCTCGATGATCGTGGCTGTCGCCATGCCAAAGCCGATGCACATCACTTGCAATCCGTATTTCCCGTCCATGTCCTCAAGCTCATGGAGCAGCGTTGTCATCAGCCGGGCGCCGCTCGCGCCGAGCGGGTGTCCGAGGGCGATCGCTCCGCCGCGCGGATTGACTTTTGCCATATCCGGCTCGAGCTCCCGCTCCCACGCCTTCACGACCGAAGCGAACGCTTCATTGATTTCGATGACATCGATTTGCTCAAGGCGCAGTCCCGTTTTTTCGAGCACGCGGCGCGTGGCCGGGATGACGCCCGTGAGCATCAGAATCGGATCTTCGCCGACGACCGCGCGGGCGACGATGCGGGCTCTCGGTCGCAAACCGAGCTGCCGGGCTTTTTCTGCCGACATGAGCAGCACGCCGGCCGCTCCGTCGCTCACTTGGCTTGAGTTGCCGGCCGTGATGACACCGCCTTTTGGCTGAAATGATGGCGTTAACGCTGCTAACTTTTCGAGCGAGGTGTCGCGCCGAATCCCTTCGTCGCGGGTGAAGGACACCGTCCCCTCCTCGCCCGGCACGTCAAGCGGAATGATTTCCCGCTCAAACATCCCGCGGTCGGTTGCCGCCGCCGCTTTTTCATGGCTTTGCAAGGAAAACGCATCAAGCTCTTCCCGCGACAATCCCCATTTTTTCGCGATCATCTCCGCAGAAATCCCTTGCGGCACGATGTTGTACCGACTTGTCAGCTGGCGGCTGAACCGCCCCATGTCGCTTCCCATCGGAACGCGCGTCATGCTTTCGACCCCGGCGGCGATGGCGATGTCGATGTCGCCAGCCAAAATCGCTTGCGCCGCGTTATGGATGGCCTGCTGACTCGAGCCGCACATCCGGTTTAAGGAAAACGCCGGCACTCCGACCGGAAATCCGGCGGCGAGCACCGCTTGGCGGGCGATGTTGCCCCCTTGCTCTCCGGTCATCGTCACACAGCCGACGATGACATCTTCCACCAGGCCGGCATCCAGCCCATTTCGGTCGACAAGCGCCCGCAGCACCGGAACAAGCAAATCGACCGGATGGACGCTTGAGAGCGCCCCTTTTTTCTTGCCGATCGCCGTGCGCACGGCGTCAACAATCACCACTTCCCTCATGCCGCTCCTCCTGTTCCGTATCAAAATCGAACCGTTTTCCTGCGCGGCTAGAGCCGCCGCAGGCCTCTCTTCCTATGTTCAAATCGCCACATTCCAAAGCGGGCCGCTTATTCATCAGAACGTAAACAATTCGATGCCGCCTGAAACATTCAACCCAATCCCCGTGATGTACTTCGCTTTATCGGAACAAAGGAACACGATGGCGTTGGCGACGTCTTCCGGTTCGCCCGGGCGGCGGAACGCCGTGCGCTGGATCATCCGCTCGTTCATTTTCGGATTGCCCATGCGGAACGCTTCTGTATTGATGATGCCCGGCACGATGGCGTTGACGGTGATGCCGTAGCGCGCCCCCTCAAGCGCCATGCTTTTCGTAAAGCTCAACACCGCTCCTTTCGTGGCCGAATAGCTCGCCTGGCCAAAGCCGCCAAGCGTCCCGGCGACGGACGACATGTTGATGATCCGCCCCCATCTTTGTTCTTTCATATACGGCCATACCGCTTTTGTACAGTTGTACGTGCCGGTCAGGTTCACCCGCAAATCGCGCTCCCAAAACTCATCGTTTTGCTTTTCGATTTGCGAAACGTGGTCGAGCGTGCCGGCGTTGTTGACGAGAATGTCAATGGAACCAAACTCTTCCTTGACGCGGGCAAACACTTCTTTCACTTGCTCGCGGTCGGTGACGTCCATTTTGAGAGCCAGCGCCCGCCGCCCCATGGCGCGAATGTCTTCCGCTGTCTTTTCGGCGTACACCACTTTTGTACTCTGCATCACTTGTGAGAGCGGCCCATATTTTTGCGCCGTCTGTTTGCTTTCTTCATCCGATTCGAGCAAAATATCGGTAATGACGACATCCGCTCCCGCTTCGGCAAGCGCCAAGGCATCCGCGCGCCCGAGGCCGCGTGAGGCGCCGGTGACGACCGCCACTTTTCCTTTCAGCAGTTCCGCCCATGACGACATCGGTGATCCCTCCGTTTAACGTAAAAATTGCGGTTGTTTCTTTTGGAAAAACGCCGCCAGCCCAATCGCCGGCTCTCCTGTCTTAAACGTTGCCGCAAATGACGCCGCTTCGATGCCAAATCCGTCTTCTGGAAGCCCTTCGGCCGCATAGATGGCCCGCTTGGCGAGCCCCATCGCCCGCACGGCCCCTTCTGACAGTTGCTCGGCAAACGCCGACGCCTCTTCTTCCAACCGCTCCGGGGGCGTGACGCGATGAACAAGGCCGAGTTCGAGCGCTTCTTGCGGGTCAAGCCGTCTGGCAAGAAAAATGAGTTCCGTCGCTTTCGCCCGCCCGACGAGGCGCGTCAACCGCTGCGTGCCGCCCGCGCCGGGAATGAGGCCGAGCGAGACTTCTGTCAGGCCGATTTTGCCGCCGCCCATGATGCGGAAATCGCACGCCAGGGCCAATTCACAGCCGCCGCCGAGCGCATAGCCGTTGATGGCCGCGATGACCGGCTTCGGCATCGTCGCGAAGCGGTCGAAACAGCGCTGCATGCGGGCGCTTTGTTCGGCGATGCCCGCTTCATTGCCGGCAAACTGGGTTCCTCGCTGAATCATGTCCTTTAAATCAGCGCCGGCGAGAAACGTTTTCGGATGGGCCGACGCGATGACGACAACGCGCACTCCGCGGTCGGCTTCCAATTCATCGGCCGCTTTCTCCAATTCTTCCATTAATCGCTCGCTAATGGCGTTCGCCGGCGGGTTGTGGATCATCACCCAAGCGACTCCTTTGTTTCGCCGCTCTATGCGCAACGTTTCATAAGGCATCGGAATTCCCCCTTTCGTTCAATCGAACCGGCAAACTTCACAAATGATCATCGCTCTCCACCGCGAGCGGAGATGTTTGGGTCGCCGCCTCGCTCTTCTATACGTGCACGCCGTATGGCGCATACAACCGTCTTGCTGTGACAAGGCGCTGGATTTGCTGCGTGCCTTCAAAAATATCAAACACTTTCACATCGCGGTACAATTTCTCGACCAAATGTCCGCCAAGGCCGACGGGACCGAGCAGTTCAAGGCACATAGCGCAGACATGAAGCGCCATTTTACCGGCGACTGCTTTGCAGACGGCCGCTTCCATCGCATTCGGCTCGCCAATGTCGGCTTTCCACGCCGCTTCCCACGTCAACAGGCGAGCAGCGTCAATCTCTTGCTCCGCCTCGGCAAGCAGGGCGGCTGCTTCATAGTACAACCGTCCTTGTTTCGGGTACTCGCTACGAACGATGTCAAGCGTATATTCATAGGCGGCGCGGGCGATGCCGACGGCCATGGCCGCGACGATCGGCCTCGTGCTGTCAAATGTTTTCATCGCCACTTGGAAACCGGACGGTTTATTCGCATTTGCGCTATACAACTCTTCACCGCCAAGCAAATTTTCATCAGGAACAAAGCAGTCTTCAAACAAGAGCTCCGCCGTTTCATTGGCGCGCAAACCCATCTTATGGACGGTGCGGGTCGCGACAAATCCCGGCGTCCCTTTTTCGACGACAAACGCCCGGTGCCCGGCGCGGCCCAACTTCGGATCAACCGTGGCGAACACGACGACCCAAGAAGCGCGGGCGCCGTTGGTGATGAAAATTTTTTGCCCGTTTAATACATAGCCGCCGTCCACTTTTTTCGCCGTCGTGCGGATGCCGGACGCGTCCGAGCCGGCTTCCGGTTCCGTCAAGGCGTAAGCTCCCCAGCGCGGCTCCTCCTTCGTGAAAATGGACAAAAACCGCCGTTTCTGCTCCGGCGTGCCGCTCGATTGAATCGGCGGCCCGCCAAGGCCAGGGCCGGGAAGGGAAAGGGCGATGCCTGGGCATCCCCACGCGAGCTCCTCAGCGGCGATGACGGCCACGCGGTTGCCTTCGCGCTCTTTTTTCTCTTTCTTTCCTTCCGCATGAGACGGCGGACGCCCTCCGCCAAACGAAGACGCATTCAGCTGGATGCCCATTTTGTTGACTTTTTGCAGCCATTCGTCCGGCACCCGCCCGAGCCGGTCGGCCTCCAGCGCGATCGGGCGCACTTCATGTTTAGCAAACCAATGAACGAGTTCTTTGATTTGTTTTTGCTGCGGTGAGAATTCAAAGGAAATCATGGCGCCACCCTCTCTTTCCGTTTGCCCAGCAGCTGTTCGCCGCGGCGGATGAGCCAGTCCGTTTCCCGGCCGTACAGCATCACTTGCGCTTCGGCGTCGCGCATCCATTTTTCGGCTGGATATTCTTGCACGTACCCGTGCCCGCCGAGCATTTGCACGGCCTGATCGGTGACATAGCGCAGGGAACGATGAGCCCGCGACAACGCCCTCCAGGCGTAGCCGCCCGCCTGTTCATCCCCTTGGTCAACCGCAGCGGCCGCTTGCCATACAAGCAGTTTCGCCCCGCGGCATTCGAACGCCATCTCTGCGATCGTAAATGACACCCCTTGGAACTTGGCGATCTCTTGTCCGAACGCCTTTCTTCCCGCAGTGTATTCAATGGTGTAATCAAGCGCCGCCTCCATCAAGCCGACTTCCTTCGCCGCTTCGATGACTTGGTTTCGGGCGCGCACGCGGTTGAGCAATGCGTCCGCTTCCGGTCCGCGGGCAACGAGTTGTTCCGGACCGGCGTACACTTCCGCAAACCGAAGGCGAGCGATGCCGGCAGCAAGCAGCCCAAGCCTTATGTCTCCTTCTTCGATCTCCCATACTCGCTCATCAAAGGCGAGCAATACCGTTTCCTCTTCTTCGTCCCTAGCGGCGATGACCGCCCAGTCGGCTTTCGACGCCAAGCGGACTGGAGACGACACCCCGTCCACAATATATCCGCTGCCGCGCCGGCGCACGCGAATCGCTTCCTTCAGCGGTTCTTTTTGTTCCGCTTCGTCGATCCAGGAGACAGTCGGCCATCCGCCTTTCGCCATCTCCCGGTACCGGTGCCACACGCGGTGCTCGGAAGACAGACGAAAGAGGGAAGACGCCTCTTGCGCCCCCGGAAGCCCTTGAATGACGCCTAAATCGCCATAGCTGAGCCCTTGCCAAATGAGCGCTTGCGACAGAAGGGGCAGTTCCAAGCCTCCCCACGATTCCGGGAGCTCGAGCGCCGACAAGCCGAGCTCATCCACCCGGTCACTCAAGTCAGCCGAAACGGTCCGGCGTTTCTCACATTCTCTCGCGGCCGGCCGAATTTTCTCGACGGCAAGGCTGCGGGCGACTTGAAAAAACGCCTGTTCTTCTTCAGTCGGTTGAAACGAAATCACCTTGTCCCTCTCCTTTTCCATTATGATTGGACAGCGGGAATAAACTCGCTGGCCCATTCACGCAGCTTCTTTTTGTCGATTTTGCCGATGATGTTTTTCGGCAGGTAGCCGACCTTTTTCAAAAAGCGCGGGCTTTTGTATTTCGCCACCCGCTTTTGGCAAAACTCGATCAGCTCCTCTTCGGTCACTTGGGACCCACGTCGGACGACGACATATGCGGCGACTTCTTCCCCCATTTTCGGCGAAGGGACGCCGACAACGCCGGCTTCAAGCACATCCGGATGGGACATAAGCAGTTCCTCGATATCGCGCGGATAAATGTTGAATCCGCCGCGAATGATGACATCTTTTTTCCGGTCGACGATAAACACGTACCCGTCTTCATCGATGCGCGCCATATCGCCGGTATACAGCCAGCCGTCGCGCAGCGCTTGGCGCGTCTCTTCGTCTTTTCCGTAGTAGCCTTGGAAAACGTTCGGGCCGGAAACAATCAGTTCTCCGACTTCGTTCGGCGGCAGGCGGTTGCCGTGTTCATCGACGACAGCCACTTGCACGCCAGGCAACGGAAGCCCGACCGACCCCGGCTTGATCGGCTTCGTCGGATCGGTCGCCGTCACAATCGGCGCCGCCTCGGACAGTCCGTATCCCTCCAAAATCAGGCAATTGAACTTGCGTTGAAACTGCCAAGCGAGCGACGGCGGCAACGAAGCCGAGCCGGACACGCACGCGACCAAACTGGATGTGTCATAGCGGTCCGCCTCGGGGCAATAGCACAACGCATGGAACATCGCTGGCACCATCGCCGTATGCGTCACTCGATGCCGTTCGATTGTCTCCAGCACTTTTTTCGGCTCGAAATACGGCAGGAGGACGATCTTGTCGCCCAATAACAGCGCGACGTTCATCATCGTAAAACCGAACGCATGGGAGATCGGCAGCACGCCAAGACCGACGCGGTCATATTCGGTAGGCAGCCGCTTCGCCATCTCGGCCGCTGCTTCCGCGTTGGCATACAAATTGCGGTGCGTCAGCACGACCCCTTTCGGATGGCCGGTCGTTCCCGATGTGTAAAGCAAGGCGGCAGGGGCATTTTCGGTGACTGCCGCCAGCGGCATGCTGGCAGGAGCTTGCTCCATTCTTGTTCGCAGAGAGCGCGGTGAATGAGGATCGTCAATCGTAAACATCATCGGAGGCGCCGGCAAGCCATTGGCGGCCTCTTTCGCTTTCGCCCACAGCATTTCCGCCGTCAGCACAACTTTCGGTTCGCAGTCTTTAAAAATGTAATGGAGCTCCTGCGTCTGCAACAGCGGCAACACCGGCACGACAACCGCTCCTGCTTTCAAGACGCCGCTGAAGGCGACTACTACTTCTGGGCTGTTCGGCATCGTTACAACAACGCGGTCGCCCGGCTTGACCCCAAGTTCAATCAACGCATGAGCCAGCTGGGACGAACGGGCGTCGCAGTCCACGTTCGTATATTCGTTTCCTTCAAAAATCAGTGCCGGATAAGGACCGAACCGCTCGATATTTTTCGTCCAAACCGTTCGTAAATCCATTCCCCCGTCTCCTTTAACCAAATTAGGCGGGCCTGCGAAAAAGGCCAAGCCCGCCGCCTTTCGTCTCCTTCCTTCTGACGGTCGGCGCTGTTGTCAATGCACGGAAAAACATGCCGGCCGGCTTTCTTGTTGTGCTTATTGGTTTTGATTGGCGCTGTTGTAGGCGGACAGCACTTCTTGGAGCCGCAGCGCCAGCCCCATGTCCCCGTCAATGCGAAGCCGCCCGCTCATAAACGCTTCCGTTCCGTTGAGCTCGCCGTCCACCATTTTTTTAAAATCCTCGCTGTCCATGCTGAGCGTGCAATCAGGCGTTTCTTGCTCCCCTTCAATGACAAATCCAGCGTCTGGGCGAAGGACGACTTGGTACACCCCCGCATCAGACCCGCTTAAGTTAAACTGGTACACCGCGACAATCCCATCGGCGCGGGATGGGTCTTCCCTCAATTGCGAATCGATCAGTTGGAAAATGTCTCTTACCGTCGTCATCTTCATGGCCTCCTTAAAAATTTAGAACTGTCTGAAATTTCATTTTGTAATTTTACTATATCGCGTTTCCGTTTCATGTCCTATCCCGAAAATCGTCGGAACTTTCTTTCCTCCCTCGCGGCGCTCCCCGATGTTTTTACGCCTTTAAAGCATGGAGAAGCGCGCGCTCATCGATCAGTTCCAAATAGCGCCGATAAAGCGGAAACGCCGGCACGATGCGCGGCAACAGCTGCAACGCCTTCGCTTTCGATCCTTTTGCCTTCATTTTTCCGGTCATGAGCGCCAATGGAACGTTGATGTTGCCGCCCCAAAATTGGTGGGCGATATCGCCGGTCGTCTTGATGGCGACATCAGGCGCATCGATTGCCTGCCCGAAATAAATGGCGTAGTTTTCACCGGTTTCCGGCCGCCTCGCATCGATGCTGATGACCGCCTCCGGATCGGTCAAATAAAAGACGAACGCGGCGCGGGAACGGCGGATTTGTTCTCCAATCCGATTGATTTGCTCCACCTCGTTGCCGTATTCCTTATACGCTGGATGCCGCTCCCACCAGCTGCGCAGCTCAAATTCCGTCCTTGGGCGCGACGGAATTTGCATAAACTCGCCAATCACCCGATACACATGAGCATCATCACGAAACAATGCCATATCCGTTCACTCCCTTCAACCGAGTATGCACTCTCATTTTGGCGTGAAACAACGCCGCCGGCAATTCCGATGATTGCCGGGGAGACGAAAAACGCAAGACATCTCCGTCCGGAGTTGTTGAAACAAGAATCAAGCGCACCAAAGCGGCAAAACAAAAAAATGGCTGCCCCGTTTGTTTGGGGCAGCCGTTTTGGCCAAAATGGCTGCAACGATTCTTTTTATTACAATCCGCTTACAAATTCGCCAACCGCATGACGTCGCGGGCGATCATCAACTCTTCATTGGTCGGGATGACGAGCACTTTGACCGGCGAGTGCGGATAGCTGATGAACGCTTCCTTGCCGCGCACTTTGTTTAGGATGGGATCCCAGTAAACTCCCATAAACTCGAGGCCGCGCAACACTTTCGCCCGCACGACTTCGCTGTTCTCGCCGATGCCGGCGGTGAAGATGATGGCATCGACTCCGCACATGCGCGCCGCATACGAGCCGATGTACTTATGAATGCGGTTCGCAAACACTTCAAGTGCCAGTTCCGCGCGCTCATTTCCTTCGGCGGCCGCTTTTTCCAAGTCGCGCAAATCGCTCGAGATGCCGGACAGACCGAGCATGCCGCTCTTTTTGTTCAGCACTTCAATCACTTCATCCGCAGTCATTCCCGTTTTTTCCATAATGTACGGGATGAGCGCCGGGTCGATGTTGCCGGAGCGCGTTCCCATCGCCACGCCGGCTAATGGCGTAAAGCCCATGGACGTGTCGATCGACTTGCCGCCCTCAACCGCCGCGATGCTCGCCCCGTTGCCTAAATGGCACGAGATGAGGCGCAGCTGTTCGATCGGTCGGCCGAGAAGCTCCGCCGCCCGCTGGGTGACGTATTTGTGCGACGTGCCGTGGAATCCGTACTTGCGGATGCCGAATTTCGTGTAATACTCATATGGCAAGCTGTATAAAAACGACTGTTCCGGCATCGTCTGGTGGAACGCCGTGTCAAACACCGCCACGGCCGGCACGTCCGGCAGCACTTCCTGAAACGCCCGAATGCCGACGAGGTTGGCCGGGTTATGGAGCGGGGCGAGCTCGGACACTTCTTCAATTTGCTTGATGACGTCCTCGGTGATGAGCACCGAATCACTGAACTTCTCCCCGCCGTGGACGACGCGGTGCCCGATGCCGTCAATTTCGTCAAACGAACGGATAATGCCGTAGCGAATGAGCTTATCAAGCAGCATTTTAACGGCCGCGGCATGATCCGGAATCGCCGTCACTTCTTGATGTTTTTCACCGTTTACGACAATGGTGAAAATCGCGTCGTCAAAGCCGATCCGTTCGACGACCCCTTTGGTCAACACCGTTTCTGCCGGCATCTCAAACAGCTGGAATTTCAACGAGGAACTTCCCGCATTAATGGCTAGCACTTTCGCCATCGAAAACACAGCTCCTTTTTTGCCAAAATCCGCTCGCGCTTACCGTTAGTGTGCGCGATTGGGCGCCGTTTCACTATGCCTTTTTCATTGTATGCCTCCCGTTTTCGCGTTTCAAGCGCGGCTTTGTTTCGCAACCGGTTGCAAGAAAAAGTTTTTATGTTGTGAAAAATGAAAACGGAGCTGACCGAAAAGGTCGGTGAAAAACAGCGATTCTTCGATGAAGAAAAGAGCAACATTTATCATCTTGAGCCGAGAAGACCCCCCACTTCCACGCGTGAGCGCAAGGGGAGGAAGATGCAACCTCTCGTTTTGTGAAGGGGCTTGACGGCCTATACGGTGATCAAAAAGGGCGTCCCGCTGCGTTTGGGACACCCTTTCGTCAACATTCTTTTTCCTCGGTGATCCAGGCGTCGATTTTCGCCATCATCGCCTGCATCGCCGATTTGTTGGAAAACCGCGGCAGCTCGACAAGCAGCACGTGTTTTGGCTTTTTGACGTTCGGCCCTTTCTTTTGCAAAATCAACACGCTTTTTGCCGCCTGATCGTTTTTAAACATCGACAGCGGCAGCTGCAAGACTCCTTGGACAATGGCCGCCTCTTTTAAAAATTCGTTCAGCTGCCCCGCCTGCGGGCTCGAGAACAACATATTCGGGATGAGGAAAAACAAGTAGCCGCCCTCTTTCGTATAGCGCAAGCTTTGCTCGATGAACAAATGATGGGCATACGACCGGCCTTCCTTCGCTTTTAAGGCGAAGCGGGCGGCATTGTCGTCATCCGGGTAATAGCCGACCGGCAGATCGCAGACGACGACGTCAACCGGCTCAACAAACAGCGGCCTTAGGCTGTCTTGGTTAAACAGCTGCACCGGATGCTTTTGCAAGTTCGCGTTGACGTACGCCAATTTGACAAGCAGATCATCGACATCGCTGCCGTAGCTCGCCGCCTGTTTTCCTCGAAGGCCGTTTAACACCGCCGTCAATAAATTCGCCGTGCCGACGGCCGGGTCGAGGATCTTAAGCGCCAAATGCGAGCGCGTAAACTCGCGGACCAAATACGCCAAAAACAAACTGACCGCATCCGGAGTCATTTGGTGGTGCGGCTGGACATGCTTGCGCATCCCTTTTAACACCGCAAGCTGAAACGCCTTGCGGATTTCTTCGTTTTGAAACCGTTCCAGCATCAGTTCGCGATACTGCTTTTTCAGCCGTTTCGCGTTCAGCTCGCTCACTTCGCTTTGCAGCACGTCGCCGTGGAACAAATTCTCCCCCGTCTCCGCGACGGCTTCTAAATACGTGCATTGCAATTCTTCTTGCAAAAGTTGGGCCGTTTCATCGAATACCGTGAACAACCGTTCGACTGGCGTCATCATCTGTACGTCCCCACCTTTCTGCCAACGTCCCTTCTGTATATTGTACGACCGTCCGCCTCGCGCCGCAAGAAAAGCGCCGATAGGAACGAAAAGGCCCCGAACGGGTCGGGGCCTTTTCATTATTTCGCCGCTTTCGCCGCTTCAATCGCCGCTTCGTAGTTCGGATGGTTCGTCACTTCCGGCACGTATTCGACATACGTCACTGTGTCATTGCTGTCGATGACAAACACGGCGCGGGCAAGCAGGCGCAGTTCTTTGATCAAGACGCCGTATGCTTGTCCGAACGAAACATCGCGATGGTCGGACAACACTTGAACGTTCTCAATGCCGGCGGCGCCGCACCACCGCTTTTGCGCAAACGGCAAATCGACGCTGATCGTCAACACTTTCACATTGTCGAGCTTTGCCGCTTCCTCGTTAAACCGGCGCGTTTGCGCGTCGCAAACTCCGGTGTCGAGCGACGGAACGACGCTGATCAGGCGGACGTGCCCTTTCGTATCCGCGAGCGTCACTTCCTGCAAGTTTTGATCAAGCACGGTGAAATCCGGCGCTTTGTCGCCGACTTTCACTTCGTTGCCGACAAGCGTCACCGGCTGCCCTTTAAACGTCACATAGGCCATGGGTTCTCTCCCCCTTTAGAAAAAATATGTACTACTTCCATACTAAAACGCGGAACGGAATTTTTCAACGATTTTGTCCGTTCATGACAGCAGACAAACAAAAGGCCGGACGCCAACGGTCCGGCTAAATGTCAAAGTCGTCTGCTTTTTGGCCTGCGGCGCCGTCTTTCTTGTTTTTCTTCAGCATCGCCTGAATCTTCTCAAACGCCTGCGGCGCGACATCGAGAATTTTTTCGTATAAGTGCGTGCTTTCATCCAAATGGAGCAGCTTCACCCCGGACGAGTTGACGACGAGAAACGCAATCGGCGTAATCGAGACGCCGCCGCCGCTGCCGCCGCCAAACGGATGTCCGTTCCCTTGGGCCTGCCCGTTCCCGTCGGCTTGCGCCCCTTGGCGGCCATTTTGTTGACCGTCAAGCATAAACTCGCTGCCGCCGGCGGCAAAGCCAAACCCGACTTTCGAAACGGTCAAAATGACACTGCCGTCAGGCGTCTCCACCGGGTCGCCGATAATCGTATTGACGTCGATCATTTGTTTTAAGTTTTCCATCGCTGTTGTCATCAGCCCTTGAATCGGATGGTTCGTCATCGTCATTCCTCCTAGTAGCCTTCATTTGCCTGCTTGGCCGCCAATGGGTTTCGCTTTGGCAGCCGCCGTCCGCGCCAATGTTTGACCACTCGCAATCCTGCTACCATAGCATGCCCGATTCGAAACTGAATCATACATAAAAACACCGTTTCCGAAGCGGCCCGATCGTAGGCCGGAACGATGGCGACAGCCGGAGTTGTTTTCATGTTCATATAGCGGCTCGCCGCGCCGATGATCATGTATTTCAGCGACCAGCCAAGCCCCACGAGCAAGCCGGTTGACGCGGCGTCGCCGGTGCCGATTCTCGTTTTCCACTCCCATTTCGTAATCGTCACGTGGCGATAAAATTGTTTCATAATTTCATGCAAGTCGACGACTTGCTCGAGAAACCGTTTCAGCTGTCGAAACAGGTCAGCGATTTTTTTTAGGGTCAATTTCCCTTTCTTTTCCTCCTTCCCGCGCGTTCCCTCCACTCCTTTTTTTTGGAGAAACGCCACTCCCGGCGCATCCGGATCCATGTCCAGCTTGATGAACGGAATGCGGACAGTATAGCGGAGGAGGCCAAACAGCGTGCGCACCACGATTTTGCATTCATCGTCGTCTTTCACATGGCGAAACACGACCGTCACCGATACTTTCATCCAGGCGACGAGAAGAAGCAAAAGAACAACCGTTGCGATGACCGCGATGACTGCTTTCAATGTCCGCCCTCCCTTTCATCATACATTGTCGCCATCTGGAAAAAAAATAAACCTGCCGTTTCGGCAGGCGGACATTGGTTGACGTTCTGTTCTTGATGCAGGCGGATTGTTACTCGCGGACGACGATCGTATCCGCGAACTGGTCATGCATCCCTTTTTTCTTTTCGGAAAACGCAACAAACAAAAAACCGATGAACAGCAATTTTTTCGCGATGAATTTGCCGACGACTTCGCGAAACAACACGGTCAGCCAGGTGAGCGGCTCGCCGCGCTCATCGACCACTTTTAAGCCGAACACCATTTTGCCAAGCGTCTGCCCAAACGCTTTCGTCATCAACACGAAATAGGCGTAAAAGACGACGGCGGCCGCGACCGTCGCTGGCGCGAACAAACCGTCCTGCGCAAGCGGCCAATCGAACAGGCGAAAAAGCGGCCAAACGATGAGCCGGTTGAGGCTCGAGACAACAATGACATCAAGGCAATACGCCCAAAAACGAAGCCAAAAGCCGCCGTAGCAGAGGGGGCGCTCTGCCGGCGGGAGATGATGATCCGCCAGCGTCGCCGTTATTTGCATGTCCGTCATGTTTCCACTCCTTTATTCGGCGTATAAATACATAAGCCGCGGCGAGGAAGGGCGCGACAACAGGCGGATGAGCCCGGCCGCCTCGCTGTCCGGCTTCATCCGGTTCGACACCATCTCAAAGAGAGAGCTCCACGGCGCATCGTTCACGTATTTTACGACTTGAGCGCCGGTTAAATGATGCTCTTTTTTGAGCGCAGCGATCGCGTCATCCAAGTAGCCGAACTCGTCGACAAGGCGGAGCGCCTTCGCCTGTCGCCCGTCATAAATGCGGCCGTCCGCCAGCTTGCGCACCGTGTCTTCCGGCAGCTTTCTCCCTTTGGCTACCACATCAACAAACGCATCATACGAATCATTGATCAGCCGCTGCAAAATCTTCCGTTCCGCTTCGGTCATTTTGCGCGCCGGATTCATGATGTCTTTGTACGGCCCGCTTTTGATCGTGACAAGCTCCACGCCGTACTTCTTTGCCAGCCCTTCATAGTTGACGCTTTGCATGATGACGCCGATGGAGCCGGTGATCGTCTCCGGGCTGGCGAAAATTTTATCGCCGGCCGCAGCGATATAGTAACCGCCCGAGGCGGCCATGGCCCCCATCGATACGTAAATCGGCTTGTTCGTCTTCTTTTTCAGCTTCATCAGCTGATCGTAAATTTCCGCGCTTTCCGCGACACCGCCGCCCGGCGAATTGATGCGCAAGATGATCGCTTTGACGTCTTGATCCTCTTTCGCCTGTTTGATCATTTGCAAAAACGTTTGGTGGTTGTACTGTGATGAGGAAAGAAGCGACTCCGCTTCCCCCGCATCTTGAATAACTCCGTTCACTTCCAACACAGCGATTTTTTTCAACGGGTCGCCCTCGGCGATGACTTCTTCGCTAAATGGCGACTCCATGAGCGCCAGCCAGCTTTCCGACCAGCCGCCGGCCTTGTCGGACAAAAGAACGCCAACCGCTTGAACAAGCACCGAGATCACAAACAAGGCGGCGGCGATGGCCAACGCGGTCCATCGTTTTCGATTCATCGTCTTCCCCCCTGCATCGGCTGCCCATATTTTTAGAATCCTGGCAAACGTGGTACAATATTCATTGTACATCGATTGATTAGATGATGCCATCGGGAGGACGCAAAACATGGATATGGAACGCAACCGTCTTTATTTTTTTTATAAGCGCGACGACAAGCTCATCGAACGAGTGAAGCCGCTCATTGAGCTGGCAGAGCGCGGTCCGTTTGTGGTCGTCGACGACTATCGGGAAGCGAACATCATCGTCAGCATCGGGGATGACGGCGCGTTTTTGCAGGCGGTGCGGCAGACGGGATTTCTTCCTGACCGTTTGTACGTCGGCGTGTCCGTCTTGCCGGCGCGCGGGTTTTACTGCGATTTCCATATTGACGACATCGATCATATGGTGGAAGCGGCGAAAAATTGGAAACTCGAAGTGCGGCGCTACCCAATCATCGAAGTGACGATCGACGGCGCGGCTTCGTTTTTCTGCTTAAACGAATGTTCGATCCGCTCGCAAATCATTAAAACGATGGCGATCGACGTTTTCATCGACGACTTGCATTTCGAGACGTTCCGCGGCGACGGCATCATCGTTTCGACGCCGACCGGCAGCACCGGCTACAATAAATCGGTGCACGGAGCGGTCGTCGATCCGCTCTTGCCGTGCTTTCAAGTGAGCGAACTCGCCTCGCTCAACAGCAACCGCTATCGGACGCTCGGCTCGCCGTTCATTTTGAGCGGCTCGCGGACGTTGACGCTGAAAATGTCGGAAGAAACAAGCCATTTTCCAATCATCGGCCTCGACAATGAAGCGCTCAGCATCCAGCATATTGAGCGGATTGACATTCGTTTAAGCGACCGGGTGGTCAAAACGGTGCGCCTAAAAGACAATTCGTTCTGGGATAAAGTGAAACGCGTCTTTTTGTGAAGCGTGTGTCTGTTCTCCCGGCGAAACACCGGATCTAAAATGGCGAATCCGTTCGACGCGCATGCGGCAAGAGGGTGTCTCGCAACGAGACACCCTCTTGTTTGGCCGCTGTGCGGACATCGCTCCGCTTCTGGCAACGGCCAGCTCAATCGGCTCTTTCTGCTTACAACGACCGGCCGGCAAGGCGGGCTTCCCGCTCGCGCAGCTCGACGCGGCGGATTTTTCCGGACGCCGTTTTCGGCAAATCGTCGACAAACTCGATTTTGCGCGGGTATTTGTACGGCGCCGTCAACTGTTTCACATGTTCTTGCAGGGCCGGAATCAGAGACGGATCGTCTTTGTCGACCCCGTCGCGCAGCACGACAAACGCTTTGACAACATGGCCGCGCACTTCATCCGGACTGGCGACGACGGCGCACTCTTTTACGGCTGGGTGCTTGACAAGCGCGTCTTCGACTTCAAACGGGCCGATCGTATAGCCGGCGCTGATGATGATGTCATCCCCGCGGCCTTCAAACCAGAAATAGCCGTCTTCGTCTTTGCGCGCTTTGTCTCCCGTAATGTAGTAGTCGCCGCGGAACTGCATCGCTGTCCGCTCCGGATCTTTGTAATAATACTTAAACAGCGCCGGCGTTTCGATATGGACGGCGATGTCGCCGACTTGTCCGGGCGGGCACGGCTCGCCGTTTTCATCGATAATTTCGACGCGGTTGCCTGGCGTCGGTTTCCCCATCGAACCCGGCTTGATGGGCATTCCTTTCATGACGCCGACAAGCAGCGTGTTTTCTGTCTGGCCGTAGCCGTCGCGCACTTCGACGCCGAAATGCTTGGCAAACGTGTCGATCACTTCGCGGTTGAGCGGCTCTCCGGCGGACACGGCGCTGTGCAAATGAGATAGATGATAGCGGCCGATGTCCGGCACTTTCGCCATCAAACGATACTCGGTTGGCGTGCAGCACAGCACATTGATGTTGTATTTTTCCAATAGCTACAAATATGTTTCCGGCTCAAAGCGGCCGTAGTAGACGAAACCGGTCGCCCCCGAGCCGAGCACCGATAAAAACGGGCTCCAAATCCATTTTTGCCATCCCGGTCCGGCCGTCGCCCAAACGAGGTCGCCTTCTTCAATGCACAGCCAGTTTTTCGCAGCCGTGCGCAAGTGGGCGTACGCCCAACCATGGCAATGGACGACCCCTTTCGGATTGCCGGTCGTGCCGGATGTGTACGACAAAAACGCCATATCATCGCGCGAGGTATCCGCCGCCTCGAGCGTTTCGCTCTCTTTGGCCATGGCGTCTTCAAGCGGAATCCATCCGTCCCGGGGTTCCCCGATGACGAACTTCGTCAAACGTTCGATGCCGTCAATCGGCGCAAATTCGTCCGTATACGGCGCATAAGCGACAACCGCTTTCGCTTCGCTATGGACGAGCCGATATTGCAAATCCTTTGTCCGCAGCATCTCCGAGCTTGGGATGACGACAAGCCCGGCTTTGAGCGCCCCTATATACACTTCGTATGTTTCAATGAGGCGCGGCATCATGACGAGCACTTTATCGCCTTTTTCGAGCCCATGTGATAAGAAAGCGTTTCCAATTTGGTTGGCGCGCGCCATCAAGCGGCCGTATGTAATCTCTTTCGTTTCGCCTTGCTCGCTCTCCCATTTCAACGCGATCCGGTCCGGGTCGGCGGCCGCATGCCGTTCCATTTCCGATGTTAAATTGTAGCGCTCGGGAGCAATCAAGTCTTCCCGCCTCATCGTTCCTCTCCCCCTCTGTCTTGTTTCGCCTTGGTCGGCATCTCTATTATACAAAATAGTCGTTCTATTTTGAATACCGTTTTTCTCATATGAAAGCGGCGGGGAATGCCCCCGCCGCGTAAGCCATCAGTAAGCCATCATTATGAAATTAGAATTGGCGTGCGCCGCCCAATTGTTGCTGCGCCATGGCTACGAGACGTTTCGTGATCTCGCCGCCGACCGAACCGTTGGCGCGCGAAGTCGTGTCAGCGCCTAAGTTCACGCCAAATTCTTGAGCGATCTCATATTTCATTTGCTCCAGCGCTTGTTGCGCACCCGGAACAAGCAGTTGATTGCTGTTGTTGCGTGCCATCTGTTTTCACCTCCTTGTACCTATAGAATGTGTGAAAACAGATGGCGATATGCAGCGATGCTTTTTGGTAAATTTTGAGATTCAAAACAGCTCGGCAAACTCATCGCCCTGCCCTGTTTCTTCATCAATGACGAGCGTTTCTGTGTCATTGACTGCCTTTTCCAGAAGCGGAGCGAGGTCGAGCTGGCTCTCATAATGGAACACTTTTTCTTTTTTTGGCTTCGTTTTCGGCGCTCTTGGCGTAAAAATGGTGCAACAGTCTTCATACGGAAGAATGGAAATATCATGTGTGCCGATTTGCTTCGCCAGCTCGATAATTTCAAGTTTATCCATCGAAACAAGCGGGCGCAAAATCGGGGTATTGGTCACCTCATTGATCACGTACATGCTTTCTAGCGTCTGGCTCGCGACTTGGCCGAGGCTTTCGCCTGTGACAATCGCCAACGCCCGCTGGCGGCGGCGCAGCGCGTCGGTGATCCTAAGCATCGCCCGCCGAGTGGAAATGAGCGAGTACTCGTTCGGAACTCCTTGATAAATGGCTTGCTGCACTTCCGTAAACGGCACGATGTGAAGCTTGATTCTCCCGCCGTATGTCGTCAACTTGCGCACGAGGTCAATCACTTTTTGCTTCGCCCGTTCGCTTGTAAACGGCGGGCTGAAAAAGTGGACGGCCTCGATTTCCAAACCGCGCTTCATCGCCAAATAACCAGCAACCGGGCTGTCGATGCCGCCGGAGAGCATGAGCATCGCCTTGCCGCTCGTTCCGACCGGCAGGCCGCCGGCGCCGAAAATGTCGCGGCACGTGACATATGTCCCGTCTTGGCGCACTTCAATGCGCACGTCAATATCCGGCTCGCGCACGTTGACCCTAAGCCCGTCCGTCTGCCGCAAAATATGCGCCCCCACCTCGTAGTTCAGCTCGTCGCTTCGATACGGAAACTGCTTATCGACGCGGCGGGCGCTCACTTTAAACGTTTTTCCTTTGTATGGGAGCTGGCGGACGGCGGCGAGCGCCGTTTCCTTAATGGCGTCCAGATCGTTTTCGCACTTCATCGCCAGGCTGAACGAATGAATGCCAAAAACGGTTTTCAGCTTTTCGATGATCGGTTCATGCGGCTCGCCGTTTAATAAAATGTACATTCGGTCGCGCATATATTCAATCTGAATCCGCTCGAACGCCTGCAGTTTGCGGGCAATGTTGTTTTTAAGACGCCGGACGAAGATGTTCCGATTTTTTCCTTTCGTCGTCATTTCTCCGTAGCGGATCAAAATGCGGTCATAGTTCATCATCTTATTCCGTTACCTCGCTTAATGTTTTGATCGCCTGCTTGATCGCTGCCACCGCCGGCGCGATTTCTTCCCGGCTGTTGTCAAACGACAAGCTGATGCGAATGCCGCGCTCGGCTCGGTCTTCACCAAGCCCCATGGCCAAAAGCGTCTTGCTCGGCGCCTTTTTTTTCGATGAACAGGCTGACGTCGTCGAAACGTAGATTCCGCTTTTTTCCAGTTCGTGAACAAACACTTCCGGCTTCACGCCGCGCTTTAACGAAAAGTTGATGATATGAGGAGCGGCGCCATCGCGCGGCGTGTTGATCTCGATGTCTGGAATCGCCAAGAGCGCTTCAAGCCACTCGTCTTTCAATGCTTGAAGCCGGCCGATGTCCCGCTCGTAGCGCTCGAGCGCCAAGCGAAGCGCCTTCGCCATCGCGACGATGGCGGCGACATTTTCCGTTCCGGACCGAAGCTGCCGCTCCTGCCCGCCGCCGGCAATCAACGGCGCCAAGCGGACGCCTTCACGGACGTAAAGCAAGCCGGCGCCGCGCAATCCGTGAAATTTATGCGCCGATATCGTGCATAAATCGACACCGGCTTGCTTCAAGTCGAGCGGCACTTTGCTGATCCCTTGCACCCGATCGACGTGAAACAATGTTTTCGGATAGCGGGACAAGAGGGCGCCGATTTCTTCGATCGGCTGCACCGTGCCAACTTCGTTATTGACGTGCATGACCGACACGAGAATCGTATCGTCGCGCAGCGCGCGTTCCACTTGCTCAACCGATACCCTTCCTTCGCGGTCGACCGGCAAGTACGTCACCTCAAAACCAAGCTCCTCAAGCTGGCGGCACGGTTCAGCGACAGACGGATGCTCGATTTTCGTCGTAATGATATGCCGGCCGCGCCGCTGATATTGCCAGGCGACCCCTTTGATGGCGAAATTGTTCGCCTCCGTTCCGCCGGAGGTAAAAACGATTTCGTTCGGCTTAACGCGCAGCATGGCGGCGATTTGTTCACGCGCCTGCGCCAAAAGCCGCTCCGCCTTCATGCCCAGCCCATGGAGCGACGACGGATTGGCAAAATAGTTCGTTGCGACGGCGACGAACGAATCGATCACCTCGGGAAATGGTTTGGTCGTCGCACTGTTGTCAAGATAAATCATCGCTTCCATCCTCCGCTCATTGTCGGCAAAATATCGCTGTACATCGTCCATCTTAACCAAAACAGGCGCCAATCGACAACGAAAACACACCGTCATTTACATTATTCACCAAAAACCCATTGAACAATCTCCCACCTGCGCTTAGAGGTGGGAGATTCTTGGGAACACCCGCCCCACGGCAGGCTGTCAGCCAAGCCATCCCCGTGCGTCCCACGGTTTGGCTGCCTTACGAAGACAGCAAACGAAGCCCCTCATTCAAGATATTCCGGGCGGCGTTCTTGTTCGAGGGAAGAGGCAGAAAAGCTTGTGTTCAGCCATATGATTCTGTGTTTTTTAGGTAAAATAATGGATAATCAATACTCGTGATCGGGTGGTTTATCACTGTTCGCGGCTGTTATCCTCCTGCCATAATTTCTGCACACGGTCAAACGCGCCCGGCTCGACTTCTTCAACGGCCGCCACCGCCTGCCGGAGCGCCTCCTCATAATCATAATGGCGAAATAAAAATTCGGCTTCTTCCAGCCCTTTGCGGACCGCTGGATAGCGGCGGCGGTAGCGGTTGCCGTATTGAATCGTCCGCTCCGCCAGCGTCGCCTGTTCGATCATTTCCACCGTCCGCTCATACAACCGTTCCACAGCCGCTTTCGCCTCCTCCAACGCTTGGTCGACCGCCGGCATGTCAAGCGGCTTTTCTTCAAGACGCGCGGCAACGGCTTGCAAGCTGCGTCTCGCTTCCGCCAATTCAAGCGCATACGGTTCAGGCAGCCCCGGCAGCCGGCTTTTTTGCACAAGGCGGAGCGCCTCGGCCAATGTTTTTCTCATGCCGTCAAGCTTTTCGCGGGCGATCAATTCGTCTTTGCGCAGCGTCTGCAGCATCGTTCGAAACTGTTCATGCTCTTCCTTCATGAGGTCGATCTGAGACACAAGCTGCTCAAGCTCCTCTTTCAGGAGCGAATACGCTGTTTTCGCCTCGGCAACGCGGTCTTGAATGAGAAAAAACCGCTTTTGCAACTGGTGCAGCTGCTTTTCGATGCTCCGGTACTTTTCGAGGTCGCTTGGCGCCAAATGGTAGCTTTGCTGGACGAACAGCGCCTCGGCCTCGGTTTCCTTCGCCTCGGCGGCGAGCTCCTGAAGCATGCCGCTGAGGCGCGGCATTTCCGTTTGCACATATTGATGCGCGAGCACTTCGTTTTCGAGCAAATCGTAGAGCGCGTCGATCTCTTCTTTCAGCTCAGCGACAATCTGCTTCGCTTCTTCGATGCGCAGCTCATGGATCATGGCCAGACATTGCTCGATTTTTTCCCGTTTTTCCTGAAGCGTGCGCTCCATGTGCAAATGGTCAAGGATGTATCCGCGCTCTTCCATCTCTCGATAGCCATCAGCCAACTCAGCGAGCTGAGCTGGCAACGACGTTTGGCATTCGCCAAGAAGTTTGGGAATTTCTTCTATCATGGCTGTGAGCCGGCCGAGCTCTTCCTTCAGTGTCAGAACCACATCGCGCGCCGCCAAATAGTTGCCGGCTTCCGTCAATTCGGCAAACCGCTGAAACTGCTTTTCCGCTTCCGTTAAACGGACGTCAAGCAAGTCGGCAGCCGAACCGAACGTATAACGGTAAGCAAGCAGCGCCTTTTTCGCTTCCCGGTGAGCCGCACGCAGCTCCTCGATCTCCGCCCGGCTTTGTTCCTCGCTGCCGATCAACTCATTCACTTCATGAATGATTTCATGCACTTCTTCCTCAAGACGACGCAATCCGTCGGCGATCTGCCCAAGCAGCCGGCGCGCCTGCCGGTAGCGGTATTTGTCGAGCAGCCGCTCCGCGTCAAACAGCTGTTCTTCCACATTCGGCAGCTTCACTGCCACAATGTCGTCCCATTGCTGGCGCCATCGTTCAAACAGCTGCTCCGTCTCCCCTGTCATATTCAGCTGTTTCACTTTCGCCAGCTCATCCGGCACCGGCCGGTTCATCAAGTTGATTTTCCATTCCTCGAGCCGATCGATTTCCCGGTACATCCGCTTCCGGTACACATGATTATATATGATTGCCCCCGCTCCGAGGAGCAGAACGATCCATGCCATTCCCATCCGCTGATGCCCTCCTTGCATTCAAGCTACTTCTATCGAACAAACGAAAATAGCGGAGAAGGCAAAAATATATGTTTTTCAATGTTTTTATGATACCATGTTAACGACATTTTTTGACCAAAATTTTTATTTTTTTTACAAGAATCTTCACTATTTTTGCTATGATACATAAGGAAGAAAGGAGGAAAATCGATCATGCGCGACGGGCATATTCATACGCCGTTTTGTCCGCACGGAAGCCAAGATCCGCTTGAGGCCTATGTAGAGCGCGCGATCGAACTGGGCTATACCGACATTTCCTTTACGGAGCATGCCCCGCTTCCTGAGCGGTTTATCGATCCAACGCCCAACCAGGACTGTTCGATGAAGCTTAGCCAGCTTGAGCGCTATTTGCACGCCGTCGCTGAGGTGAAAGCCCGCTACCGAAACGACATTGCCATCCGTGTCGGGCTCGAAGTCGATTTTATTCCTGGCTTTGAGGAAGAAACAACCCGCCTGCTCGACGAGGTCGGCCCGCTGCTTGACGACAGCATTTTATCGGTTCACTTTTTGGCCCACGAAGGGCAATATGTATGCCTTGATTACAGCGAAGATATGTTCGCCGACATCGTCCGCTTGTTCGGATCGGTCGAACGCGTCCACCGCGCCTACTACGAAACGGTGCTGCAATCGATCCGCACGGAGCTTGGCCGCTACAAACCGAGACGCATCGGCCATATGACGCTTGTGCGCAAGTTCCAACGCCGTTTCCCATGCTTGGAACCAATGGATGAGTGGATTGTTGCCATTCTCGATGACATCAAGCAGTTCGGCTATGAATTGGACTACAACGGCGCCGGCGCCGCCAAACCGCTCTGCCTTGAGCCGTATCCGCCGGGCGGCGTGATCGCCGAGGCGCGGCGGCGGGGCATCCCAATCGTCTACGGATCCGACGCCCATCGCGCCGCCGACTTGCACCAAGGACGGGAGAGGATGGACCGCGAGGCGCTTTCGGTTGACAACCGCCCGCAGCCGTCATAAAATAGGCGAATCAGCCATTTCCCTGCTTGCATCCTGCTGGATGTTGAGGCCAGAGTCCTGCTCCAACCATGATGAAAAAGGAGGCTAGTTCTATGTTTCGTCCCATGGCTTACAACGGAACACGCGAAGAAAATTACGCGCTCGTCATCGAACAGCTGAAATCGCTCATTTCCGGGGAACCCAACTTCATCGCCAACTTGGCGAACGCAGCCGCCTTGCTCAACCAGTTTTTCACCGACATCAATTGGGTCGGTTTTTATCTCGCAGACGGCGAGGAGCTTGTGCTTGGCCCGTTCCAAGGCTTGCCGGCATGCGTGCGCATTCCGTTCGGCAAAGGGGTGTGCGGCACGGCGGCCGCCAAACGGCGGACGGTGGTCGTTCCAGACGTTCACCAATTCCCGGGCCATATCGCCTGCGATGCGGCGTCTCAATCGGAAATCGTCGTGCCGCTCATCAAAGACGACCGCGTCATCGGCGTTCTTGACATCGACAGCCCGGTGAAAAACCGCTTCGATGACATCGACCGCCGCTACTTGGAGCAGTTTGCCAGCGTGCTCATTTCCGCCTGACGAAAAAAGCGCACCAAGCGCGAAGAAGGAATCCGCTTGCTCGGATTCCTTTTTTTTACACCTTATACAAATGACAGTCATCGTGCACAAAAATGCAGTTTTTTCCCGTCTCTTTTGCCATATAAAGCGCGGCGTCGGCTCGTTTGAACAGCTGTTTTGCATCCTCGCAGCCTTGGCGCTCCCACCATGACACGCCGCACGAAACGGTCACCGTCGGAATCGTTTGTTCTCTGACTTTTTCTGTGATGCGGCGGGCAATCGAAATGGCGTCAGACAGCGGCACTTTCGGCAAATACACCGCCAGCTCTTCCCCGCCCCAACGCGCCGCCACATCGCCATCGCGAATGTTGGCGCGCACCGTCTCAGCCACTTGGACGAGCACCCCATCGCCCGTTTGATGGCCGTACACATCGTTGATTTGCTTAAAGTTGTCAATGTCAAACAAAATGAGCGCCCCGGATGCATCGGATCCCATGGATGTTTGGATCACCTCGTCCAAGTAACGGCGCGTATGCAGCTTTGTCAAATAATCGGTGACTACCATCTTCTCGAGCTCTTCGCGCAGCATCGCGTTCATAAACGCCAGCGTTGAATGTTGAACGAGGGATTCCAAGAGCTTAAACATCTCAAACGTAAATCGGTATGGCTCGCTGGCGAGCGCAATGCACAGTCCCTTCGTTTCCTTGTTTTGCTGCATCGGCGCCGCCATGATGGAACGAAACGAACCGAAAGCGGACACGCATACATCACCGGCAAATAAAATGTCATTTCCGCTTTGGCGCCGCTTTTCCACCCATTCGATATAGGGCTCGGACCGATGGTCGAAAAAAAACGGCGTGCTGCCTGGCAAAAGCTCCCGCTTGCCGTCGGCAAACAAGAAAAAACCGACTTCATCCGCGCCGAACGATTGTTGGATTTGCGATACCATGTACTCAATGGCTTCATGAAGCCGCGGCCGGGCGTTCAATTGGCGCATTGTGTCGTTGATCAGCTGCAAATCGGCGACAAGCCGGCGCGACTGTTCATACAACTTGGCGTTCTCAAGCGCGCTTCCAGCCGTGCTCGCCAGCAGCGAAATAAAATGAATCTCTCGTTTTGGAAATGGCGCAGCGTATGGGGCGATAATTTCAATCACCCCATACACCGCCTGCGCCCCTTTAATCGGGGCGTACAGCACCGAGCGCGGCGGCGCCTCCATCTCCTCGCATTGCACTTGTCCAGTCAAAAACGCCCGCAACGCCGCCGTCTGTTTTTCCCTTTCATCCAATACAAGCGTTTTAATTGGCAAATTTCCGCGCAGATGGTTGTCATGCGACAACAGAAGGTGGTAGGTGAATGATGGATAGACGTTTTGCAGCGTGCGGATAATTTCTTCAAGCACAACATCGATATGCATCGAGGAATGAATTTTTGCGGCAAAGTGATGCAGCTGTCCATACCGTTTCTCTTCGCCCTCTCCTTGCAGCACCGCGCTAAGTTTCCGAAACAATCGCGCCAAATCCGTCCGGATCTCCCACAACAACCGCTCGTCAAAACCGCCATCTTTTCGATACATCAGCTCGACCATCGCCGGCGTCTCATCGGAAAGCATGAAAAAGAGCCGGGCCGCCATATGCGGCCCACCGGCATCGACAACAGCGACTTTCCGCTCTCCATCAGCCGCGATCGGCCCAGCGTCCGGCGTCCCAACCGCGGCCGCTTCCGGATAAAAGGCAGCCCGCACCGGGTCGTACAAATAAAAAACGGCTTGCTCGAGCGCCAGCTCTTCTTTTAGCAGCGCGAGCAACTCGCCCGCCGCCGCCGAAAACGGCCCATCGTCCTGAAACGCCAAAAACCAGTGGAAAAATTTTTGTTTAAATGATTCATACCGTTTCATTTCTTCCTTGTTCATCGCCTTTTCCACCCAAACCGGCATCATCATTCCAAACGAGAGAATGGGATGACAATTTTTTAAAAATTGCATCTTTTATTATACCATACCAATGGAGAAAAAGGGAAACAAAATGTTGACTTTATCCTCTAAAAATCATATAATAGCCTTTGTGTAAAATATAGCAGCCTTTGTGCCCGCCTTTATGGTTCATTTTGTTCCTCGGCCCGCCGAGGTGCATCGTGTAACTCTTAGCTGCGAGAGCGAGGATGCATGAAAACAAAATGGCCATAATTGTTGGCGCACATCTGCTTTTATTTTACGAATAAAAGCGCAAGGAGGAGCAACGAATGGCTCGTTATACTGGTCCAATGTGGAAAATTTCCCGCCGCCTTGGCATCTCGTTGAGCGGCACGGGGAAAGAATTGCAAAAACGTCCGTATCCGCCTGGCCAACACGGTCCAGGGCAGCGTCGGAAATTGTCGGAATATGGCGTGCAGCTACAAGAAAAGCAAAAGCTGCGCCATATGTACGGTGTAAACGAGCGCCAATTCCGCAAAACGTTTGAAGAAGCAGGCAAAATGCCGGGTAAACACGGCGAAAACTTCATGATTTTGTTGGAGTCGCGCCTAGACAACCTCGTCTATCGCTTAGGGTTGGCCCGCACGCGCCGTCAAGCCCGCCAGCTCGTGACGCACGGCCACATTTTGGTCGACGGCAGCCGTGTCAACATCCCGTCGTACCGAGTCAAACCGGGACAAACGATCGCCGTTCGCGAAAAATCGCGCAACTTGCAAGTGATTAAAGAAGCGCTCGAAGCGAACAACTACATTCCGGATTACTTGACGTTCAATCCGGAAAAAATGGAAGGGACGTACACCCGCTTGCCGGAGCGTTCCGAACTGCCGGCGGAAATCAACGAAGCGCTCATCGTCGAGTTCTACTCGCGTTAAGGCGCAAAAAAGATCCGAAATGCCGATGCATTTCGGATCTTTTTTCTTAGGCGTAGCGAATCAAATAATACTTTTTCTTCCCGCGGCGGATGACCGTAAACCGCCCCTCAAGGCGGTGTTCAGCCGTTAATATGGCTCCGACGTCTTGAAGGCGCTCGCCGTTGACGTAAATGGCGCCGTTTTGGATGTCTTCGCGCGCTTGCCGCTTCGATGGCGAAATGCCGGCAGAAACGAGCAGCTCGACAAGCGGAACGTCGCCTCCTTCATGAACGAATGACGGCACATCTTTGAACCCTTGCTCAATTTCCGCCGCTGTCAAATTGGCAATGTCGCCGCTAAAGAGCGCTTCAGAAATGCGAATCGCTTGCCTGAGCGCCTCTTCGCCGTGCACGAGCTTTGTCACTTCCTCAGCAAGCGCCTTTTGGGCCGCCCGCTTCTCTGGGGCTTCACGAAGCTCTTGTTCAAGCGCTTCGATTTCCTCTTTTGACAGGAACGTAAAGTACTTCAAGTAGCGGATCACATCGCGGTCGTCGGTGTTGATCCAAAACTGGTAAAACTCGTACGGCGATGTTTTCTCTTTATCGAGCCAAATCGTGCCGCTTTCCGTTTTCCCGAATTTCGTGCCGTCCGCTTTCGTCACAAGCGGGATCGTCAAGCCAAACGCCCGCGCCTCGCCTTTCGTTTTGCGAATAAGCTCAAGCCCTGCCGTGATGTTGCCCCATTGGTCGCTCCCGCCGATTTGCAGGCGGCAGCCTTCCGTCTCGTACAGGCGGAGAAAATCGTATGCCTGCAGCATCATATAGCTGAACTCGGTAAATGAAATGCCCGTCTCGATGCGCGATTGCACCGACTCTTTCGCCATCATGTAGTTGACGCTGAAATGCTTGCCCACATCGCGCAAAAACGTAATGACATCCAGCGGCCCGATCCAGTCGTAGTTGTTTTTGATTTTCGCCGGATTGCCGTCCGCTTCAAAATCTAAAAAACGGCCGAGCTGTTCTTTAATACGCGCGCTCCATGCCTCGACGGTTTCTTTCGCATTGAGCGTGCGCTCGCTTTTTTTCCCGCTCGGGTCACCGATCAACCCCGTCGCTCCGCCGACTAGGGCGATCGGCCGGTGCCCCGCCTGCTGGAAGCGGCGCAGCGTCAAAATGGCGGCCAAGTTGCCGATATGCAAACTGTCCGCCGTCGGGTCAAACCCGCAGTAGAGCGTCACCCGCTCCTCATTCAACAGCTTGCGCAACCCGTCTTCATCCGTCGTTTGGTTGACGAGCCCGCGCCATTGCAATTCCGCAAGCAAATCCATATCCTTCACCTCTCTATAAATGTCATGCAAAAGAAAACACCCGCCCGTGATGAAGGGGCGAGTGTTCGTCGCGGTACCACCCTACTTAGAAAGCATGGTGCTTTCTCACTCATTTGGATAACGGCGCCGGCCGGCGGATGGCTACTAGGTGCCAAAAACGTTCGCCATCGCTGCTCAGGGAGGTAATTCACGCCTGCCTGTGGACTGGCTCGCACCGTCCGCCAGCTCTCTGCACCAGGGAGACAGCCGCTACTTGTTCCCATCATCGCTTTCTCATATGAAATATATACATTCTTATTACCATAGCGATGCGCTCGCTGTCAACCCTAACGCTTTTCGCACAAACGGCGAAAAATCGGCAAAATTCCACAATGCCTCCCCTTCCTATGGTATACTGATATATAATGACTTGCCGCATAGGGGGGCTGGCATGAAGCGAAACCAACTTTCCATTTCTCTTGAAAAAGCGTGGCATTATTTTTCCCTTACATACGATGTGGTTTGGAACGTCATCTTAATTTTGCTCATCGCCGCACTCTGCCTTGTCTGCTTTGCCATCGGCGCCGGTGCCGGCTATTTTGCCTTTTTGGTCAAAGATATGCCCGTTCCCTCGCCCGACGAGATGAAAAAGGAGATTTACCATTACGGCGAAACGAGCCACATGTACTTTGACGGCGGCGTATATTTAGGGCGGTTCCGGTCCGACCTTGACCGCGAGGCGGTGCCTCTTTCCGAGGTGTCGCCATACGTCGTGCAGGCGATCATCGCGACCGAAGACGAACATTTTTATGAACACGACGGCGTCGTTCCGAAGGCCGTCATCCGCGCCGTGTTTCAAGAGCTGACCAACTCGCCGGTCAAAAGCGGCGGGAGCACGCTTACGCAGCAGCTCGTCAAAAACCAGATGTTGACGAACGAGGTGTCGTTTGAGCGGAAGGCGAAAGAAATGCTGCTTTCACTTCGTCTGGAGAAATTTTTTTCCAAAGAAGACATTTTAGAGGCGTATTTAAACGTCGTTCCGTTCGGCCGCAATTCTTCAGGGCGCAACATCGCCGGCATCCAAGCCGCGGCCCAAGGCGTCTTTGGCGTCAACGCCAAAGAGTTGAATCTCGCTCAAGCGGCGTTTTTGGCCGGACTGCCGCAAAACCCGTTCGTCTACACCCCGTTTGCCGCTGACGGCAGCGTCAAATCGGATCTCTCGGCGGGATTGAAACGGATGAAAACGGTGCTGTACCGGATGAAACGGGCCGGCTACATCTCGGAAAAACAGTATAAGGAAGCGCTTTCCTATGATGTGGCGAAGCATTTGGCCGCCCCGAAGCCGTCGCCGTTTGAACAATATCCGTTTTTGACGATGGAGATTGAGCGGCGGGCGAAAGAGGTGCTCGCCGAGACGTTCGCCAAGCGCGACGGCTATAAGCCGGAAGAGGTGAAGCGCGACCCCGCTCGTTTCCGCCGCTATCTCGGCGAGGCGGAAAAAGCGTTGCGCCAAGGCGGATATCGGATTTATACGACGATCGACAAAAAGATTTATGAACAAATGCAGCGCATCGCCGCCCGCTACCCGTATTACGGAAGCGACAATGTGTATTACACCAAAGACAAGAAAACAGGAAAAATGATCCCCCATCGCCAACCGGTCGAAGTCGGGGCGATGCTCATCGAAAACAAAACGGGAAAAATCATCAGCTTCGTCGGCGGCCGCGATTATGGGCGCGAGCAGTTGAACCACGCCACCCAAGCGCACCGGTCCAACGGGTCAACGATGAAACCGCTCTTAGTATACGCGCCGGCGATGGAGATGGGCGTCATCCAGCCGGCGACGATCATTCCCGACTTGCCGCTTTCGATCGGTTCGTATACACCGAAAAACGCGGACGGAAAAACGCACGGGCTCGTCACGGCGCGCTATGCCTTGCAGCAATCGTTCAACATTCCGGCCGTTCGGACGTATATGAGAATTCGATCCCGCCATCCGATTGACTATTTGCATAAAATGGGGGTCACGAGCGTCGCCAAACAAGAAGAGGCCAATCCAGCTTTGGCGATCGGCGGGACGCACATTGGCGTCACGGTCGAGGAAAACGTCAACGCCTATGCGACGTTCGCCAATTACGGATCGTTCGTGGACGCTTACATGATTGAGAAGATTGTGGACAAAAACGGAAAGATCGTTTACAAACATCAAAGCAAACCCGTCCCGGTGTTTTCGCCGCAAACGTCGTACTTGATGATTGATATGATGCGCGACGTGCTTCACGGCGGAACGGCCTCGTCGGTGCCGCGCTACTTGACCTTTTCCGCCGATTGGGCGGGAAAAACCGGCACATCGCAAGACAAGCGCGATTCGTGGTTTATCGCCGTCAATCCGAACGTCACGTTCGGCGTTTGGATCGGCTATGACCGGCCGGCGCCGCTTGAGTCCCGCTACAAAGGGCTTTCCTACAGCCAGCGCACCCAGCTGTTATGGGCGCGGTTGATCAATGCTGCCTATCAAGAAAACCCGAAGCTCATCGCTCCGCCGAAGCGGTTTCTCATGCCAGGCGGCATCGTCCGCCGCGCTTACTGCGCCGCGAGCGGCTTCAGCCCGTCGGCCGCGTGCGAAAAAGCCGGGCTCGTCCGTTACGATCTGTACAATACGAAGTTTGCACCGCGGGAAGGAAGCGGCGAGGAAGTGATGGAAAGCCGGGTCGTCGTCATCGGCGGACGCCGCTATGTGGCGCTTGAGACGACGCCGGAAGAGTTTGTCACTCGCGAAGTGATCGTGAATCCGAAGCTTCTCGCCGATTGGGGGATCAACGGCGAAGGGCAGGCGGGCGATGCATCGCTCGTCTCCACATTAAAGGAAAACGGCCGTCCACCGGCTCCACCCGCCGCTCGGCTTGCAGGGGGCAAGCTCGTCTGGAATCGCCATAACGAGCCGGATGTCATCGGCTACCGCGTCTATCTAGTGAACGAAACGGGGGAACGACGCCTCGCCGCCGCTGTTAAAGCGGACGAGGCAGCCTCGTTTTCGCCGCTGCAGCCGGGCGCCGCGTACTGCGTCACTGCTGTGGACATCGCCGGACAGGAATCGGCGCCGTCGAACCTCGTTTCGCTGCCGTCCGCCTCGCCGCCCAATTCCGGTCATCAAAAGAGCGGCGAGCCGTCTTCTCCCCCGCCGTCGGGTGACGTAGAGTGACAAGGAGCTGACCCAAAAGATTGTCTTTCTTTGATTGGCTTTCTTTAGAAGATGCCATTCGTTTTGAATAAAGAGTTGGCGCGTATATATGGTGATCGAAAAGAGGGTGTCCCGATCCTTGTTGGGACACCCTTTCTTGTTTTGTGAAGATGGGGAAAGCACAACGATTTTCGCCAAATGGATGGTTCTTAAGCGAAGAGGAAACGGGCATGTATCAAGTTTTTCAAATGGAGAAATCACGCTGTTGGCCGCGTTTTCCGTTCCATCACCGTCTTTGCAGCCGCCCCGCTTCGGCCCCAGTCTGAAAAGAACAACAGCGCCTGGAACAGCGGATGTTCCAGACGCTTTTCGCTCATCAGTCTTCCATCGTCGACAAATCGCCGGTCGGCAAGTTGAGCTCCCACGCCTTTAGGACGCGGCGCATGATTTTCCCGCTCCGCGTTTTCGGCAGTTTGTCGCGGAACTCGATCTCACGCGGCGCGGCATGAGCGGCAAGCCCTTTTTTCACAAATTGGCGGATGTCTTCTTTCAGCTCCTCGGACGGCTCGTACCCTTCGCGAAGCGCGATGAACGCTTTGATGATTTCCCCGCGCACCGGATCCGGCTTGCCGATGACGCCGGCTTCGGCAACGGCCGGATGCTCGACGAGCTTGCTTTCGACTTCAAACGGCCCAACGCGCTCGCCGGATGTGTTGATGACATCGTCAACACGGCCTTGGAACCAGAAGTAGCCGTCTTCATCCATGTAGGCCGAATCGCCGGATACGTACCAGTCGCCGATAAAGTATGATTCATATTTTTGCGGGTTGTTCCAAATCGTTTTCATCATCGACGGCCAGCCTTTTTTGATGGCCAAGTTGCCCATCCGGTACGGCGGCAAGACGTTTCCTTGGTCATCAATGATCGCCGCCTCAACGCCCGGAATCGGTTTCCCCATCGATCCCGGCTTGATTTCCATGCACGGGTAGTTGCAAATGAGATGCCCGCCTGTTTCCGTCATCCACCACGTATCATGGATGCGGCGGCCGAACACTTTCATCCCCCAGCGGATGACTTCCGGGTTGAGCGGCTCGCCGACGCTCAAAATGTGGCGGAGCGAGCTTAAATCATATTTTTTCACGACTTCATCGCCGGCGCCCATCAGCATGCGGAACGCCGTCGGCGCGCTGTACCAGACGGTGACGCCGAAATCTTGGATCGTTTGATACCAAGCATCCGGGCTGAAGCGGCCGCCGACGATGACGCTTGACGCTCCGCACAGCCACGGGCCGAAGATGCCGTACGACGTCCCGGTCACCCACCCCGGGTCAGCCGTGCACCAGTAAATGTCGTCTTCTTTTAAGTCGAGCACCCATTTCGCCGTTTGATAGTGCTGAATCATCGCGTTATGGACGTGCAAAACGCCTTTCGGCTTGCCGGTCGAACCGGATGTGTAATGCAAAATCAAGCCGTCTTGGCGGTCGACCCATTCGATGTCGAAATGCTTGCTTGCCTCATTCATCCGCTTTTTCAAATCGATGTACGGCCCTTCCTCGACAATGCCGTCGCCGACCAAAAAGACGTACTTCAACTCCGGCAAATCGCCGACCGGCACGCGCGGCAGAAGCTCCGGCGTCGTAATGATCGCCTTCGCCCCGCTGTCTTCAAGACGGTCGCGCACCGCTCCTTCCATGAACGCCTCAAACAGCGGCCCGACGATGGCGCCGGTTTTAATGATCCCAAGCACCGCAAAGTACAGTTCCGGAGAACGCGGCATGAACACGAACGCACGGTCGCCCTTCTGAATGTCCGCCGCCTGTTTTAAGACGTTCGCCACCTTATTGGACATCTCTTTCATTTCTTTGAACGTATATTTCTCGTTCCGCACCGCGTCGCGGTAATAGAGCGCCACTTTATTTTTACGGAACGACTCAGCATGGCGGTCGATCGCCTCATACGCCATGTTGACTCGGCCCGTTTCATGCCAAGAAAACTCTTTCTCCACTTCCGACCATTGAAACTGTTTATATGTTTCTTCGTAGTTTTTCAAATTGTAGTCCCCTTGTATGACAGGAAGCCGTTCTGTGTTCATTCTCCGATCCCCCTTATGTAAGTGATTACATTTCTATTATAGTCGATTGAAAACCATTTCTCAATTTTTAAAATATTCCTCGTCCCCACTTTTTTGAAATTTTTTTGAACCGCGCCAGCCGGCGCCGTTTTTATGTATAATGGAAGCAGAACGACCAATTCAGGTGGTGGACGAATGGAACATAAAAAAACGTATAACGCCAAAGAGCTGAAAACCCCGAAAGGAACGCTCCTCATCGAAGGGCCGGTGACGCCGGAAGCGTTGGCCAGCTACGAATTCCACCATGACCTCACTTCCTTCCGCCCGCCTGCCAAACAGCACAAAGCGTTGATCGAAATCGCCAAGCTGCCGGAAGGGCGGATCATCATCGCCCGCCGCGGCGAGGTGATTGTCGGATATGTGACGTTTTTGTATCCCGATCCGCTTGAGCGTTGGTCGGAAGGGAACATGGAAAATTTGCTCGAGCTTGGCGCCATTGAAGTCATTCCGGAGTTCCGCGGGTTTGGCGTCGGAAAAAATTTATTGATCGTCTCGATGATGGACGACGCCATGGAAGACTACATCATCATTACAACTGAATATTACTGGCATTGGGATTTAAAAGGCACGGGGCTGAACGTATGGGAGTACCGAAAAGTGATGGAGAAAATGATGAACGCCGGCGGGCTCGTCTGGTATGCGACCGACGACCCGGAAATTTGCTCCCATCCGGCGAACTGCCTCATGGTCCGCATTGGCAAACGGGTCGACGCCGAATCGATTCAACGGTTCGACCGGCTTCGGTTTATGAACCGCTATATGTACTAGCTGAAATTCTCAGCTGTCCGGACGTTTGCGCCCGCCTTGCCGGTTGCGGGCGGCGCGCATAAAATGCCACGCACAAAGGGGAGAGGAGAACGATGCTTGTCGAACAAGTGATGAAAGCACCGGTTATCACGCTTCGCGCCACCAATACAATCGCCGAAGCGCTGCAGCTGCTAAGACATCACCGCATCCGCCATCTGCCGGTCGTCGACGAGGAAGGACGTCTTCTGGGGCTTGTGACGAGCCAAGATTTGCGCGACGCGAGCCCGTCCATTTTCCATCTTCATGAACATCTTGAAGACTTGCAAAAACCGGTCAGCACGATTATGAAAACCGACCTCATCGTCGGCCATCCGCTCGATTTCGTCGAGGAGGTGGCGGCGCTCTTTTACGAACACCGAATCGGCTGTCTGCCGATCGTCAATCACAGGAAACTCGTCGGCATCATCACGCAAACGGATTTGCTCCGCACGTTCATTGAATTGACCGGCGTTCACCAGCCGGGGTCGCAAATCGAGATCAAAGTGCCGAACGAAACCGGCATGTTAAGCAAAGCGGCGGCCATCATCAGCGAGCGCCATGTGAACATCGCCAGCGTCTTGGTGTATCCAGCTCCGGATCCGAATGAGAAAATTTTAGTTTTCCGCGTGCAGACGATGAATCCGCTTCCATTGATCCGCGATTTGCAAAACGCCGGCTATCACGTGCTATGGCCGAACTTGCCGGGGGTTACGTCATGAGCCGAAACTGCGCATTCGTCTATAGCGAGCAATTTCTTCAGTACAAATTTCATGACGACCATCCGTTCAACCAGCTGCGGGTCAAAATGACATACGACTTGCTTTGCACGCTCGGCGCGCTCGAAGACCGCCAGATCGTCGCCCCGCGCATGGCGACCGATGACGAGCTGGCGCTCATTCACGACCGCTCCTACATCGAGGCGGTGAAAGCGGCCGGGCGCGGCGAGCTGTCGGAAGCGGCGGCGCAAAACTACGGCCTTGGCACCGAGGATACGCCGATTTTCCCAAACATGCACGAAGCGAGCGCTCTTTTGGTCGGCAGCACCCTCACCGCCGTCGACGCGGTTCTTTCCGGAGCGGCCGAGCATGCGCTCAACCTTGGCGGCGGTCTGCACCACGGCTTCCGCGGCAAAGCATCCGGCTTTTGCGTCTACAACGACAGCGCGGTCGCCATTCAATACATCAGGGAGAAATACGGACTGCGCGTGTTGTACGTCGACACGGACGCCCACCACGGCGACGGGGTGCAATGGGCGTTTTACGACGATCCGAACGTTTGCACGTTTTCCATTCATGAAACGGGGCGCTATTTGTTCCCAGGGACCGGAAATGTCAACGAGCGCGGCTTAGGCGCGGGCTACGGCTATTCGTTCAACATTCCCGTTGATGCGTTCACGGAAGACGAATCATGGATCGCCGCCTATACGACCGCGCTTCGGGAAATCGCCGACTTTTTCCGCCCGGACGTCATCGTGACGCAAAACGGCGTCGACGCCCACTATTACGATCCGCTCACCCATTTGTCGGTGACGATGAAAACCTACCGCGCCATTCCGAAACTCGCGCACGAAATCGCGCATGAATATTGCGGCGGACGCTGGATCGCCGTCGGCGGCGGCGGCTATGACATCTGGCGCGTCGTGCCGCGGGCATGGGCGCTCCTTTGGCTCGAGATGACGGGACAAGCCGATGTGTCCGGCCCGCTGCCGGATGAGTGGCGCGAACGTTGGCAACCGCTTTCACCCGTCGCGCTTCCGCTTGAGTGGGACGACCCGGATGACTTGTATCCCCCGATCCCGCGCAAGGCGGAGATCAGCGAAAAAAATGCGCAAACGGTGGAAAAGGCGTTGTATTTCATTCGCAGTCAACGCCGGGCGGGGACTTGATTTTTTTTCATTTAAAGAAAACAATGGATTTCTACGTCCTGTTTTCCTAGTCAACTTCCGTTTTCACCGAAAAACGGGCCGACTGCAAGGCGATTGCAGCTGTCAAAAAAGAAATGGAGCAAAGCAAGCAAGAAGCTGGCCCCCGTGTTGAGGCCAGCTTTTTTCATTTCGTCGACTCCCGCACTTCAAGCCGGTGCGGCAAGACAACGATATGGTGGTCCACTGGCTCTTTGTTCATATACTTCGTCAAGAGCCGCATCGCCACCGCCCCGATGTCGTACATCGGCTGCACGACGGTCGTCAGCCGCGGCCGCACCATCGTCGCCAATCGCGTGTTGTCAAAACCGACGACTTCCAGTTCATCCGGCACGCGCACCCCGTGGTCTTGGGCGCTGTGGATGATGCCGAGCGCCATTTCGTCCGTGCCAGCAAACACCGCCGTCGGCCGTTCGGCAAGCTCTGTGATTTTCTCATACGCCTCCAAGCCGGAGTCGTACGAGTTGTCGCCCTCAATGACGAGCTCTTCCTCATACGGCGCGCCGTGTTCTTCAAGCGCGCGTCGGTACCCCGCCAACTTCCGCTGGTTGATCGGGTCATCGGTCGGACCGGTCACATAGACAATGCGGCGGTTTCCTTTTTCCAGCAAATACGTCACGGCTTCAAACGCCGCCTGCTCATAGTCGATGTTGACCGAGGGAATCTCGTTCGGTCCCATCGTCGCCGCAAGCACGATCGGCACCGACGACTTTTGAAATTCGGCGACGTGCTCATCGGTGATCGTCCCGCCCATAAACAACAGGCCGTCCACTTGCTTGGCGAGCATCGTGTTGAGCAAATGCAGCTCTTTTTCTTTGTTTTGGTCGGAGTTGCTCAAAATGATGTTGTACTTGTACATCGTGGCGATGTCCTCAATGCCGCGCGCCAGTTCGGCGAAGAAAATGCTCGAAATATCCGGGATGATCACTCCGACCGTCGTCGTTTTTTTGCTGGCGAGCCCCCGCGCCACGGCGTTCGGGCGGTAGCCGAGCCGTTCGATGGCCTCAAGCACTTTTTTCCTCGTCGACGGTTTGACGTTCGGGTTGCCATTGACGACGCGCGAGACGGTCGCCATCGAGACGTTCGCCTCCCGCGCCACATCATAAATCGTTACCGTCATTTTGTTTCACTCCTTTTCGCTCGATCCGATAACCGGTCAAATTCCGAATGTATGTACAACTATCATACGATACATTATCGCCAACTCGCAACGAAATCGCAACCATTTTGCCGGTTTGTTCACAAACCGTTCACGGGTAGTTTGCCCCAACACTCGCCATCTCATCAAAAAATCCCCTCGGGCAACAACCGAGGGGATCGTCTTACGCCTGAACAAACTGACGTTGGAACGCGCGCACTTCTTCCATAAACTCGTTGAATTGGGCGATGTCCATTTGCTGGGCGGAATCGGACAAGGCGACGGCCGGGTCCGGATGCACTTCGGCCATGACGCCGTCGGCGCCGATCGCCAAGGCCGCTTTGGCGCACGGGATGAGCAGATCGCGCCGCCCCGTTGAGTGGGTGACATCGACGAACACCGGCAAGTGCGTTTCTTTCTTCAAAATCGGCACAGCCGAAATGTCGAGCGTGTTGCGCGTCGCCCGCTCGTACGTACGGATGCCGCGCTCGCACAAAATGATCTGCCCGTTTCCTTGTGACATGATGTACTCAGCGGCGTTGATGAATTCTTCAATCGTCGCCGCCAAGCCGCGCTTCAGCAAAATCGGCTTGTTCACTTGGCCGGCTGCCTTAAGCAGCTCAAAGTTTTGCATGTTGCGCGCGCCGATTTGGATGACGTCAATATAGTCCAAGGCGATTTCAATGTCCGCCGGGGTGACGATTTCACTGATGACCGCCAAATCAAACTCATCGGCGATCCGTTTCAAAATTTTCAGCCCTTCCACGCCGAGCCCTTGGAAATCGTACGGCGACGTGCGCGGTTTGTAGGCGCCGCCGCGCAGCAGCTTGATCCCTTGTTTTTTCACGGCCTCCGCCACCACAGCGACTTGTTCATAGCTTTCCACAGCGCACGGGCCCATGACGAAATATTGGTTGCCGTCGCCGATTCGCTCGCCTTTCACTTCAACAATCGTGTTTTCCGGATGCTTTTTCCGCGAGACAAGGAGCGCCTTGCGGTGGTCGTCTTCCTGCAGCTCGAGCGCTGCTTTAAAAATTTCCTTGAAAATGTGCTGCAGCGTCGATGTTTCAAACGGCCCATCGTTATGCTCGGAAATGAGATCCAACATTTTCCGTTCGCGCACCGGATCGTAGCGGTGCGTCCCTTGCGCTTCTTTAATTTTTCCGATCTCCTGAACGAGCCGCCCCCGTTCATTGATCAGTTTCAACAGCTGCAAGTTGATCTCATCGACTCGCGCCCGCAGTTCGTCTAATCTCTCATTGCTCATGCTTTTCTCATCCTTTCGCCAAGTGTAGTGCATTGTTTTCGCCGCTTGCCGGCAAGCGGCGCCCCCGTCTTGGAGAGCGAAGTCGTTTAATTAGTGTTTATTATAATCGATGGAGCTATCGTTGTCACGAAAAAAATGCTTTTTTGATTAAACGCTTTTAAGCGATAAAGTAAAAAGTGTGCAAAAAACCGCCCGCAGTAAAGGCGGACGGTCAAGCGCCGACATGCTCCGAGAGCGCGCCATACGTAATGGCCCAATGGGACGCATGCCAGACGACGCGGCCGTTTTCAAACAGCAGCACTTGCGGCGACTCGTGTTTCACCCCGGTCGTTTCGGCGATATAGTTGGAGAGCGGCCGCGCCTCTTGGACGTACAGGCAATACACCGCCAGCTCTGGATGGTCTGCGGCGAACTTCTCGCATTCGCCAAACGCCGCTTGACTGATCGGGCAGGTGAGGCTATGCTTGACGAACAAAAAACGCTCCGTTTCCTTCATGACGCGGTCAAACTGTTCGATCGTCTCCAGCTTCTCCATTCCCATCGCCTTCACTCCGTTTCTTTTCGCGACGTGATGCTTTGCTCGGCGTCATCAAGCGCCGCCTCGGCTTCCTCAAGCAGCTTTTGCAGCGTTTCCCGGTCGGCTGGCCCGGCGGATGGCGGAATCGGAATCGTCGCCTCCTTGGCTTCCTCTCCATCGTTTTCCCCGCCGGCTGGCGCCGTCGTGGATTTCAACGGGATGAAGTTGGCGATTTCCTTCGTTTTCTCTTTCGCCGTTTCCAACCATTCGACAGCCGTTGTTTTCACCGGCTCCCACGTTTCATCGTTGCTCCACTCGGCCAGCCATTTCCGCCCTTTTTCGCTCGTCAAAAACAACGCAGCAGCCGCGCCGGCGATGCCGCCGACCAGCGCGCCAAGCAAAAATCCACCGTTATTTTTCGCCATTCGATACACCCTCCTTTAACGATTGTTTTTTCTCCATTTTTCCCGTAAATCGAGCAAAACATTTGTCCAGCGCAACGCCTTGCCCCATTTTCCTTGCCCCAGGCCCGCCCGCGCCGACAAACCGGCAGCCGCCTGCCGAAGCGCGCGGTTGAGCGAACGAATCGTGCCGCCGATCTCTCCGACCGCTTCGATTGCGCCATTTAGCGTTTCTACTTTTTTTTGCACATCGCTGGCGATGCCGTTGGCCGTATGGAGAAGTTCACGAACTTCTTTCGCCACCGTTTGCACTTGCTCATCGGCATGGTCGATCGCCGCCGTCAGCCGGCGCAGCGTTTCCTGCAAAACGATGAGCGTCCTGGCTATGTAAACAACAAGCAGCAAAAAAGCAAGCGCGATGAGCGCCACGCTTCCATACAAAAGCCATTCCACCCGATTCCCTCCTTGCCCATTCGAACGTTTCATTCCCTTTGTACCCATCTTTTCCCGCTTTCAAACTTCGACATAGAAAAGACGGCTTCCTTTTTGAAACAGGAAAAAACGGGCCATCTTCATCACAGCCCGTTCCCTGTCGGCCGTCAGGCGGAAAGAACGGCCCGTTCGTACGCTTGTTGAAACTTTTGAATGTCGCCGGCGCCCATGAACACCAACACCGCGTCTTGATGCTGCTTCAACACGGCTACGTTTTGTTCCTCAAGCAGCTGGGAACGCGGAATTTGCGCCTGCAAATCACGGATCGTCAGCTTGCCCTCATGTTCGCGCGCCGAGCCGAAAATGTCGCACAAATACACGTGGTCCGCTTGCAGCAAACTTTCGGCAAACTCGCGCAAAAACGTCTGCGTCCGCGTATACGTATGCGGCTGAAAAATCGCCACCACTTCGCGCCCCGGATATTTTTGCCTTGCCGCCTCCAATGTCGCCGTAATTTCGCGTGGATGATGCGCGTAATCATCGATCAGCACTTGGCGCCCGACCGTTTTTTCACTGAAGCGGCGCTTCACGCCTTGGAACGTTTGCAGCCGCTTGGCGATCGTGCCCGCATCCACCCCTTCGTAGTGGCAGAGGGCGATCACGGCGAGAGCATTCAATACGTTATGAGTGCCGAAGCGCGGAATGGCAAACGAAGCGAAAAATGTGTTGCGCACGAACACATCAAACGCCATCCCTTCCGTCGTCTTGACGATATTGCGCGCCTGAAAATCGTTTTCTTCGCCGAATCCATAAAACAAAATCGGCACTTTCGCCTGAATGTTCGGCAAATACGGATCATCCCCGCAGGCGACGATCGCTTTTTTCACTTGATTCGCCATTTGCTGGAAAGCGGAAAACACATCGTCGACATTGGCAAAATAATCCGGGTGATCAAAGTCAATATTTGTCATGATCGCATAATCTGGAAAGTAGGAAAGGAAGTGCCGGCGGTATTCGCACGCTTCAAACACAAAGTATTTGCTCCCTGGCTCTCCTTTTCCCGTGCCGTCTCCGATCAAATAGGACGTTGGATGGGCTCCTTGCATCACATGGGCAAGCAACCCCGTCGTCGTCGTCTTTCCATGCGAACCGGTCACCGCGATGCTCGTAAACTTGCCTGCCAGCTGGCCTAAAAAGCGATGGTAACGAATGACAGGCACACCAAGCTGACGGGCCGCCTCGATTTCCTCATGCGTATCCGGAAATGCGTTGCCGGCAATGACCGTATAACCTGGACGAATATTGTCTTTCGAAAAAGGCAGCACCGGGATTCCCCGCTCTTCAAGCGCCTTTTGCGTGAAAAACCATTTCTCTACATCCGACCCTTGCACCGTATAGCCAAGGTCATGAAGCACTTGCGCGAGCGCGCTCATCCCCGTGCCTTTAATGCCTACAAAATGGTAAGCTGTCATCGTTAAGCCCTCCAACCATCGTCTCTCTGTAAGACAGTATATGATATCCATCTCGTTTTGCCATTTCTCTCATTGCGGTGCACCATTCATTTCCCCATTATAGCACGCAAGGAGGCAAAACACTACCGCCCGCCCAAAGGAGGCCGCCCGCCCTCAGCTGTTCTGCTCGCGCCAGCGCTCCCACTCATCCTCGCTCATCAACACATCGCGCGGTTTGCTGCCGCGCGCCTCCGAAATCAACCCTCGTTCCTCCATCATCTCGATCAACCGGGCAGCGCGGTTGTAGCCGATGCGGAAATGACGCTGCAGGCTCGATGTCGACGCCCCTCCTTGGGCGATGACAAACCGGCACGCCTCCTCGAACAGTTCGTCATCCTCGCCGCCCATCGACGCCGTTTGCCGAAAATCGTCCGGATCAAACAGATAGGATGGGCCTTGCTTCTCTTTCACGTGCGCTGCCACCCGCTCGATTTCCTCATCAGAAATAAAGCAGCCTTGCAGCCGCACCGGCTTGGCCGAACCATTTTCCAAAAACAGCATATCGCCGCGCCCAAGCAGCCGCTCAGCCCCATTCACATCTAAAATGGTGCGCGAATCGACTTGGGAGGAGACGGAAAACGCAATGCGCGTCGGAATGTTCGCCTTGATCAATCCCGTGAGGACATCGACCGACGGCCGCTGCGTCGCGATCAGCAGATGGATGCCGCACGCCCGCGCTTTTTGCGCCAGCCGGCAAATCGATTCTTCGACATCGGCTGGAGCGGCCATCATGAGGTCCGCTAGCTCATCAATGACGATGACGATGTACGGCAGCGGCGGCTCGCTGCTTCCGCGTTCGCGAAGATGGGCGTTATACTTTTCAATATCGCGCACGCCGGCGTGGACAAACTGTTCATACCGCCGTTCCATTTCGCCGACCGCCCACTTGAGCGCCCCCGCCGCCGCCTTCGCCTCGGTGATCACCGGGCTGAGCAAATGCGGCAGCCCGTTGTACGGCGCCAGTTCGACCATTTTTGGATCAATGAGCAGCCATTTCACTTCGTGCGGCGCTGCTTTATACAACATGCTGATAAGCATCGCGTTCATGCATACGCTTTTTCCCGACCCGGTCGCCCCGGCGATCAGCCCATGCGGCATTTTTCGGATGTCAGTCACGACCGGCGCACCGCTAATGTCAAGCCCAAGCGCCACGGTAAGCGGCGATGGGCTTTTACGGAACGCTTCGCTTTCTAAAATTTCCCGCAGGCGCACCGGACGGCTCGTTCGGTTCGGCACTTCAATGCCAATCGTCCGTTTTCCCGGGATCGGCGCCTCGATGCGAATATCTTTCGCCGCCAGACTGAGTTTGATATCATCGATTAAACTCGTAATCTTGCTCACTTTCACTCCTAAATCCGGCTGCACTTCAAACCGCGTCACCGTCGGTCCTTGCGTCGCCCCAACGACTTTGGCGCCGATATGGAAGCTCGCAAACGTCCGGTCCAAACGCTGGCATTGGTCGCGAAGCCACTGCTCGTCGCGTTCGGCCGCTTTCTCGGGCGGTTCAAGAAGCGCCAATGGCGGCAGTACGCAGCCGTTCGATCGATTCGCCGCCTTTTCTTCGAGTTTGCGCCAATCTTGCTTTAACATGATCACATTATACGGGATGCGCGTTCGTTCGGGGCGGGAAGCCTCCTCCCGGCCCGCGGGCGCCGCCGAGTGACGGATTTCGCGATCTGGGGTCGTCTCCCGCTGTTCTGTCGAAGAAGCGCTCCCTCCGTCTCCATTCCTCATCTGTGACGGCACCCCTCGTCCTTCGCTCTCCAAGCCGCCGTCTGTTGCGTGCGGCGCGCGTTCGTTGCCTCGTTCGTCCAGCTCCTGCCCTTTCTTTTCATCCGCCTCGGCATCACGTTCTTCCTGCCCTGCCGCCGGCGCCAGCTCATGTTTTCCTTCCGTTTCCATAACAGCCGCGGGCATCGCTCCGCTCGCGTCTTCGTTCCATTCCTCTGCCCCCTTGGCCAAAGGCGCCTCTTCTTTTGGCGGTTCAGCCGCCCGGCTTTCCGTGCCCTCTCGCGCGTCTCGCCGTGTCGCTTCTCCGCGGAGGGCCTCTTCCCGAACCGCCTCATCGCTCCGATTCTCTATGTCCCCCGCACCGGTCAGCTCGGGTTCATCCGCTCGTTGCCGCTGTTTCCCCCGATTCCGATCATATCCAAAAACCGGGGATGGCACATCGGACGGGCGGAACGGCCGTTTTTCCGCTATTTCCCTTGAAACGCCAGCTGACGGGCGCCGACTCGGCAGCGGCCGGGATGCTTCGCTTTTCTCCCGCCTCGGCCTTTCCTGATTTTCACCCGGCTGGTCATCCGGAATCAACGGAAAGCGGAAGCGGCCTTGCGGATATTGGTAAATGACATTCACCGCGCCGCGTTCGGGCATGCCGGCCGACAGCCGGGAATTCGCTCGCTGCTCGTTCCCTTCCTCTTCCTCGTCGCTCGTGAGAAAACGAAGCCATCGTTTCCAAAATTTCATCCATCACGTCACTCTTTCTTTGCCTTCATTGTCGGAAAAAACGCCACTGGCGTCGTTCCAGTGGCGAAACAACAGTCGGAATCCGTCTGCACCGCCCGTCGGAACGTCAAAAAACGAACGGCTGGCCGACCTCATACTCATCGGACAGCACCAAAATGCCTTTCTCCTGCGGGGCGTTTGGCAGCCCAAGCTCGCGGGCCGAACAAATCATGCCGGATGACCGGACGCCGCGCAGCTCGCTTTCTTGAATGACGAGGCCGTTTGGCATCACGGCGCCGATTTTGGCGACGACGACTTTTTGCCCTTCGGCGACGTTCGGCGCTCCGCAGACGATTTGCAGCACCTCACCGCCGACATCGACTTGGCAGACGCTCAATTTATCGGCGTTCGGATGCTTCGTTTTCTCTTTCACATATCCGACGACAAACTTCGGCGACAAGTCAGCTTCGATCGGTTCGTCAAAACCGTTTTTCGCCAAGATGTCGTTGATGACGCCGACGAGCTCCTCATTCACTTCCAGCGGACCGTTGCCGGAAAACGGATAGTACGAAGACGCGGAAAAAATGTTATAGCCGACCGTCTCGCCCGTCCGTTCGGACATGATGCGGACGACATCGCCTTGTCTGACAAACGTCCGTTCCTCATCCGCCGCCGGTTTCAGCGACACGAGCAGCACGTCGCCGACCCCTTCTCGGTTGTAAAACACGTTCATCGCTTCATTCCTCCTTGCCGCTACGTTCTCCGTTTTTTTCCTAAAATAAAAATCGGTTCAAGTTTCCCATTTTCGTATAAAAACGACAGCGCCGTGATCGGCACGCGGCCGCCGGCAAAAAAGCTCATCGTCATTTGCGCGAGCACGTCATAACCGATGTCGTTGCGGACATCAGCGATGATGAGCACATCTTGATGCGGAACAGCGACGGCCATCGTTCCTTCCACGCGCGCCCGCATGCCGGCCAAAAACGATTCGTTTAAAATGCGGCTCGCATCATACCCGTCATTGGTGTTCACAAAATAAAACACGTTGTCGGCCACCCGATCCTCTTTCACCGGCGTCGGCAGCGACCGAACGTTGAAACGGGCGATTTCCTTCACCCGCTCGCGGCTCCATTTGTCTTTCTCCAGCATGCGCTCATCAATCAAGCGATACGTTTTGCCTAGGTCGAGCGCATAGTAAATGCGCGTTTCGGCTGTATGATCATCAAACAGCAACGGAATGCCTTCTTTCGTCTCCGTCGGAAACGACGCCGAGCGAATGACGGGATAAATGTTTCGCTCGTTGCCGGAAAGCGCCGCGTCTTCCTCCATTGTTTTCAACGTTTCCTCTATATAATAAACGACTTCGCGCACCGCCTCATCTTTTTGTTCGTGCCATTTGGCGATCACGCCGGGAAGCGAGATCGTGACGCCTTTTTTCGTGCGGCGGTCTTCGACGCGCATCGCGTCTTGCTTGGCGTCAAAGCGAAACGTCCAGTGCCGGTGGGCGACGAGACGCTCTTTAATCTTCTCATACATTTGCCGGCTGTTCATTCGTGTTCCTCCTTGTTTTGCCGGCGGCCGTGCCTTCCGTTTCCCTCTTTCGGCCGGGACTTGGCCAAAGGCGCATCCGGCGTTGACAATGCCAGGCCATGCCCGTGCGGCGTTTTCACCGTTTGGCGCCGCCCCTCGCTTTGCCGGCCGCTCGGTCTAGATCCTCGCGCGGCCCGCTCATTCAGCCGCCCGCCATCATAGGCATGACCGTTCGTTATTTATCATACATGGAACGACCCGTTTTGACAAAGCCATTCATATTGACCGGCCAAAAGCTCGACGATGTGGGAAAACATCGCCGATCGGTCAACGCGCCCGTTCGTCAATACGCCGACCGCGCCTTCTTTCCGCCGAACGTTCCTCCGCCCGGTGTACGCTTCCATCACGTCGCCGAGCTCGCGCCCCGCCTCGATGCCGGCGCCGACGTCCGGCGGGAGGGCGAGGCGTGCGCCGCCGGCGGCCACCATCACTCCGTCTCGGTCAACGAGCGCCCCCCAGTTGCACAGCCACCATTGCCCATCGATCTTCGTCACGCCGCCTTCCAATCCGATGCCGATGTCCGCCTCCGCCGCTTCGAGCGCCCGTTTGGCGCGCCCGATGGCGCCAAGCCGCGTCTCTTCATCGGACAGCGGCTGCGCGGAAACGCCTGATGGCACCTCAAGCGATACAATGCGGTATTCCTTTTCCGAAAGCACCGCCCGAACGGCGGCGATTTTCGCTTCGTTGTTCGTTCCAACCGCAACAGTTTTCATCCAGTGCCCTCCTTGTCATGGAAAAGGAGAAGCGCTCGCTTCTCCTCAGCTGTTTTGGCGAATCGTCTCGACCGTTGTCCGGTCGCACCGTTTGACGAGCTCAACGATGAGCTGTTTGGCCGCCGCGTAATCGTCGACATGAATGATCGACGCATGCGTATGAATGTAGCGGGCGCAAATGCCGATCACCGCCGACGGCACGCCGCGGTTGGCGATATGCACCCGCCCGGCGTCGGTTCCGCCGCCTGGGGAAATGAAAAACTGGTACGGGACGCCGATCGTTTCCGCCGTATCAAGCACAAATTCGCGCATGCCGCGGTGCGTAATCATCGTCCGGTCGTACAAGCGGATGAGCGCTCCTTTGCCGATATGGCCGAACGCCTGCTTGTCGCCGGACATATCGTTGGCCGGGCTTGCTTCCAGGGCAAAAAAGATGTCCGGGTTGATCATCGAAGCCGCCGTCTGGGCCCCACGCAGCCCGACCTCTTCCTGCACGGTCGCCCCGGCGTACAAGACGTTCGGCACTGTTTCGCCGTTCAGCTCTTTTAACAGCTCGATCGCCAATCCGCAGCCAAACCGATTGTCCCACGCTTTTGCCATCACGGTTTTTCCGTTGGCCAACACCGTGAACGGGCTGACCGGCACGATCGGCTGGCCGGGGCGAATGCCGACTCGTTCGGCATCTTCACGGCTTTCCGCTCCGATGTCAATCAACATGTTTTTGATCTCCATCGGTTTTTTGCGCTGTTCCTCATCAAGCAAATGCGGCGGAATCGACCCGATCACGCCGATGACCGGCCCTCCGTCCGTGATAATCTGCACGCGCTGGGCGAGCAGCACTTGATCCCACCAGCCTCCTAGCGGCTGGAAACGAATCATGCCGTGATCCGTGATCGCTGTCACCATAAATCCGACTTCATCCATATGGCCGGCGACCATCACCGTCGGGCCCGCCTCATCACCGCGTTTGACGCCGAAAAGGCTCCCGAGGCGGTCTTGCACAATATCATCGGCGTATTTCGCGAGCTCTTGGCGCATAAACTGCCGCACCGGATGTTCATAACCCGGTGCGCCTGGAAGCTCGGTCAACGTTTGGAATAATTGCAGCGTGTCCTTATTCATCACGCGTCTCCCTTTCTATGTTCGATTTCACCGTTCCGTTTCTTTCCGTCCTTCTTACATGTTCCGCCAAAATCGGCTATACTAAACCGTATCAAAGCGAAAAGGAGGAAAGAAACATGGCTTGGAAACAGTGGCTCGTCGGCGCCGCCGTCGGTGCGGCCGTCGTCTATGCCATCCGCTCCGCTTCCAAACCGGCGCTCCTTGCCCCGGAACAAGCGCTGGCGCTGGCGAAAGCCGCGCTTGGCGGTCCGCGCGCCATCCGCGGTTCCTGGATTCAATCCGCCCCGGAGCGGTATGAGAAAAACGGCCTGGCGTACACCGTATACCGCGGCGGCGTCTGCCGCGACGACGGGGATGACGAGTTTTTCATCAACGCCTACACGGGAGCCATCGTAGACGCCAAGCCGCTGTCATAGCGGCCGCTCCCGCTTCACGGCGGCGGCCATCGTCCCGTCTTCCTGCCATTTCACAGCCCGATAGTAGGCATCATGGTAGAAGGTAAACCACGCATTTTGCTTTACGCCGTACGGGAGCCATCGCTGTTTGGCAAAAATCGAATCCATCGGGTAATCGTCGTACGCCATCACCCAAAGGACGTTTTGATGGGCGTGCGTGCCAAGCAAATCGCCAAGATGAATGGCCGTCTCCCCGTCTGATTCGATGAGCACGATCGCATGCCCGGCGCTATGCCCGCCGGTATGGACGAGGCGGATGCCAGGAACGACTTCCGTTTCCTTTGTAAACGGAACGACTTGATCCGCGATCGGCTCCCAATTTTCTTTCCAATACGTATTGCGCGATCGGATGTTCGGGTTTCGCATTTCCTCCCACTCGACATCCGAGGTGATGATCGCCGCGCGCGGAAACGCCGGCACGAGCCGTCCGTCTTCCCAAACGGTCAATCCGCACGCATGGTCAAAATGCAAATGGGTCATGATGACGATGTCGATGTCGCGCCGCGTCAGCCCGAGCTTGGCAAGCGATTCATCAATCGCTGATTCTTCCGTGACGCCGAAGTTTCGCTTTTGCTTGTCGGTCAGCTTGCCGTTGCCGATGCCGGATTCAATGAGCAGCCGTTTTCCATAGGCTTCCACCAAAATCGGATCGGTGCGCAGCTCGATTTGATTGTTGTCGTTCGGCGGATATTTTTTCGACCAAAGCGGTTTCGGCACGACGCCAAACATCGCCCCGCCGTCAAGATGGGTGACGCCGCCCCGAAGCCATGTCAATGTGACTTGTCCAATTCGCAACTGTTCCATTTCCTCTCTCCCCCCTCCACTAGTGTACCATTTTCTCCATCAATCGGAAATAGAAAAAGACCCGACCAATCGGTTCGGGCCTATGACGACCGCCGCGGCGGGCGCACCGCCTCGCATCGGTAAATGCGGTTTCCTTTGGCAGAAAATTTTTCCTCATACTCTGTCATGACATTGTCCGTCATGCCGCTTTGATGCAAGTCGAGCTGGACCGATGCGAGCACAAACCCATATTGCGACAAACTGACAAGCGAGTATTCGAAAAACGATTGATTGTCCGTTTTCAAATGGATGTCTCCGTCTTCCGCCAAAATGCGGTCATAGAGCGCCAAAAAGTCCCGATACGTCAGCCGCCGCTTTTCGTGCCGCTTTTTCGGCCATGGGTCGGAAAAGTTCAAATAAATGCGCGACACTTCCCCGTCGGCAAAAAACGCGGTCAGATCTTTCGCATTGGCGTTCAGCAGCTTGACGTTCGCGAGCCCGCTTTCGATCAGTTTGTCAAGCGCGGACACGAGCACGCTCGGGTACAGCTCGATGCCGATGAAATTGACATCCGGATGAAGTTTGGCCATTTCCGTGATAAATTTGCCTTTCCCCGTCCCGATCTCGACATGGAGCGGTTGGTCGTGGCCGAACAGCTCGCGCCATCGCCCGCGCTTTGTTTCGGGATCGGGAATGACGTATTGCGGATACGCGGCGATTTTGTCTTTCGCCCACGGTTTGTTGCGCAAACGCATATTGACACCTCAGCCTTGTTTCCGTTTGTTGGTTTGACGATACCACACTCGCGCCAAAGAAGCAAACGCGAAAAAACGCCCGGGCTTGAACGCTCTCCCGCCTACGCTCACGCGTAGAAGCAGGGGGTCTTTTCGGTTTCGAATAATAAACTCGGCTCGATCCGGGCATGATAAAACCGTACAGCCTGGCGAAAGGATGGTGACCAGCATGCCGCTCAACTATAACCATCAATTGACCGTACTTCGCGACATTTTATCCGAACATCAGCTCGATTGCTGCGGAACGGTGTCCGAATGCGAACAAATTGAACGGCTCGCTAAATCGCTGCTCGCCAACGATGAGGTGGACGGCCAAGTCAAGCAAATTCTCCCCCATATTTACGCTTATGGCCAAGGCGGGAAATACAGCACTGATTTAAACGCCCACATTTCCGCCCACCAAGGCCAGCTCGCCGACTGGGTGAATGGGCTGTCCTGACCGCGGCGCCTTCGTCATCGGCAGCGGAAACAAATGGCGCGGCGGCAGCCGAACACAGCGATCGCGCAGCCCCCGGCGCCGGCCGTTCGGACGCTGAGGCCTCGCTTGGTCAACTCTCTACCATGACGCGCTTCAATAACCGAAGCGACTGCTCCTTTTCTTTTTGGCCGTCCTTCCCTTTCGGCCAAAACAGCGAGTGCAACGTATGAGCGATCGTATACCACTTTAGGCGGAGGCCAAGCTCCTCGCTCCATGCCCATCCGTACTGGTCGAGCCACGTCTTCCATTCGGCGCGCGGAATGTACAGATGAAGGAGCATGCCGATGTCGATCGCCGGATCGGCGATCATCGCTCCGTCCCAATCGATCAAGTACAACGTGCCATCATCGGCCAGCAGCCAATTGTTATGGTTGATGTCACAGTGGCAGACAACATATTCGCCATCCGGCAATGACGACACATGCTGCTCCAGCCAGTCAAGCGCCTGACAGACGACAGAACCACCGGCCGGATGACGCCGCTGCTGCTCAGCGAGGAGAGCGAGCATTTTCTTCGCGCGCAGCGGAGATTTGCCGAGCCGCTTCAGCATCGTCACCAGCTCTTTTGAACGATGGATTTTCCTTAGCAGCGCCGCCACTTGCTCGCTTCCCATCTCCCACGGCTTCAGCTCCCGGCCGTTCAGCCATTGCTGGGCCGTAAACACATCGCCGTTTTCGAGCCGTTTCGTCCATACAAGCTTCGGGACGATGCCCTCGGCCGACAATACAGCCAGAAACGGAGAAGAATTCCGCTTTAAAAACAATTTCTTTCCTTCATATTCCGCAAAATACGCATCCCCTGTAGCGCCGCCAGCGGGAGTGATCTCCCACTCCTTACCTAGTAACTGTTCCAAGCGTGTTCACCTGCGACTTAAAAATAGAAACATCTCCGTTTGCTTCTCGCGCCCAAATAAAAAGGACGGCCAGGCCGCGTCCTTCCTCCGTCCGTTTTACTTGTATTATACTGAAATACCGCTCCGGCATGCAAACATTTTTCTCGGCAAACGCCCTGCTTAAAACTGCCAAAGCGGAAGTGCCCCGCGGCTCCCACTCCGATCGGCCGCCCTTTCCCGTTTCGTCTCAACTGGAACACCGTTCATTGGGTGCGCCAAAGACGAGCGCAGCCGCTCTTGCAAAGGGCTGACGACTGAAACAAACAACCTGCTCAACGCCGGTCTTTCTCAAGTGCAGAAGGATTGCCAAATCGGCTTCTCCTTTCCGACAACCCCCATTGGCTTGGCGAACATACTCGTTTTTCATCGGCCTTCCAAAGGTCTTGTGGCGAACCCCGCGCGCCGTCTGAGCGGTCACCCTGCAGGATGGACGAGCACCCATGTGCCGATGCCGTCAAGCCGAAGCATGCCGCGCGCTTGGCCAAAGGGCGTTGTCCCGCATCGCTGTCCGTCGCATACAACCGCCCACTCGCGCTCGTCGGGGAGCGCAATGGCTGTCTCTTTCTCCTCGTTATGATGCACGACGATGATGTCCTCCCAAGGCCCATAGACGGCGGCATCATGCAATCGGTAGGCGATGACCGACGGCGGCAGCGGCTCAAGAAACGTGAAATGACGCAGCACTTCCGCCTCCGTGGCGAGGCGAAATGCGCCATGCGCACGGCGAAGGGCGATCAATCCTTGAACGTAGCGGACGTCGTCTTCATAGCGGCTTTTCCGCTCCCAATCCAGCTGATTGACCGCATCCGGCGATCGGTAGCTGTTCCCATCGCCGCCTTTCGTCCGATAAAACTCTTGGCCGCTGTGCAAAAACGGAATGCCTTGCGCCAACAGAACGATCGCCGTCGCCAGCTTTTGCCGCTTTCGCCGGAGCCATTCCGGCTCATCATGGTTGGCCGCCTCCATCTTATCCCAAAACGTATGGTTGTCATGACATTCGACGTAATTGATTGACTGACGCGGGTGGCAAAACAGCCCGCCGAGCGCTCGCAAGCTCCCGGCAATGGCGAGCTTCACCTGTTCTCGCCCGCCTGGGTTGCCGAGGGCGAACCCACGGTCCGGCAAATGAAAGGTGCTCCCTTTCACCGCATCGCGAAACCGGTCATTGAAATAAGCGAAGCGCGGCAGCTGCTTGGCGTTGGCCATCGTCGCCTTTTGTTCCGGTGGAAGAGGCGTCGGCAAATCCCACCCTTCCCCATACACAAGGATCGACGGATCGATGGCGTCGAGGGCATCGCGCACCGCTTTCATCGTCTCGATATCGTGCACGCCCATCAAATCAAAGCGGAACCCGTCAATGCCATATTCTTTCGCCCAAAACACCACCGAATCGACGATCCAGCGGCGCGCCATCCGCCGCTCCGAAGCGATGTCGTTGCCGACGCCGGTGCCGTTGGACGGTTGGCCATAGGCGTCGTAGCGGAAGTAATAACCGGGAACGAGCTTCTCAAGCGGCGATTGCTCCCGGTCATAGACATGGTTGTAGACCGCATCCATCACGACGCGCAAGCCATTTTCGTGCAGCGTGTGGATCGCCTGCTTCAATTCTACAATGCGCGCGTATGGATCCGCTGGATCGGTCGCATAACTCCCTTCCGGCGCATATAGATGAAGGGGATTGTATCCCCAGTTGTAAGCCGCTTGTGGGTCGCGCTCATCGACGCCCGCAAAGTCCATAAACGGCATGAGCTGCACATGGGTGACGCCCAGCTCTTTGACATACGAAAGCCCGGTGGCCGTCCCGTTCGGCCCGCTCGTGTTCGTTTCGGCCAGCCCGAGATACTTCCCTTTATGGACGGCGCCGCTGTCCGGGTGGCTGGTAAAGTCGCGGATGCTCAGCTCATAAATGATGGCATCCGTCGGCGAACAGAGCGGCGGAAGCGGCAAAGAGGGCGGCGCCAGCTTCGTTTTCTCCCAGTCGATCACGACGCCGAACTCGCCATTGACCGAAACCGCGGTCGCATACGGGTCCACTGCCTCGCGCCATACGCGGTTGATGCAGGCGATATATGTGTAACGCGCTCGCTCCCAATCGCCGGGGACGACGGCTGACCATACGCCGCGTTCGCCGCGCACAAGCGGCACGCAGCGGATCTCGTCGAGATGCGGATGAACCAGCTTGACGCTAACCGCGGTGGCGGTCGGCGCCCATACGCGAAATACCGTCTGTTCTTTGAGATACTCCGCTCCTAACGGTCCATCATAGAAAAACCGATCATCAAATGCAGGAGTGCGCACAACGGCGCCGATTTGAACATCGGTCTCCTCCCCGCGGCAAGAACGCACCCAGTATGTCGCTCCAAACTCGAACGCGGATGCAAACCGGCACACATATTTCACCGTCTCCCCAACATCCTCGACGTGCTGCACGGACAGCGGAATCTCCTCGCCGCTCGGCGCCACGAGCGTAAACGGCGCCATTCCATCAAAGCCGAGCGATTTCGGCGCAAGCACAACGATTTGATCCATCTCGTCCAAATAGGCGGCAAACGTTCGGCTGATGTGAAGCATGTGCGTTCACCCCTTTTTTCTCCCGTTAATACCATCATACGTAAAAGAAAAAGGGCGGTGCCAAATCATCGGCCGGTCGCCCTATCGATGCACAGATGTTTCTATTGTTGCCCTTCCTCGCCGCTCATATTCCCGTCATGGCGGCGGTCGTAAAAGCTGGCGCAATGGCGAAGCAGCGCCTCAGCCGCTTTCAGCTGCCCGTGCCGAAGCGGGAGAGCGGAGCGGCGCAGGCGGGAAAACCACTCGTCATAATTTCGCTTATCAATATAGCGGATAAACGGAAAAAGACCGCCGCTGTCAATGTAGCCGGAGCGGTTTAACAGCACGAGGTGGATCGGCCAATCGACCTCATGTTTGCGAAAAATCTCCGAAACGATCTGCTCCGTCCGCCGCAGCGACACGACCGGGTTGACCAGCCTCGTTTCGTTCGTTCCGGCCTGTTCCACCCAAAACCGGCCGGTTGACGCCATGACGATGTTGTCCGGCCTTCCTTCGACGAAGGCAATGCACCAGAGCGCGGATGGCGTCAACATCATCGTCTCCAGCTCCACCGGCGCCTTGCCGACCATCGCCACCGGCCGGTAAAAGCATAAATGCGTATCCGGAAACCGTTGCAAAAAATATTTCAACGTCTCATCGCCATACACGGCTTCATCGAGGGAGGAAACGTACATCATCGTGGAACTCGCCCATTTCAGCTGCAACTCGAACAACTCATCCAAAAACTGCTGTTTCAATTCCTCCAGAGTAGCCGCCGGACGAGCCATCGGCGCAAGAGAAAACGTCTCTTCTTCCGTAAGCGCGGCACGGCGGCGCCATCGTTTCGTCAGCCGTTCCCACCATGACGGTTTGTCAAGCCAAGCATTCCACGTCTCGCCCGTTTCAAGCCATCCGCTGGCCTCAGCCGTTCGTTCGGCTTGCCACCGCGCTTTTGCCTGCTCCCATTGCCGCTGCTTCAGCCGGATGAACTCCGGCACATAATAGTACACATCCGTTTCGTAGCGGGAAATGCAATCCATGAGTTTAACGAGCTGACCCATTGTTTCACCTGCTATTTCCGGCCATTCATCGGCGCGCCAAGCAACGGGAACGCGGCGATCGCTTCGTACTTCGGCGTCCGTTCCATATTCGTCCGATACAGCACGATCTCAGGCACCGAAAACACCGCCTTGGCCGCGGCAAGCGAACGGAGGCGATCCGGGTGAAACGGTTCGGCTCCCTGCCATTTGCGAGCGATCGTAATATGCGGGGCAAACGGCCGCCGGTCCAAGGAAAACCCAAGCTTCATGCACGCTTCATACACGTCGCGCCGCAGCGCATGCAGCCGCTCTTCCATTTCGACTCCTTGCCAAAAAATGCGCGGCGCCGTCCGCTCCCCGAACGTCCCAAGCCCGGCAAGCACGAGGGGAAACGGGGCGCATCGGGCGGCGGTGGCGGCCATCGCTTCGCACAGCGGCGCCATTTTTTTCGGCGGCACATCGCCTAAAAACGCGAGGGTGATATGATAGTCCTCTTCATGCACCCATGTGCGAAACGGCAGCGACGGCGCCGCATTGCTCGAAAAACGGGCGATGGCTTGTTTCGCTTCGGCTGTCAGCGGAACAGCGATGAAATAATGACTCCGTTTCATCCTTTCTCACCTGCCGATTTGGTCGTTTTTTCCAGTTTCCCCAACCAAATGAGCACGAACACTCCAACGATGGTGCAAGCGCCAAAAAACACGTAGACAGCGCCGATCTGCCAACGCTCAAACAAATATCCGCCCACCAACGTGCAAAACCACGCGCCAAGTCCGCTGCTCGTCGCCGAGTAAAGGGCGACGGCCGTCGCCTGCACCCGCTCGGGCGCCAAGCGGCGCACATACTGGAGGGCGGTTGGAATTGCCAGCCCGACCGAGCAGCCTTGGACGACCGTCGTTACATACACAAACCAAAGCGGCGGGTCGACCGCATACGACAACCAGCGGACTGCCGAGATGAGCGCAGCCAATAGAAGAAGCCGCACCATGCCGAAACGGCCGATGAGCCGGTCGGCCGTTTTCATAAACGGCGCTTCGCTTCCGGCAGCCAGCCAAAAGGCGAAGCCGATGCCGGTCAGCGTGCCGCCAAGCTCGTGGATCAACAGCCCGAAATAGGAATTGTTGGCATAAATCGGACCAAACAGCAAAAATGTTGCGACAAGCAGGAGCTGAAACGAGCGGACGGACAGCAGCCCGCGCACATCCCGAAACGTCAACGCCCCCGGCGCCGCCATCGGGTAGCGCGGCAGGCGGGCGGCCAAAACAGACGCGGCCAACAGCGCCAACGAAAAGGCGTAAAAAATGACCGCAAACGCGACATGATCGGACAGCCATCCGACAACCAACACCGACGCGGCAAACCCGATCGACCCCCAAAGCCGAATCGCCCCGTAGTTTCCGCCCGAGCGGCGCACATGATGAAGGGCGATGCTGTCTGAGAGCGGAACGATCGCGCTTTGCGCCGCCGAAAGCAGCACGGTCAGGGCGACGAACACCTGGTAGTTTCCGGCCAGCGAATAAAGAAGCCCAAACAGCGCTGTCACCCCGAGCGCCAGCGTCAACAGTTCGACCGGTTTGCGCGTATAATCGGCCGCCGTGCCCCAAAGCGGCTGGGCCGCCATCGTCACGATCGGGGGAAGCGACATGATCCAGCCGATCGCCGCCCCCGAAAGGCGCGCCTCTTCCTGCAAATAGACGGACAAAAGCGGAAACAACGCGCCAAAAGCAAAAAAGATGAGAAAATAAAAGAGCGGAAACACCTGTTTTCGCACCGCCGCCTCCCGTTTGAACGCCGCTTCCATCCCGTCCCCCCTTTCGTTAAAACAACGCCCGCCCCGCTCTCTTTTTTCGCCGGGGCGGCGGACCGCCGTTTATTTCGCCAGCTCGTAGATCGCCTGCGCGTAAATGGCTGTCGCTTTCACCAAATCGTCGATTTCGATATACTCATCTTTCTGGTGGGCGACATCCGGACGGCCCGGAAACAACGCGCCAAACGCCACCCCGGCGGTCAAGGCGCGGGCGTATGTGCCGCCGCCGATGGCCAAAAGCCGGGCCGGCTCGCCCGTCTGCTCTTCGTAGACGCGCTGAAGCGTGCGGACAAGCTCGTGGCTCGGATCGATATAATGAGGCTTCGTATCGCTGAAACGGCTGAGCGCGAATCCATGTTCAGCCGCAGCGCCGGCGAGCGTCCGGCGGATCGCGTCACCGTCGGCCGTCACCGGATAGCGGATGTTCAGCCCAATCGTTCCGCCATGCCGCCGGTCATACGACAGCACCCCGACGTTGACCGTCAAGTCGCCGCTTTGTTCGTCCCGATACGCAAGGCCGAGCCGCCGGCCGCGGGCATCGCCGAAAAAGGCGGAGGCCACAAACTGAACGAACGGCCGGCTTCGGCCATCGAGCGGAAGCGACGCCAAAAACTGAGCCAAATAGACGCCGGCGTTTTTGCCGCGCTCCGGCTCGGCGCCATGAGCGGACACCCCTTCCAATTGAAAGACGACGGCCCCTTCGCTTTGCCTGATGCTCCCCTTTACGCCGCGCTCCCAGCAAAACTGTTCATAGAGGCCAAGCAGCTCCTCCGTCCGTCCCGCTCCTTCCACCACCGCTTCGGCCGCATCCGGCACCATATTGTAGCGGCGCCCGGCTTGGAATGAGGCAAGCGCGAGCCCTTCCGCCTCCGCCGATTCAGGCGGGCGGTACGACAAATCGGCGTCAATGATTCCTTTTTCGGCATGAATGATCGGAAAATCAGCATCCGGCGCAAATCCGACATCCGGCATTTCTTCATGACGAAAATAGTGCTCTACGCACCGCCAGTCGCTTTCCTCATCGCCCCCGATGATAAGCCGCACCCGCTTGCCAAGCGGCAGCCCGAGGTCACGGATGATTTTCATCGCGTAAAACGCCGCGACGGTCGGCCCTTTGTCATCGATCGCGCCGCGCCCGTAAAGGCGGCCATCGCGCACCTCAGCGGCAAACGGATCCATCGTCCAGCCGTCCCCAGGCGGCACGACGTCGATATGGCCGAGCACGCCGACAAGTTTCTCCCCATGCCCCATTTCGATATGCCCGGCAAACCCGTCCACATTTTTGATGCGAAACCCTTCCTCCCGGCCGCGGCGAAGCATATGCTCAAGCGCCTCGGCCACCTTGGGCCCAAACGGCGCACCCGGCTGCGCCTGCTGATCATCGCGGACGCTCGGAATGCGGACAAGCGCTTGCACGTCGCGGACAAGATCGTCTTTTCGTTTCTTCGCTTCGTTCATCCAGTCGATGTTCAACGCCATTCTTCCTTTCCTTATTCAACACCCTTTGTTGCCAACGTATCATATCAAAAACAGGAAGTCAAAATGTTTCATTCGTTGCAAATCGATTTCCGTTTCATGACAAAATGTTGAAATTTTTCGTGAATAGAGGCAACCGGGTAGCATTTTCCCTCTCATTTCGTGTACAATGGTAGTAAACAGACAAAGACATCTCTCATCTGCTAGCGGTCGGTTGTGCCATGCGAATGATGCTAAGATAGGGAGTGGTCTTTTGAAACCTTCAACACATCGGATGCTTACCCGCATCAAATCCGTGTATATGTACATTAGCGAAAAAGGAACGGTTACGACCCAAGAGCTTGTTGATGAGTTCGGCACCACCCCACGAACGATCCAGCGCGACTTAAACGTGCTTATGTACAACGATCTCGTTCGCAGCCCAAGCAAGGGCAAATGGACGACCACAAACAAAAAAGTGCGCATCTCTTCGTAAACCCGGTGCCAATAGGGTAGGCAAGATGGGAGATGAACGCGAACCATTTTTCCACAGATGGATATCCACTATTTTTCCATAAAAAAGGAACCGCGTCAGGTTCCTTTTTTTTCGTCCGTCTCTGGCCGGTATTGCTTCAACATGTCCACCTCTTCGTCCGTCAATTCCCGATACTCACCGACCGCCAAATCCGGGTCAAGGGCAAGCGGACCCATTTTCACCCGCTTCAAATACACGACCCGTTTGCCGACCGCCTGAAACATCCGCTTCACTTGATGAAATTTCCCTTCGGTGATCGTCACTTCGACATCCGAACGCGGCCCTGATTTCAAAATCACAAGCTCGGCCGGCTTCGTTTCGTATCCGTCATCAAGCACGACGCCGCGCCGGAACGACGCCACATCGGCTTCCGTCACGTCCCCGTCAATGACCGCAAAGTACGTTTTTGGCACATGTTTTTTCGGCGCCAACAGCTGATGAGCGAGCTGGCCATCGTTCGTCAAGAGCAGCAGCCCTTCCGTATCTTTGTCAAGCCGCCCGACCGGAAACGGGGAAAATGCCCGGTCTTCTTCTTCAAGCAAATCGACGACCGTCTCTTCCACGGCATCTTCCGTCGCGGAAACGACCCCCGAAGGCTTATTCATCATCAAGTAAATGAATGGCTTGTACTCGACCGTTTCTCCCCAAACGGTCACGATTTGCTCATCCGGCCGCACTTTCGTTTTCGCATCACGAACCGGCGCGCCGTCCACTTTCACCGCTCCGGACTTGAGCAGCTTTTTCACTTCCTTCCTCGTCCCATACCCCATATGGGCGAGCAGCTTGTCAATGCGCAGCTCCACAAATCTCCCTCCTAAAAATATGGCCTTCATTAGGCGTTCATCTAGTCCGCTTCCGCCTTCCCCCCATACACTGTGAAGGAAACATCAAGAAGGGGGATTTGCCGATGAATGAATATTACTATTATGTCCCAACGTTGGATGATTACCGTCAACAGCCGCCAGCCAGCCAATTTTGGCCCGGATACCCAGGCGGGCCATTCGCCAACTGGGCGCGGCGCATCGAACGGCTTGAGCGGGCCGTCGAACGGCTCGACCGCCGGCTCGACCGGGTGGAAAGCCGCCTCGATCGCATCGAACGCCGGCTTGGCCTGTCGTAAGCGAAATGGAGAAAGAAGGCGGGGACGACCGCCTTCTTCTTTTTTTGCCGCAAGCCGAACGGCATGGGGGAGGGCGAAAAACAGCCGTCGTCGAACCCTTTTGCTCGGGCGCCGCGATGTTCGCAAGAAGCGCCGTCCGCCGGGCTCCCGGCCTAAACGAGCCGCTTCTAGGAAACGGCCGTCCGGTCAACGGCCGATCCCTTCTACGATACCGCCTTTTTCTCTTTCCGGCGCCAAAACGCAAACCGGTCGCCAAACAGCGCTGAAAACAACCCGGAGCGGATGCTGAGAAACAAGTAGACGGCTGCCCCGACCGCTGCGCCGATGGCAGCAGCGCCCACCGATTCAGCGGTGCCGGCGCGGTAATCGATCCATCGGGACGCCAGCGCCTCGACCCCCATAACCGCCGCTGACATCGCCGCCGTCAAGATGGCCATAAACGCCGTCCGGCGGGCGACAAACCGATAGCGGTAGCGCGTGCGGCGCTGAATGACCCATAAGTTGAACGCCACAGAGACGAAATAGCCCGCCATCGTGGCAACAATGGCCCCGACGGCCGACCATTTCATAATGAGCGGCGTGTTGAGCAAAAGCTTCACAAGCAAGCCGGCTGTCAAACTGACGACCGTAAACCGCTGCTCGTTGATGCCTTGCATGATCGCCGCCGTCACAGAAAACAAAGCGTACAAAATCGCCGCCGGCGCATACCAGCGCAACACTTGTTCACCAAGCGGATCATAGCTGTAAAACGAGCTGTACACCGGCCCTGCCAGCACCGCCATGCCAATCACCGCCGGGAGCGTTAAAAACATGAGCACTTGAAACGTCTGGTTCAAATATTGCCGCAGCGCTTTCCGGTCTTGCGCGACATACGCTTTCGTAATCGTCGGGATGAGCGCCAAGCTGAACGAGGTCGCGAGCGTCACGGGTATGATGACGAGCTTTTGCGCCCACATGTTGAACACGGAATACGCGTGCTCCGAGATGTTCCCGCGGCCCGCCGCCGCCATCGCGTGATTGAACGTAAACTGATCGACGAGCTGGTACAGCGACATCGACAAGCCGACAAAAACAAACGGAATCGAAGAAAGAAGCAGCTCTTTATACATCGCCAAAAGCGACACGTCCGCTTCGCCGCGGTCACGCGCAAGCAGCGACTGCAAATACGGACGCCGCTTCCACCAATAGACAAGCAACACCAAAAGCCCCGCCGCCGCCCCGACAAACGCGGCAAACGTCGCCGCGCTTACAGCGGAGACGATCGAGCCGTCCATCAGGCGCAAAATGACGTAGCACGCCCCAAGCAAAAAAGCGATGCGCGCGATTTGTTCGACGACTTGCGACAGCGCCGTCGGGCCCATCGACTCATGTCCTTGGAAAAATCCGCGGATCAAGCTCATCACCGGCACGATGAGGAGCGCAAAGCTGACCGCGCGGATGACGGCCGTGACGTCGTCGACCGAGTTGACGTTCGTTTTCGCATCGATGACGTGCGGCGCCAAGATGGGCGCCAGGGCGTACAAAATGAGCCATGAGGCGATGCCGCTTGCGATCATCAAGATAAGGCCGGAGCGAAAGAGCCGATAGCCGACGCCGTATTCCCCAAGCGCGTTGTATTTCGACACAAACTTTGACACCGCCACCGGCAGCCCGCCGGTCGCCAAGCTCAAAAAAATTTGGTACGGCACATAGCCGTATCCGTACAGCGCCCCGCCACGCTCGCCGACAAGATGGTAAAACGGGATGACGTAAAATAAACCAAGAAGGCGAGAAATCATCACGCCAGCCGTTAAAATAAACGTGCCGCGCAGCAGTTTCGATGTTGACATATGACCCCTTCCCTAGCCATGGACGTTGAAAATGACAACGTATCTATTTTACCATAGTTGTCAATGGAACGAAAAATATCGGCCACGCGCAGAAAGAAAGGGTGGAATGAACATGGGATACGACGTCATCATCATCGGCGGCGGTCCGTCCGGGCTCATGGCGGCCATCGGCGCCGGCGAAGAAGGGGCGAAGGTGCTCTTGTTGGAAAAAGGAACGAAGCTCGGGCGCAAGCTCGCCATCTCCGGCGGCGGACGCTGCAACGTGACGAATCGGCTGCCGGTGGATGAAATGGTCCGCCATATTCCCGGCAACGGCCGCTTTTTATACAGCGCCTTTTCCGTATTTAACAATGAAGACATCATCCGCTTTTTTGAGCGGCTCGGCGTGCCGCTCAAGGAGGAAGACCACGGCCGCATGTTTCCTAAAAGCGACAGCGCCCAGTCGGTCGTCGACGCGCTTGTTCGCGAATTGTCGCGCCTTGGCGTCGATGTTCGGCTTGAATCGCCAGTGGCGGACGTGTTGTATGAACAAGGAAAAACAGTCGGTGTCACGCTGAAAAGCGGGGAGACGATCCACGCCCGTGCGGTTGTCGTCGCCGTCGGCGGCAAATCGGTGCCGCAAACCGGCTCAACGGGCGACGGCTATCCGTGGGCGGAAAAAGCGGGCCACACGGTGACCGAATTGTTTCCAACCGAAGTTCCGATCGTCTCGCATGAGCCGTTCATCCGAGAGCGGACGCTGCAAGGCTTGTCGCTGCGCGACGTCGCGTTAAGCGTCTTAAAGCCGAATGGCAAACCGATCATCACCCACCGGATGGATATGCTGTTTACGCACTTCGGCATTTCCGGCCCAGCTGCTCTCCGCTGCAGCCAGTTTGTCGTTAAGGCGTTGAAAAAAGCGGCGGACGGCGCGGTCAAAATGAGCATCGACGCGCTTCCGGACGTGACACAGGAAGAACTGTTTCAACAGTTCGCCAAGCTGTGCAAAGAGGAGCCGAAAAAGGCGATGAAAACGATCGCCAAAACGGTGCTTCCCGAGCGGTACGCCGTCTTTTTGCTCGAGCGGGCCGGCATCGACCCGCACGCCTCTGCCGGCACGGTCGGCCATGAGGCGCTGCGGGCGTTTGTCCGACAGTGCAAACAATTTACCTTTTACGTCCACGGCACGCTGCCGCTTGAGAAAGCATTCGTCACCGGCGGCGGCGTGTCGGTCAAAGAAATTGAGCCGAAAACAATGGCCTCCAAATGCATGGCCGGCCTTTACTTTTGTGGGGAAATTTTGGACATTCACGGCTACACGGGCGGCTACAACATCACCGCCGCCCTTGTCACCGGGCGGCTCGCCGGCGTGAACGCCGCCCGCTATGCATTGGCGGAAAAAAACGGGGCGAGCGGCTCCGCGGGGCAGACAGCAACGAATTGACCGCCGTCCTCATGCCCCTCGGGTGCTCCGGGGCGTTCGCTGACATTCCGACAACGCCCGTCTTCAAGGCGGGCGATCGCAAAATTTCGCCGCCTGAAATGGAAATGCCGCAACGAAAAAAGCGTCGCCCGCTTTAGGGGGATCAGCACGAAAACGGCCAAAGAATCCCGCAGTCTGGAGCCGTGTGAAGTGTCAAGTCCGGTAAATGACCATGGCGGAAAAACAGTAGATTTGCTCGCCTTCCGATTCCATCGCCGCCACGCTGTACTTGACATCGATCAACTGTCCGTCTTTCAATCGGGCTAAAAAATCATTGACCGCCGCTTCCAAATCTTTTTCATGCTCTTTATCAAACACTTTCACTTTGTACATCGCCATTCCCCCGTTTTCTTTTTCCTTTTCCACGCATTTAGGGAAAATCCTGCCCACAAAAGGCGTCACGCGCCCTCGAACAGCGGGACGCGTGACGTCAGAAACTTCATTCGTCTTAATACACTCCAACCGCATTGAACGCCTGTTTCACCGAGTTGACTTCTTGGCTTGTCGACCCGTACAAATCAGCGGCCGCTTGCACGCAGGCGGCGCGCAGCTGGCTGAAGTTCGACGTCGGCGTCAAATAGTAGACAAGCGCCCGGTAGAAAATTTTCCCCATTTTGTCGCGGCCAATGCCGGTGACGCTTACGCCGTAATGGACGCCGCCTTGGCTGAGCAAGTACGCCGCTTTATTGATGATGCCGCTGTTTGTATGGACTCCTCCATTGTCTTGTGTGCCGGTGTACCGTTTGGAATAATGATCCGGATCGCCGTATTTCGCCGGATCCGACATGGAGCGAAGCGCGTCGCCGGCAATTCCCGGCGTGTAAATGTCTTCGCCGATCTCCCAGTCCGGGTTGCGGTTGGCGTAGAACTCCACGAGCGTGCCGAAAATATCGGACATCGCTTCATTGATGGCGCCGGATTCGTTTTGGTAAACAAGCCCGGCCGTATAATCCGTCACCGCATGGGTCAGCTCATGCCCAACGACGTCAATGCCGCCGGAAAACGGCAAAAACGTCTGTCCGTCGCCATCGCCGTACACCATTTGCGAACCGTTCCAAAACGCGTTGTTGTAGCCGCGGCCGTAATGGACGGTCGAACGGATGGCGGCGTTGCTGCCGTCATAGCTCAGCCGGCCGTGCACATTTTTGTAGTAATCATACACGACACCGGCGTAATAATGGGCGTCCACGGCCGCCGCGTCATAGCTGGCGAAAAATTGGTTGTCGACATCGGCCCATAAGCTGCCGGGCAAAACGGTGCGGTTTCGTCCGTCATACGTAAAAATGCCGCTGCCGCGCGTATTGTCTTGCAAATAGTAGTAGCCATAATACGAGGAATACGTCGTATTGATATATTTCTGATCCCCCAACACACCGCGGCCCACGCCGACCGTCGACGTGCCGGCGACCGGCTGCCCGCCGCCCGGCTTCGCCTCGTCCATTTGGTTCCATTTGTTCAACACTTTTCCGTCTGCGGCATCGATCATGTAGATCCAGTTGCCTGGGACAGGGGTTAAAAAGCGGACATTGACTTCATAGGCGAGGCGCGGGGTCTCCCCATCCGGATAGATGACAAGCCGCGTTGGTTTTCCCTCTTCGGCCGCCGGCCGTTCTTTCGTCACCGCATCAGCCACATCTTGTTTCGCGATCATTTCCGCTTGTTGAATGGAAATGGCAGCTTCTGTTTTCAACGTTCGTTTGTCCAAATTCGGAATGAGCGTACCCGACAAAGAGGACAATTCGCCATCGTTGACATGGGCAACGAGCACGGCGCCATACACTGGGATGCCGCGATAGCGCTGTTCAAAACGCATGACCGTATGGCCGAGTTCATCCGTTTGTTTGCCAATCAAGCTCAGCCGTTCGCGGGCTTGTCCACCAAGCTGGAACGTATTCTTCTCTTGATCAAGATAACGGTAAACCAATTCTTCCGGAGCATCCTCGCCTTTTAACAGCGAACCAGAAACGAACGACGGCGTCTTCCACTGTTCGTTCCACACCATTGACTTTTCCTTCGCCGAAGCCCCGAACGGCCAAGCCATCAATCCAAACGCCAACCCAATCGCGCCAAGCATCGCCCGTTTGTTCATTCCCTTTACCCCTTTCTTATATTTTCAAATTATTTATTCTAATAAAAATTTTATTACAATATATTTTGATTGGGTATTGGGAAAATGATCGGGCGACATGCGTCCTGATCCGGCAGCCTATTTTCCGTTTTTCCCTCTTTGCGGCTTTCCGCCTGCGACAAAACAGCCAAAGTGAAAAACGACCGACAGCGAAGCTGCCAAGCGAAAAAACGATTGATCTTTTTCGCTTGAGCCGACGGATTTCCACAGAACGTGCTTCAACGGACAAAACAAAAAACCGACTCATCCCCCGCTTTCGCCCCATGGCGAAAACAGGAGACGGATCGGTTCGAAGAAGATCAACACAGACAGGCAAAGCGCCAATCCAGCCGCTTCTTTTATCGGGCGATCACCGTCGGCGGCGGATGCTCATCTTTAGCCGCTTCTTTCACCCCGATGCCTTGGCCAAAGGCTGAAGCGAGGCCAAGGACGGCGAGAGCGATGATCACAACGACCCGCTTTTTCACGAGCTTCACCTCCTTTCAAACGCCGGTTTGCGCCCGCAAGAGAGCGCAACTTAATTGATAATATTGGGCCGCCTGCTTGTATTGGCGCCTCCGCATATAACAATCCGCCAAATATTCGGCATACAATGACGCGTCGTCATACTCCTTCTTTTTTTGGAAATAGGGAATCGCCTCCTGTTTGAGCAGCCGCTCCAACGGTTCATCTTCTTCGCTCAAAAGCAGCCGGTAAATGGAAAAATGCAAATAATACTCATAATGCTCGGACGCGCCGTTAGGGGCTTGTTCGAGCTGTTTCCACCCTTCCTCGACAGCCATCAACGCTTTGCGATAATGCTTGGCATCACAATGCACGCGCACGAGCGACAAAAGCGTGATGAGCCGGGAATCCAGCGGAGCGGCCTCTTTATAGATCAAACTGTTCTCATAATGTTGCACCGCCTCGCGGTATTGGCGTTTGATTCCTTTCAAATGGCCGAGATTGTGTTCCACAATCCCAAGAAGCCGTCGATCATCCACCATCCTCGCCGCCTTTTGGGCCAACAGGCAATGGTCGACCGCTTTGTCGATCTCCCCGCAGCGCCGATGGCAAATCGCCAGCAGCACATGGCATTCGGCGCTCCGCCGCAAGTCGTATTCCGCCTGGCTGAGCGCCAGCGCGCGCTCGGCGTAATGAAGGCATTGGAACCATTTCCACAGACGGCTGCATGCAAGCGCCGACAAGTAAGCCAAATCGGCCTCCTCCCCGCTCGTTTTCCATTCTCCCTTCAACAACTCTTCTGCCTTTTGATAACAATGCAAGGCATCATCATATTTTTCTTGACAATAATATAAAAGCCCAAAAAACTTCCAATAATAATAGCGCATGTCATCACTCAACGACCCATACCAGTCCCGCACGCTTTGCGCCGCCGTTTCCGCCCCCTTTTTGTCGCCAAGAAGCAGCCAATACCGGATTCGCATCAGCTGAAAATAAATCATGGCTTCGGCATCCCCAGACTGCTCGCATCGTTCTTTGACCGTTTCATACAGTTCCCGCGCGGCAGGCACATCACGGTTCGTCATCGCCTTATACCACGACATCACCCATTCGAACCATGAAGGCATTGTTTCGTTTCCGCCCGGCCGGATGTCCAGCCGCCGAAACAGCCATTCGAGCACCTCTTGGCTCGGTATGACTTGGTTATTCTCAATTTTCGATAAATAAGAAACCGAAATAATGCCTTCAGCCGTTTCTTCTTGGGTCAGGCCTTTCATCAAGCGGGCGAATTTCAAGCGGTCGCCGAGTTTCAACAGAGAGCTCCTCCTTCGAACAAGTGTCTGATTTTACCGAAAATTATATCCTTTCCTTTTTTTTCTTTCATCACACTTTGGTACTAAAACAAAATGGAAAAAGCGCCCCAAAAAGCTGGGACGCTTTTTCGCTCATGCAAGACCAGCGGCAAACAACCATTGGACCGTGCGGGAAGAACAATATTCACCGTTGAGAAACGCGGAACCGCCCGACTCCCCACTATACGCCGACCGAAGACGCGCAAGCCGCCGGACGCATGAAAAGGCCGGCGCCAGCAAGCCATTCCTCTTGACCGAGCGGGGCTGTTCCATCCGCTGACACGTTCGGTCGTTTTGGTCTCGACAAAAACGGGATCACTTTGGATGACGGCCCACCGCCATGCCCTGTTCTTTGAGCCGAAAGCGCTTATTGCTTCGGCACCGTTTCCCCTTCCCACTCAAGCATGCCGCCTGTCATGTTGCGGACGCGATAGCCGCGCTCTTGCAAATAGCGGCAGACGTTTTCGCTACGCCGCCCGGAGCGGCAGACGAAAATATATTCTTCATTGCGGTCGAATTCCTCAAGCCGATCGGGGATGTCGCCCATTTTGATATGCTTGGCGCCCGGAATCATGCCGAGGGCGACTTCCTCGTCTTCGCGCACATCGACAATGTTCAGCTTTTCGCCGCGCTCGAGTTTTTCTTTCACTTCAGCCGGCGTGATTTCCTTGATCTCTTCCATGGCGGATGTACTCCTTTCTTTGGTGGATAGGGAGCGGGCCGAAGCCCGCTCTTGCCATCAGTTGGCGACGATATTGACGAGTTTGCCGGGGACGGCGATCACTTTGCGCACCGTTTTGCCCTCAAGCTGCTCTTTGATTTTTTCATCGGCGAGCGCCCGCTCCTCGAGCGCTTCTTTTGGCAAGTCAACTGGCACGTGCAAGCGCGACCGCACTTTGCCGTTGATTTGCACGACGATTTCCACGACGTCTTCCACAAGCTTCGTTTCATCATACGTCGGCCACGGTTCATAAGCGATCGTGTCCGCATGGCCGAGCTTTTGCCACAATTCTTCGCCGATGTGCGGGCAGACCGGCGACAAAAGTTTGACGAATCCTTCCATGTATTCTTTTTTCATTTGCTCCGCTTTGTACGCTTCGTTGATGAACACCATCAGCTGCGAAATGGCGGTGTTAAAGCGGAGCGCTTCATAGTCTTCCGTCACTTTTTTCACCGTTTGGTGATAGACCCGCTCGAGCGTATCGTTCGCCGGTTCGTCGACGATGTTCGGATTCAGTTCGCCGTTTTCGGTCACAAACAGACGCCAGACGCGGTCGAGGAAGCGGCGCGCCCCGTCAAGCCCTTTCGTCGACCAAGCGATCGACGCCTCAAGCGGCCCCATGAACATTTCATACAGCCGCAATGTGTCGGCTCCATGGCTTTCGACAATGTCGTCCGGGTTGACGACGTTGCCTTTTGATTTGCTCATTTTTTCGTTGTTTTCGCCTAAAATCATCCCTTGGTTGAAAAGCTTTTGGAACGGTTCTTTCGTCGGCACGATGCCAAGGTCGTAGAGAAACTTATGCCAGAAGCGGGCGTAAAGCAAATGCAAGACCGCGTGCTCCGCTCCGCCGATGTAGACATCGACCGGCAGCCATTGTTTCAGCTTTTCGGGATCGGCGAGCTGCTTGTCGTTGTGCGGGTCGATGTAGCGCAAATAATACCAGCAGCTTCCGGCCCATTGCGGCATCGTGTTCGTTTCGCGCCGCCCTTTTTTCCCGGTTTTCGGGTCGACAACATTGACCCATTCTTCGATGTTGGCCAGCGGCGACTCGCCCGTTCCCGACGGACGGATTTCATCCGTTTTCGGCAACACAAGCGGCAATTCCTCTTCCGGCACCGGCGTCATCGTGCCGTCTTCCCAATGGATGATCGGAATCGGCTCGCCCCAGTAGCGCTGGCGGCTGAACAGCCAGTCGCGCAGCCGGTACGACACTTTTTTCCGCCCTTTGCCGTGCTCCTCAAGCCAGGCGATCATTTTGTCGATCGCTTCCTGCTTGTTCAACCCGTTCAAAAACTCGGAGTTGATATGCTCGCCATCTCCGGTGTACGGTTCTTTTTCGATATCGCCGCCGGCGACGACTTCTTTCATCGGCAAGTGGAATTTTTTCGCAAACTCGTAGTCGCGCTCATCGTGCGCCGGCACGGCCATGATCGCTCCGGTGCCGTAGCTCATCAAGACGTAGTCAGCGATCCAAATCGGAAGCCGATCGCCGGTGACCGGGTGAATGGCGTACGCGCCGGTGAACACGCCCGTTTTTTCTTTCGCCAAATCGGTGCGCTCAAGGTCGCTTTTGCTTTGAATTTCCTTTAAGTAGGCGTCAACGGCTGGCTTTTGCTCCGGCGTCGTGATTTTTTCAACGAGCGGATGCTCCGGCGCCAAGACGGTGTACGTCGCGCCAAACAGCGTATCCGGACGCGTCGTGAACACGGTGAATGTTTCGTCATGGCCGTGGACGGCAAACTCGATTTCCGCTCCTTCCGAACGGCCAATCCAGTTGCGCTGCATCTCTTTAATGCTTTCCGGCCAGTCGAGCTCTTCCAAATCTTCAAGCAAGCGGTCGGCATAGGCGGTGATTTTCAGCATCCATTGCCGCATCGGCTTGCGGATGACCGGATGCCCGCCGCGCTCGCTCCGGCCGTTGATCACCTCTTCGTTCGCCAGCACCGTGCCGAGCGCCGGACACCAGTTGACCGGCACTTCATCCATGTAGGCGAGCCCTTTTTCATACAGCTTCAAGAAAATCCATTGCGTCCATTTGTAATAGTTCGGGTCGGTCGTATTGATCTCCCGGTCCCAGTCGTACGAAAAGCCAAGCGATTTGATTTGCCGGCGGAAATTGTCGATGTTTTTTTGCGTAAACTCCGCCGGGTCGTTGCCGGTATCGAGCGCATATTGCTCGGCCGGCAGCCCGAACGCGTCCCAGCCCATCGGGTGAAGGACGTTGTACCCTTGCATCCGCTTCATGCGCGCCAAAATATCGGTCGCCGTATATCCTTCCGGATGGCCGACGTGCAAGCCGGCGCCGGATGGATACGGGAACATGTCGAGAACGTAAAACTTCGGCTTGTCATCATCATCGGGCGTGCGGAACGTTTTGTTTTTCTCCCAATAGTCCTGCCATTTTTGTTCAATTTCGCGGTGGTTGAAGCTCATCGCAGCACTCCTCCTATCAAGTTCTACTTGCATCATTGACGAAAATATGTACAAAAAAACCCCCCATCCCCACAGCAAAGGGACGAGAGGCGCGCTTCCCGCGGTACCACCCTTTTTGGCGCGCCAAACGGCGCACCCGCTTTCTTCCTTAACGCGGATGGACGGCCGGCGCTGTCGATGACCGTTCACGCCGGCAACTCCGAGGCGAGTTCACGAGCCGACTTCGGTTGACTCGCACCATCCGTCAACTCTCTGCCGTCCGTCGGGCCCGCTACTGCTCCTCTTCACCGTTATTCGCCTTATTCGCACATGAATCGACCGATGAGTGGACAGAATGACAAATTTATTATTATTTTAAAAAATTTGTCGATCAATTGCAAGCCGAAATCTATACGGAAGCCGCGGTTTTTTCATCCGCGTTCTCCGTCCGCTTCGGGAGCCGACGATCATGCAAAAGCGCGGCCAGCACCGCCAATAAGGCAAACAATGCTAACATCATGATGAGCAGTTTCATTCCAAACAGATCGGCGACCGAGCCGCCGATGACCGGTCCGATCATCCGTCCGGCCGTGGCCGTCCCGTTGACGATTCCTTGGTAAAACCCGGCTTTCCCCGGGGGCGCCCATTCGTTCACCGCGGCCGGAATCGCCGGCCAGACGATCATCTCGGCGATCGTGAGCACAATCATGGACGCGGCAAACTCTGCAAACGAATGCGCCCCCAACAGCATGGCAAACGAAACGGCGAAAATAAAAAAACCGATCACGATTTGCCGCTTCAACGTCGGCATGAAGCGGCGGATGACCGCTGACAACAGCGGCTGGGCCAAGACGATCAACGCTCCGTTGATCGTCCAAAGCAAGCTGTACTGCCCGACTGGTATCCCGAGCTCGCGTGTATAGGCGGCGATCGTCGTCGACCATTGGACATAGCTCAACCAACACAGTCCATAGCCGGCGCAAAGGAGGGCAAGCGCCCAGCCCGCGGAGCGGGATGGCGCTCTTTCCGCTTCTCCGGATCGTTTCTTTCTCGGCGGCGGCAAGAGCGGAACGCGGCGCAGCCCGGCCACAACCGTAAACAAAAACGCGGCATACAACAAAAGATTGGCGAAAAAAACGAGCGAGAACGAATATGAAGCGACAAGCCCGCCAAGCGCCGACCCGACGGCGACGCCGATGTTTTGCGCGACATACAAGGCGTTGAACGCCCGCCGCCCCCCTTCCGGCCAAATCGCCCCGGCGTACGCCGACGCCGCCGGAAAGACGACGCCGCTGCCAACGCCGACAAACGCCAAAAACACCGCATAATGCGGCCAACCGTGCCAAACGCTTAAGCCGCCGAGCGCGGCCATCGTCAACACCGCTCCGGCCAACAAAACGCGAAACCCGCCGATCCGGTCAAACAAAAAGCCGCCGGCCAAGCTGCCGATGACGCTTCCCCCAGAGTTGAGCATGAGCACGACACCAGCGACAGCGAGCGGCTGGCCGAGCTGTTCGTGCAAATAGATCGTGTTTAGCGGCCATAGAAACGACGCCCCTGTCACATTGAGCGCCATGCCGACAAGCAGCCACCAAAGAGCGCGGGGCATCGGTCATCATCCTTTTCTGGTTTTTATTTTGAGTTCCGAAATAATTGTAGGGGAAAACAGGAAAAAATGCAATCAAAAAGGCGGAGCGTTCCGATGCGTCCGCCACTTTTTTGCCAAACTAACTCCCCACGGAAACAATGGCTTTTGAAGCGGGGCTCCTGCGCGAAAAGAAGAACAAGTTGGAGCGGCTTCCGCCCCTTTGGCTTGTCGTCACCCGTTCCGCTGCTTGGAGCGGATCGGTTGGCCGCCCGTTTCCTCGTATTGCTTTTTCGCCAGCTTCACCGGGTCAAAGTCTTGACCAAGCTCAAGATCGTTATTGTTTTGGCCGTTGCGTGTTTTTTGTTCCGGATTCGTTTGTTTCAAGCGTCGCTTCATGTCGTGTTCCTCCTCGTTTCAGCGGTCAAGCAAAATCATGTCGTTTTGCAATTGCTCCAGTTGGAGCCGCATCCGATGCAGCTGCTCGCGCTGCTGGGCGTTGCAGCTTCGCGCCAAGTGCGCTAAATCGATGACCGTCTGCTCGAGCATCTGCTGGGCGTTGGTGTATTCGGTGATGTTGTAATGCTCCTGCTTTTGCGCTTCCGTATATTGCTCTTTCGCGTAGCGGATCACATCTTCACACCGCTGCAAAAATTCCTCAACGGATTGTCTTGTCGCCATGCGCTCACCTCGTTTCGTGATATTCCCTCATGTTTACTATGCGCCGCATAGGCCGGCCGTATCACGCCAATGATTGGCAGCGGTCGATTTTCCATGAAGTTTTTGTTACAATGCCGACGTGAGGATCTTCGTTCAGCTCGATCAATGTCGGTCAGCTCAAGGTTTTCTGTCACGCCGGCGCAGAGGATGGAAAGTTTAGGGGAAAAGCGATGGCATCCGACACTTTGGCGCAACGCCACGCCTGCCAACGTAAACGATGAAACGATCACAAGGAGGGGCCAACCGATGGCTTTGATGAACATTTTGCCGTTTGCCCGCTTTTTGCTTGATCAAGCAGTCAACGAAGGCGACATCGCCGTCGACGCGACCGTCGGCAACGGGCACGACACCGTGTATTTGGCCCAACGCGTCGGGGATTTCGGCCATGTGTTCGGCTTTGACATTCAGTCTGAGGCCATCACCGCCGCTTCCGCCCGCCTCGCGAAACATGGGCTATGCGGGCGGGCGACGTTGTTCGAGCGAAGCCATAGTGAACTGCTTGAGGCGCTTCCCGCCGATGTACACGGGCGCATCGCCGGCGCGGTGTTCAACCTCGGCTATTTGCCGGGCGGCAATAAGCAAATCGTCACCCAGCCGGAATCGACGATCGAAGCGGTCCGCCAGTTGCTTTCCGTCATGAAGCCGGGCGGCGTCATCGTTCTTGTCGTCTACCACGGCCATCCGGAAGGAAAGCGCGAACGCGACGCGCTCCTTGATTACGTCCGCTCTCTTGATCAACGGCGCGTCCATGCCTTGAAATACGAATTCATCAATCGGCAAAACAACCCGCCGTTTTTGCTCGCGCTCGAAACCCGGGCGGATAAGGGCGCCTGATTCAATCGGATCCCGCCCCTTTTGCCAATACAAGCAAACGGCCGCCCTTATGAAAAGGACAGCCGTTTTTGCCGCTCCTGCCAAAAGCGGTATGCTTTTCCGTTCCAATAGAAAAACTGCGACGCCGCCCCGCCGGCGCGGACGAGCCGGCGCGCCAGCCGGCGCAGCCCGCGCTGCTTTTTCACCTTGGCATCCGACAAATACAACCCAAGAAGCCCTCGGTGAATAAGGCGGTGAAACTCGCCGTGCGGAAGGGCGCCGACATGGCGGTCGGCCTCTTCGATGAAATGGCAAAGCCGCTCAAGCATCACCGTTTCATTCGGATAGTAAAAGCAAAAGTTTAAATCGCCGCCGTCCCGGTCTTCCTCCTGATCGATCAAATAGTCGAGCAAAATGTGCAGTCCTTGAATGTAAGGAAAATAACCGTCGCGCACTTGTCTCGCCATCTCCGGCGGCAGCGATTCGCCAAACGCATAGGCGACGAGGCAGAAAATGCCGAGCGTCGAACCGGAGCAGGCGGAAAACTCATACCACTCCATCGGCGGCAAGGCGTCTTTGTATTGCGCGAACCATTTCTCCAGCCGCGGCACCCGCTCGCTCGCTTCGACATGTTTATGCACTTGCAAGTCGCAATAATATCCGGCCAATTCATGCAAAAATGGGGCGATCGTCTCATAATGGCGCACCGTCTCGAGCACCTCTTGGCACGTGCGGACAAGCGCCGGCAAATAGCCGCCGTCTTCCTGTTCGCGGCGATGGCGGTAATAGTTCGACGGCTCTGCTCCGATCGTCAAAGCGTCCGGCATCGAATCGTGCAAGGCGCGAAAGTCGAGCGGATCGAGCGAGGTGCTGCGGTCGCACAAATTATCCAAATAATCGCTGATCGTCTGGTAAGCAACGATAAAGCGGATGCAATCCTCCATGTTTTCTCCGGCCAAGAGCGCCAAAATGGAGCCGCCTTCGCAATGGAACGTTTTCGAAGCGATGCTCGCGAGCGCCTGGCGCCGCAATTCCGGGTCGGGAATGCGCTCGGCTTGGCGCCGCCAATAGGCAAGCTCGCGGTGGACAAGCGGAAGCACGTCACGATACACCATTTTCATCAAGGCGATGGGGTTTTTCGGAATGTTCAATCGGCTCACCTCAGGTGCAAACACCATGGTCTCGTCTCCTAGCATTTCCATCTTATCGGCAACCAAAATCGTTTCGCGTCTGAACAGCTTGCGATCTCGTCTTCCAGTATTGCCATCAATGCGGCCGGGGCAAACCATAAAAGGGTTGGCGACGGAGTGAAAAAGCCGCTCAACAACGGTTCTTCTCACGTTGAGAAGCTTTGTGAAATCGGATCTTCTTCCCCGATCCCAACCACTCATCGGGCGAAACGAAACGTTTTTCACCAATCCCGATTAGGCGCGCTCGCTTTCGTTGGCGATTTGGACGCAGCGTTGTACAATACATGGTGAACGATCGATTTTGCAACAGAAAGGAACGAACGCCCATGATTTACCCATACAAAGGCAAAACGCCGCAAATTGCCGCCTCCGCCTTTATCGCCGACTATGTGACGATCACCGGCGATGTCGTGATCGGCGAAGAGACAAGCATTTGGTTCAATACCGTCATTCGCGGCGATGTGGCGCCAACGGTGATTGGCAACCGGGTCAATATTCAAGATAACTCAATTTTGCATCAAAGTCCAAACAATCCGCTTATCATTGAGGACGGGGTGACGGTCGGCCATCAAGTCATTTTGCACAGCGCCATCGTTCGCAAAAACGCGCTCATCGGCATGGGCTCAATCATTTTGGACCGCGCGGAAATCGGGGAAGGCGCGTTTATCGGCGCCGGCAGTTTAGTGCCGCCGGGCAAAAAAATTCCGCCCAACACGCTCGCCCTCGGCCGGCCGGCGAAAGTCGTCCGCGAACTGACGGAAGACGATATCCGCGAAATGGAGCGCATCCGCCGCGAATATGTCGAGAAAGGGCAGTATTACAAAGCGCTGCAGCAACAGCGGACATCGTGCGCCGACAAAAAAGAGCTGCCGTGATCAGGCAGCTCTTTTTCTTTCATCACTTGTCCGCCAACGCCAGCGCTTGTTCTTTCAACAAGGCGGCTTTGTCGGTGCGCTCCCACGGCAGGTCGATGTCCGTACGCCCAAAATGGCCGTAAGCAGCCGTCTGTTTGTAAATCGGGCGGCGAAGGTCGAGCATTTTGATGATGCCCGCCGGGCGGAGATCGAAGTTGTTGCGCACGACTTCAATCAAAATGTCTTCCGACACTTTGCCGGTGCCGAACGTATCGATCGAAATCGAAACTGGGCGGGCGACGCCGATCGCGTAGGCAAGCTGCACTTCGCATTTGTCGGCCAGTCCTGCCGCGACGATGTTTTTCGCGACATAGCGGGCCGCATACGCCGCCGAGCGGTCGACTTTCGTCGGATCTTTGCCCGAGAACGCGCCACCGCCGTGGCGGGCGTAGCCGCCGTACGTATCGACGATGATTTTGCGCCCCGTCAACCCAGCATCCCCTTGCGGACCGCCGATGACAAACCGTCCTGTCGGGTTGATGAAATATTTCGTGTTCTCATCAAGCAGCTCCGCGGGCACGACCGGCTTGATGACCTGCTCTTTAATGTCGCGCTGGATTTGCTCTTGCGTAATTTCCGGATGGTGCTGCGCGGAAACGACGATCGTATCGACGCGCACCGGTTTGCCGTTTTCATCGTATTCGATCGTCACTTGCGTTTTCCCGTCCGGCCGCAAGTACGGCAAGACGTCCGTTTTGCGCACTTCCGCCAATCGGCGCGCCAAGCGGTGCGCAAGCGAAATCGGCATCGGCATCAATTCTTCCGTCTCATTGCAGGCGAACCCAAACATCAATCCTTGGTCGCCGGCGCCGATCGCTTCGATTTCCTCGTCAGTCATCTGACCTTCGCGCGCCTCGAGCGCCCGGTCCACCCCCATCGCAATGTCCGGCGATTGTTCGTCAATCGATGTCAGCACCGCGCACGTATCGGCGTCAAATCCGTATTTGGCGCGCGTGTAGCCGATCTCCCGGACCGTATCGCGGACGATGCGCGGAATGTCCACGTATGTTGATGTCGTGATTTCCCCGCTCACGAGCACCAGCCCGGTCGTAACGCTCGTTTCGCAGGCGACGCGGGCGTTTGGATCTTTTTCCAAAATGGCATCCAAAATGGCGTCAGAAATTTGGTCGCAAATTTTATCCGGATGTCCTTCCGTCACAGACTCTGAAGTAAACAAGCGGCGTTTGGCTGACATTCGGTTTGTTTCCTCCTCTTGGCATAATGTGGCGACACGGAACTCATTTCCCTTTTTCCCTTCGCAATATAAAAAACCTTTCCTGTAACGGCTGAGGAAAGGTCATGGCAATCGTATTGCTTCCTTTCACTCTTATCGTTCAAGGACTGCGCCTTGCCACAGGTTAGCACCATTTCACACATGTACAGTTGTGACGGTTGCTGGGCTTCATCGGGCCTGTCCCTCCACCGGCTCGGGATAAGAGTATCCGTTCAATGACTTATCTTATCGCAACGGAATCGGCAAAGTCAACTATCAAAATTCATTTTTTATCATTTCCAGCCGCGAAAATTCTTTCCTCAAGGAAACCAACACATTGGGCAAAATAAAGTTTGAAAAACCCACACAATTAGTATGGACTATTAATAAAAATGTGTTATACTATTTTCAAGAGTGATTACAAAAAGAAGGCAGGTTTTGAATATGGGGATCGCAAACATGACGAATAAGCTTGATTTATTGCTGCAAAAACCGTACGTGCATCATCAACTGTCCGTCGCCGAGCTCGTCGAGAAAGTCCTGCGGCGGAACGAAGGACGGCTGACGCACACCGGAGCCGTCGCGGTGACAACCGGCAAGTACACAGGGCGGTCGCCGAAAGACAAATACATCGTCGAAGAACCGTCAACGAAGCAAACGATCGACTGGGGCGCGGTCAACCAGCCGATGTCTCCGGAGACGTTTGATAAACTGTACGACAAAGTGCTCGACTATTTAATGAAGAAAGATGAACTGTTCGTGTTTAAAGGCTTTGCCGGCGCCGATCCGAAATCCCGGCTGCCGATTCAAGTCGTCAACGAATTCGCCTGGCACAACTTGTTCGTTCATCAGCTGTTCATCCGGCCGAACGCCGAAGAGCTCGCCGCGCATGAGCCGCAATTCACCGTCATTTGCGCGCCGAACTTTAAAGCCGACCCGAAAGTTGACGGCACGCGCTCGGAAGCGTTCATCATCATCTCGTTTGAACGGCGCACCGTGTTGATCGGCGGCACCGAGTATGCCGGCGAAATGAAAAAATCGATTTTCTCGGTGATGAACTATTTGCTGCCGGAACAAGGCATCCTGCCGATGCACTGCTCGGCCAACGTCGGCCAGGAAGGCGACGTCGCCCTCTTTTTCGGCTTGTCGGGAACGGGAAAAACGACGCTCTCGACCGACCCGAACCGCCGCTTGATCGGCGATGATGAGCACGGCTGGTCAAACCGCGGCATTTTCAACATCGAAGGCGGCTGCTATGCGAAATGCATCAACCTATCGCGCGAGAAAGAGCCGCAAATTTTTGACGCCATCGGCTTCGGCGCGGTGCTCGAAAACGTCGTCCTCGACGACGCGACGCGGGTGCCGAATTACGACGACGGCACGCTGACGGAAAACACGCGCGCCGCCTACCCGCTTCAAGCGATCAAAAACATCGTCGACCCAAGCGTCGCCGGCCATCCGTCCACGATCGTGTTTTTGACGGCTGATGCGTTCGGCGTCCTGCCGCCAATCAGCAAGCTGACGCGCGAACAGGCGATGTACCATTTCTTAAGCGGCTACACAAGCAAACTCGCCGGCACCGAACGCGGCGTCACCGAACCGGAAGCAACGTTCTCAACGTGCTTTGGCGCACCGTTTTTGCCGCGCCCGGCCGTCGAATACGCGGAAATGCTCGGGCAAAAAATCGCCGAACACAACGTCCGCGTCTTTTTGGTCAACACCGGCTGGACAGGGGGACCGTACGGCGTCGGCAGCCGCATGAAGCTCGCCTACACCCGGGCGATGGTGCAAGCCGCCGTCGAAGGGGAGCTGGACAACGTCGAAACGGTGCAAGACCCGATTTTCGGCCTCGCTATCCCAACCCACGTCCCCGGCGTGCCGGATGACGTCCTGCAGCCGCAAAACACATGGGCTGACAAACAAGCGTACGAACAAAAAGCAAAAGAGCTGGCGCAAAAGTTCCGCGCCAACTTCCGAAAGTTCGCCCATATCGACCCGACGATCGAAAAACTCGGCGGACCGCTCGTGTAACAAGAACCCGGCCGGACAGGGAGCCGTTCCCTGTCCGGCTGTTTTTTCGAACGCATAAAATGATTGTCGTCGATCCCCCGGGGTTTTTGCACGATTGGGGGTCGACGACAATGTGAGGCTCGACGGCGAAGAGTCTGCTCTGCTTACCCCTTCACCCGTTCGATCTTCTCAACCGGCAGCCCGGTCAGTTCGTGGATCGTGTCGACATCATACCCTTTCGCCAGCATTCTCTTCACCACGTCGAGCTTCCCTTCCTCAATCCCTTTTTGGCGCCCTTGCTTCATCCCTTGTTTGACTCCTTGTTGAATTCCCTTTTCCATTCCCCGCTGTTCGTACGAGACGATGAGCTCCATCACTTGCTTCGCTTCCTTCGTTTCCATTTGGCTCACCTCGTTTCGCAGTTTGGCTTCCTCCTCTTCGGACAACCGCAAATACGTTTCAAAAAAACCGAACAACAGCCGCTGTTTCGCCTCATCGAGCTCAAGGCGGACGAGCATGCGCAAAAATTCTTTTTTCACTTCGACCTTTTCTTCTTCATTATACCCCATTTTGCTTAACAAGGCAGCGGCGACGGGATTGTCATGGCGGATGTACGCGCGCCACGGCAGTTTGCGCAGCTCCACCGTCAAGTAACGAAAATCGAGAACCGTCAAAAACGGAAACTGGACGACCAATGAGGAAGGTTCATCGTGGTGTTCATCATAGCTGAAGATGGCGATCGGAACAATGCGGCGGCGGTATTTTTGAAACAAGCGGCTGAAGTAGAGGAACATTCGCTCGGGGAAGGTCCGCTGTGCGTAGCTTTGGTGTTCGACATGGACGATGATGAGCCCTTCCTCCCCCTTCATCTTCGTTTCGACCAACAAGTCGACGCGATGCTTCTCTCCGGCCGTCACGTCGGTAAACAGTTCTTCTGTGAGGAAAGAAAGGTGGCGAACGTCGATGTGCTCGTACACGTTGGGAAAGAAAAGAAGCAAAAACTCTTCGAAAAACGTCGACAGCAACTCTTTGAACAACCGGTCGTGATCGATTCGCGGTTTGGCCACGTTTCCCCTCCTTGCGGCATCGAATTCATCGTATGATATTCGCTCTCCGCGGCCAAACTCCTTCTCCTCCCCCCTACTTTTTTTATGGTATGATCAAACGTCGCACAGGAAATCCTCAAGCAAAGGCTATTTTTATGCTTGTCTGAACCGGCCTGACGCCACAAGTTAACTATAGACGGAAAAAACTTGAGCCAAGAGCGCAAACCGTTCTTCCGTTTGCGCTCCTGGCCGATGAACCCGTTCAGCTCTCATTCAGCCGCTTCATGGTGTGCAGCCTCGTTCAATTCGTCGAATACAGGCTGACGAGCTCATACGTCACCGTCGTCCGACTGTCTTCCCATTCGAGCTTTCTCACGACCGCGACGCCGCTCGCTTCGCTTTGCACCGTCCGGCGCACTTCAAGCGGCACGTCAAGCGGATACAAGCGGTAGCCTTCTTTTTTCAACACAAACACATTTCCTTGAACGCGCTGTTCCTTTCCTTTTGTCACAATGACCGTCTGCAGCTCCATCGGCATGCCCATATGATTCCAACCTCCTTGGCACCCCATCGATTCGTTGGCGGCCGCGCCGCCACCCGAGCGGCGCACGCAGCCGCCCCTCTAGTTGTATCGTATCACATCGTCGGCTGTTGTTTCATCCATTCCGTGAGCCTTTGCACCGTCTCGCGATTGGCTTGCGGCGGAAAATAGTGGGTGAACTCAGGGAAGTACCAAGCCGTGACCGGTTTGCCGAGCTGCTTCAGCCGCCGTTCCAGCCGCCAGGCGTGCTCAATCGAGACGTTCTCATCGCGCTCGCCGTGGATGATGAGCACCGGGGCCTTGAGCCGTTCCAGATGATAGAGCGGCGTGCGGTGCCGGTAGCGCTCCGGGCATTTGTTCGGCGTCCCGCCGATGACGCGCTTCATCATCCGCCGCAAGTCAGGCCGCTCCCAATACGTAAGCTCCATATCCGCCACCCCTCCCCAGACCGCCACCGAACAGACCCCCTCGGCCATTAGGGCGGCATGGAGCGCCATCGCCCCGCCGCGGGAGAAGCCGAACATGTGAACGCGCCCGGGATGGACGAGCGGATGGCGGCGAAGGAGATGAAACCCAGCGAGCGCGTCATAACGGTCTTCACCGGCGAAATCTTCGTTTCCTTCTCCGCCCCCATTGCCGCGATAGAGCGGAGCGAAGACGACAAACCCGTGCGAAGCGAATTGGACAAGGCGCGGCACCCGCACTTGCCCGACGTTTTTGATGCCGCCGCGCAAATACAAAAACCCGTCATAAACGCCTTTTCGCTTCGGCGCCGCTAAAAATCCTTTCACCTTCAGCCCTTGGGACATATAGGTGACAAAGAACACATCGATTCCCGGATGCGGCGACGGAAACCGGTATTGGTCGATGATGTCCCCGTCCATACGCCTGCCTCCTTCCTACGCGAAAACAGATGATGCGAACCACCCGTCATCATCCCCCAACGCCTTCTTTCATTAGGGCAAGTGGGGCTGTCCGACTGCCTCGCTGTTGGTGCATGCCGCCCCTTGGCCGAGCGTCAGCTTGAAAAAGCCCTGGAGCGCGAGGAGCGTCCCGACCGCCGCCCGTTCTCGTTCGACCGCCCATTTTTTCTAGGCATTCACACATTTTGGCTGCGTGCATACGATAAGGTGAAACCACGGTTTACCGCATGCGAACCAAGGGGGTTAACGAACATGAAAAAATGGGCCGTATGGTTATGCTCGCTTCTGCTGCTTTTGCCGCTTTCCGCCTGCACGAATGACGGGGGCCAAAGCGAAAAGCCGCTCCAAAAAGTGCGGCTCGCCGAAGTGACGCACTCGATTTTTTACGCACCACAGTACGTCGCCCTGGCAAAAGGCTTCTTTAAAGAAGAGGGGCTGGATGTCGAACTGACGACGACATGGGGCGGCGACAAAACGATGACGACGCTGCTTTCCGGCGGCGCGGACATCGCCCTTGTCGGCTCGGAAACGTCGATTTACGTCTACAGCCAAGGAACGGACGACCCGGTCATCAACTTTGCCCAACTGACCCAGACGGACGGAACGTTTCTCGTCTCGCGCAAAAAAATCGGCCACTTTACATGGGAGATGTTGAAAGGAAGCACGTTCCTCGGCCAACGGAAAGGCGGCATGCCGCAGATGGTCGGCGAGTTTGTGCTGAAAAAACACGGCATTGACCCGCACAACGATTTGCATCTCATTCAAAACGTCGATTTCGCCAATATCGCCAACGCCTTTGCGAGCGGCACCGGCGATTTCGTCCAGCTGTTTGAGCCAACAGCGAGCATTTTTGAACAAGAAGGGAAAGGCTATATCGTCGCTTCATTCGGCACCGAATCCGGGCGCGTGCCGTACACGTCGTATATGGCAAAACGAAGCTACATGAACGAAAACAAAGACGTGATTGAAAAATTTACGCGCGCGATCTACAAAGCGCAGCAATGGGTCGAATCGCACAGCGCAGCTGAAATTGCCAAAGCCATTCAACCGTACTTTAAGGACACGGACTCGGCCATCATCGAAAAAGTGGTTGAGCGCTACAAAAGCCAAGGGACCTATGCGACCGATCCGATTTTGGATGAAGAAGAATGGAACAACTTGCAAACCATTATGGCCGAAGCCGGCGAGCTGCCGAAGCGCATCGACCTGAATACGCTTGTCGATTCGTCGTTTGCCAAAAAAGCGATGAACGATTGACGAAAGCGGGTGAACGTCATGTTTCTTTCGATCGACCGCCTTTCGCATACGTATTTGACGAAAACGACCGCTGTCACTGCGCTCGATGACGTGTCGCTGTCCGTCGAGAAAGGAGAATTTGTCTCCTTTCTCGGCCCAAGCGGCTGCGGCAAAACGACGCTTTTGTCGATCATCGCTGGGCTGATTGAGCCGACGGAAGGGGCGGTCCACATCGAAGGCCAACCGATTTGGCCGAGCGGAACGGCCGCGCCGGCGGCGCGGCGCGCGGTCGGCTACATGCTTCAGCAAGACTATTTGTTTCCGTGGAAAACGATCGAAGAAAACATCCTTCTCGGGTTGAAAATCACCGACACGCTGACCGCTGACACGAAAGAACGAGCGCTCGCTCTGCTGTCGGAGATCGGCCTAGCCGGCGTCGAGTTGTATTACCCGAGCCAGCTGTCCGGCGGCATGCGCCAGCGCGCGGCGCTCGTGCGCACGTTGGCGACCGACCCGAAGCTGCTTTTGCTTGATGAACCGTTTTCCGCCCTCGATCAACAAACAAAGCTGAAACTGGAAGAACTCGTTTGGAAGACGTTAAAACAATACGAAAAAACAGCGGTGCTCGTCACCCATGACATCGAAGAAGCCATCGCCATGAGCGATCGCATTTTCTTGTTTTCGCCACGCCCCGGCCGCCTGGTGCGGACGTTTGTCATCCCGGATGAACTGCGCTGCCGCCCGCCGCTTGCCGCCCGCCAGCAGCCATCGTTTCCGGCGCTCTTTCAATCCATTTGGAAGGAGATGGAGGCCCTTGAATCCGCCCAATGAACGCATTGAAGCGCTGCACACAGAATACCTCACCGTCTTGCGCAAAGAACAGCGGATCATCCGCCTTTGGCAGACGGTGCTGCTTGTCGCCTTTTTCGCCGTCTGGGAAGCGGCAAGCCGCTTCCATTGGGTCGATCCCCTTCTATTTAGCTCTCCATCCGCCATCGCCAAGCTGTTTGTCGAAAAAATGAGCGATCACTCTCTATTCGCCCATACATCGGCGACGCTGTTTGAGACCTTGCTTGGATTTTTCATCGGCACAGCCGGCGGGGCGCTGATTGGCGCGCTTCTTTGGTGGTTTCCGCGTCTGGCGAAGACGCTTGATCCGTATTTGGTCGTGTTCAACGCCATGCCAAAAGTCGCCCTCGGGCCGATTTTGATCGTCGCTCTTGGACCGGGATTTACGTCGATTGTCGCCATGGGCGTCGTCATCTCCATCATCATCACGACGATCGTCGTCTATTCGGCGTTCCAAGAGGTCGATCCGAACTATTTGAAAGTATTGCGGACGTTCGGCGCCACCCGCTACCAATGCTTTCAAGAGGCGGTGCTGCCGGCGTCGTTCCCGGCGATCATTTCGACGTTGAAAGTAAACGTCGGCCTCGCTTGGGTCGGCGTCATCACCGGCGAGTTTCTCGTCTCGAAACAAGGGCTTGGGTATTTAATCATTTACGGCTTCCAAGTGTTCAACTTCACGCTTGTGTTGATGAGCCTGCTCATCGTCGCCTTGCTGTCGACCGTTATGTATCAGCTTGTCGCCTTGATCGAGAAAAAATGGGGAAACCGCCGCTAGCGGGACGCCCGCCGAATGTTGCCGGGCGTCTCGTTTCATTCCTGTCGTCCCAATGAGCCGGCATCCGCCGCTTTTGGGAAGCCCATCTTCGGGAGCCGCCGCCGATCGGCGCCCCTTTTCAATCGATCAGCCCGCGCTGTTTCAACTTGGCAAGCGCCAGTGAAAGCACGTCATCTTTCATGAAATAGCTGAAACGCTGATCGGCGCGGATGTCATCCGGCAGCGCCTCAAGCAGCACCGGGCCGTTCGTTTCCAAATACGACCCCCGCTCGACGAGCGCAGCGATGTCGGCAAAATACATGTTTTTCACGATATCCGGCTCCACTTCATATTGGCCGATGTATTCAAGCCGGCCGACGATTCCCCCCGTTTCTTCCATCACTTCGCGGGCCGCGGCTTCCGCCGCTGTTTCCCCTTCTTCCACCTTGCCGCCGGGAAACTCAAGGCCGCGGCGCGGATGATCCGTCAACAGCCATCGCCCGCCATAGCGGCAAATGACCCATACATGCCCGGGGGAGGGGGAAAACGGATGATCCGCAAAGGCCAGCCGAACGCGATGTCCGTAGTAATCGCGAAATTCATGCATCGGACTCTCCCCTTTCCTCTCCCCATTATACAGAAAAACGCCGCTCGACTCGCGGCGTTTACTCTTCTTTTTCGTCAGGAAGGATGCCGAGCGAGCGGATATGCTCCTTCGCCTCCTCGTTGCCGAGGCGGTAAATCATTTCATAAATTTTCGTCAACGTCCGGTCGTAAGCATCGTTTTCCCGATCATAATGGTATTGGATGTACGGCACATGGGTGCGCCAAAACGCCTGCCAGTCGGTCGAATAATTTTGATCAAAATATTCGCGCAGCTGGGTGATTTCCTCATCCGTTGCTTCAATTTGGAAGTCCCACGGCGAAGCGGTTTTCAACTGCGAGATTTCTCCGGTTGCCATCGAGACGTAATACGTCTTTTTTCGTTCGTCTGCCACCTTCGTCCACTCCTTCTTTTGCTCTTTTTGCTTAGTGTGGGGCAATCGGGGAAAAATATGCTTATTTTATTTCATCTTTCAACAGCTCGATCGCCTTGCGCAGCACGGACGGGATCGGAACGCCCGCCCGGCCGGCGTTTTCCACAATCGAGATAAACTCATTGGCGATATAGAAAAAAATGATCGCATCGCGGATTACATGCATGTTCCATCCAATGGCCAAATCGACGAGATGCGATGCTGCCACCAGAACGAAAATCAACAGTTTGCGGATGATGCCGCGAAAGCCGACTTGACTTGACAGCTTGCCTTCGACCGCGCTGGCGGCAATGCCGGTAAGGTAGTCGACAATGACCAAAGCAAGCAAAATCACGACAAATGAGTCCACGCTGCCGACAAACATCGACAGAAACGAACCGAACAGCGACACGGCAACCATCGGGATCGGCTTGTTCACGCTCCCCCCTCCTTGAACATAGGATACGCGTAACTATCGTATGCCCGGAGGGGAGAACGCGGCGCGGCGCATTCCCTAAAAAATCGCCCTTTTTCGACAAAGAAAGGACAAAGCAAAAGGCCGTCCCCCGGCCTGAGGACAGCCTCCTCATTCTTATCGTCCTAAGAACGATTTCAACATCCAGACGTGTTTTTCCAAGCTGCGATGAATGCCAAGCAGCATATCCCCCGTCGTTTCATCGTTCACTTCATCCGCCAGCTGCATGCCTTCTTTCAATTCGCCGATCATCGTTTCAAAGTCACGGACAATCGAAGCCACCATTTGTTCGGCCGTTTCCGTCCCGGCCGCTTCTTTGACGGACGCCTGCTCGAGGCAGTCTTTCATCGTCGCCACGGGCTTGCCGCCCAACGCCAGCAGCCGCTCGGCCAGGGCGTCAATGTGGGTCGCGGCTTCGTTGTACAGCTCTTCGAATTTTTCATGCAGCGTGAAAAACTGCGGCCCGGTGACATACCAATGGTAGTTGTGCAATTTCACGTACAAAACGGTCCAGTTGGCGATTTGTTTGTTGACGAGATCGATCAGTCGGGTTGCCATCATCTCACTCCTCCTCATGGTTGTTGTACCCAGCTGGCTTGCTGATGAAACATGGAAACCTGCCGATGGATAGCTTCCCCCATTTCGCCGGAAATATGAACGCCCGGCCTGCGGGATATGGTATAATGAAAAGAAAAAAAGGAGCCGCTATGATGTACTGGACGTTGGCTGTTTGCCTCATCATTGTCGCTGTCGTTCTCGCTTTAGCGGTCGCGACGACTTCGAAAGCGTACGCGCACAAGCATACGGTCGTCGATCCGCTCCCGGAAGAGCGCGGCAGCGGACAACAAGCCGGCCCGAAGCAGCCACAGTAGAGCGGCCCTGGGCCGGCTTGTTCATCAGCCAAACACCTTTTTCAACTCTTCTTTCTCTTGCGAAAGCCAAAAACGCATAAGCTTTTTGGCCGCCTCTAGGTCATGCAGCTTCGCTTGGCCGCATTGCCGCTCGGTCGCCGCTGGCACTTCCGTCGCGGCGAGCGCGTCCTTCATGGCGTCTTCCAACAAATCGATGACCTCGTCCACGGTCGGCGAACCGCTCACCACAAGGTAAAACCCAGTCTGGCAGCCCATCGGCGAGATGTCGATAATGTCGAAATGATCATATTTCACCGCATGTTGGCGCAGCGTATACGCCAACAAATGTTCGAGCGTATGAATGGCGGCGGGGTCCATCGCTTCCTTGTTCGGCTGGCAAAAGCGAATGTCAAACTTATGGACGACGCCGTCGCTGCCGACTTTGTGAACTCCGCAATGCCGCACATACGGCGCCTTAACCGCGCAATGGTCCAATTCAAAGCTTTCCACCGGTGAAGGCATGTCAATCACTCCTAGTTATTGATTCTCTTTTTTATCATAACCAAAACGGGGGGCGTCCTGCATCTTTTTTGCCTCTCGCTCGGCTTGGCGTCTATGCCCAAAAAGCAAAGGCTGGGTCGGCGCCCCATTCCGAGCGAATGACAGTCGTTTTTCTTGAACAAAAGAACCGTTTGTTCTATTGTAATCATGATGATAACGGAAAGGAGAACTGTACATGGGCCAATGGCTGATTTGGTGCATCCGCTTTTATCAACGCTTCCTCTCTCCGCTCAAACCGCCGACATGCCGCTTTTATCCGACTTGCTCGAACTATGGCATCGAAGCGGTCCGGCGGTTTGGCGCCATAAAAGGGGGATGGCTGACGGTCAAGCGCATTTTGAAATGCCATCCGTTCCATCCGGGCGGTTTTGATCCCGTTCCTGAACCATCCCAACACCTGAAAAAAAACAAAATCACTTGATGGCCCTTGCCTTTTACTTCATTTTTTTGTATGATCGATCTTGTTAAATCGTAATGATTACTATTTTCAAAAGAGGAGGAGCAGCAGATGAAAAAAATCCCTGTCACTGTATTAAGCGGTTACTTAGGATCAGGGAAAACGACTTTGCTTCATCATATCTTGCACAATCGGGAAGGAAAAAAAATCGCCGTCATTGTCAACGATATGAGCGAAATCAATATGGATGCCGAACTCATTCGGCAAAACGGATTTTTCCGCACCGAAGAAAAGCTCATTCAAATTCAAAATGGCTGTATTTGCTGCACCTTGCGGGAGGATTTGATCAAAGCGGTCGATCAGCTCGTCGAAAACGGAGAAATCGACTATATTGTCATTGAATCTTCCGGAATTAGCGAACCCATTCCAGTTGCGCAAACTTTTACGTATTTGGATGAGGAACTTGGAATCGATCTATCCCGAAAATGCCGATTGGACACCATGGTGACGGTTGTCGACGCCAACCGCTTTTGGACGGACTTTTCCTCGGGTGAAACCTTGCTTGACCGCCAACAGGCCGTCGATGAAACGGACAGCCGCGAAATTGCGGATTTGCTTATTGAACAAATCGAATTCGCCAATGTCATTATCATCAATAAAATCGATCTTGTATCGGCGGAGGAAGCGCAAAAATTACAAACCGTGCTTCAAAAGCTGAATCCGGAAGCCGTCATCATCCCGGCAACTTTCGGCCAAGTGCCGCTCGATTCCATTTTAAACACCCACTTATTTGATTTTGAAAAAGCGAGCCAATCAGCCGGCTGGATCAAAGAGCTGAATGAAGAGCACACACCCGAGACTGAACAATACGGCATCTCTTCCTTTGTTTATCGAAGAAAGCGGCCGTTTCATCCGGAACGTTTGATGAATTGGCTTGAACATTGGCCAACAGAAGTGGTGCGCGCCAAAGGCTTTCTTTGGCTTGCCTCTTGGAATGACATGTGCGTTCTTCTATCACAAGCAGGGACATCGATCTCCATCCAAGCAGCGGGGCGATGGATGGCTTCCTATCCAGAAGAGGACATCAAACAGCTGTTGCAAGAAGAGGAAACATGGCGGGAAAAGTGGGATGACACCTACGGCGACCGCTTGACCGAACTCGTGTTGATTGGCATCAAGATGAACGCGGATGACATCGAACGCTCGCTGGACCAATGCTTGCTGACCGATGAGGAGATGAAGGAAGATTGGACGCTGTTGCCCAATCCGTTTCCTTCATTGATTCCTTCGGCCTAAACGGTGATCCTTCATTTTCAAATCGTAATGATTACGATATAATAAATGCGGACATCTTTATTCCAGAAAGGAGTTCAACATGAGAGCAACGTCCATCATTTTGTCTTTCCTCTTGGCGACGAGCGCCTTGCTATACGGCTGTCAATCGAAGCCAGAGGCAAAAGAGGGCCAAACATCGAACGATCAGCTAACGATTTATACAACCGTCTATCCGCTTGAAGACTTTACGAAAAAAATCGGCGGCGACGCTGTGAACGTCAAAAGTGTTTACCCGCCGGGAGTGGAAGCCCATACGTTCGAACCGACAACCAGAACCGTGCAGCAGATTGCCGATGCGGACGCCTTCATTTACATTGGCCACGGGATGGAACCGTTCGCCGAAAAACTGCAGGAAACATTACAAAATGAGCACGTCCGATTTCTCGTTGCCACAAACGGCATCGAATTGCTTGAATCGAACCATGAACAGGAGCATGCGCATGGCGAAGGGCACAAAGACGAACATGAGGAAGAACATGGCCACGAACACGGAGACAAAGATCCTCATGTATGGCTTGACCCGATCCGCTCCATTGCGATCGCCGAGAACATCCGCGATTTGCTGATTGAACTGAAACCTGACAAAAAAGACCTGTTTATGCAAAACTTTGAAACGTTAAAGATGAAACTCGAGCGCCTTGACGGGCAATTCCGTTCAACAGTGGAGAAAGCTCCCAGAAAAGAGATGCTCGTTTCCCATCAAGCCTACGGATATTGGGAAGACCGCTACGGAATCAAACAGCTGAGCGTTTCCGGGCTTTCTCCGAGCAACGAACCATCGCAAAAAGAGCTGACTCAGCTCATCCAGACAGCCAAACAGCATCACATCCGCTATGTCATTTTCGAACAAAATGTTCATCCCAAAACGGCGGAAGTGATTCAGAACGAAATCGGCGCCAAGCCGCTCCGTCTGCATAACTTGGAATCGCTGACCGATGAAGATCGAAAAGCCCACAAAGATTACTTTGCTCTTATGGCCGAGAATCTCCGCGTGCTGCAAAAAGCCCTTTATTAAAATACAACCGCCTGTCTCTTTCGATTCGTGGGCTTTCTCATTTTGTTTCCCGGCTTCGTCTATTTCTGGCGTTTGTTTATGCACGATAAGCGCTATGTACGGCCAAAATAACAAGGAAAAAGGTGTCCCCAACGAGCGTGGGACACCTTCCTTTATGACGTGCGATCTTCTGCCCTGCAGAAAGAAAAGCACCCTTTTCCTCACCCATCACTCTCACTATTGCAGCGAGCGGACATAGGCCGCAATGGCCGCAATTTCTCCCGGCGTCAATGTTTGCACTTCTTTCGTCCGATGGCGCCGGATTGCTTCCTCGATCGTTTTCGCGCTGCCGTCATGCAAATACGGGGCTGTCGCCCATACGCCGCGCAGCGTCGGCGTATCCCACTGTTTGGGCGTCCGCGGGTTTGTGAACCGGGCGCGGGCGTCGCCTTTGGAGGCGCGGTCCTTCGGATTGGCCGTGCCGATATCGTGCAAGTAGGCGGTATTGGCAGTCGTCAATTTCCCGTCCGGCCCGACCGCCTTGACGCTGTCGGTGAAATACTCGCCCCCATGGCAGCTTAAGCAATTCCCTTTCCCGTTAAACAGGCGCTCCCCTTCCTTCGCTTCCGCCGTCAAGCTGCCGTCCGCCTTTCGATACGGGCTTTTCGGCACGGGGAACGAACGCGGGTCGTTCAAGTAGGCGAGAATGGCGTCAAACATATGCTGGACTTTCGGCGGCAGCGGCTTGGACGGGTCGATCGCCGTCATGCCGCCCATCTCGCCTTGCACCGTATGAATGTAGTCGGTAAAATCGTCGCGCGAACCATCCCACATAAACAGCCCGGTTTTCGTCGCCAAAATATTGCTCGGCACGTTGCGCGGCCCTTTCGCCGTCATGAGCGTCAAGCCGTTGATGTCGCCGTCGCTATGGCACGAAGCGCAGCTCATCCAATTGTTTCCTGTAATGTTGATGGCAAACTCGTCGCTGTTGGCGCTGTAAAAGATCGTTTTTCCTTCACGCACGAGCGGGGAGAGCGAATCTTTCGCAATGAGGCGGATCGTGCCGCTCTCCTGCTTCGCTTTCGCATATGGGCTTTTTCCTCCGGTTTTGATCACGGCCAAATCATGGCTCATGGCGTTGTGGACGTAAAGCGTCTTCCCATCCGGCGAAATCGCGATCCCGCGCGGATTGTTGCCGTGGATGCGTCGCAAAATTTGCGTCGCCTTGCCGCCGCGGCGCAAGTCAAAGACGACGAGGTCCTCGCTTCCAGACATGACCGCGTACGCTTTGCCGCCGTCCGGGGAAAACGCCACATCGTACGGATTGGAGACGATGATCGTCTCGTTATGAACATCAGTGACATTGATCGCGGCAAACAGCTCTTTCCGCTCGTCCGGCAACTCAACGTCGTTCGTCACATCAATGACCGAGATGGCCGGAAACACCGTTTCCTCAAATTGGATCGGCGTATCGATGTTCGTCAATAAGTGCGGAATATACGCTTTTTTGCCGTCCGGGGCGATGACGATTTGCTCAAGCGTGTTCGGAATGCCTTGGCTCTTTTTTCGATCGGCTTTGTCCGGCGACGGGGCGAGGGCGATTTCCTTGACCGCCCGCCGTTTCTTTGTGTCAATCACGGTGACTTTAGCCGCCAAATATTGCGTCACGTACAGCTTCCTTCCGTCCGCTGTCAGCGCCAGCGCCCGCGGCCGATCGCCCGCTTGGATGTCTTTGGTCCGCTTCCCGCTCTCAGCGTCAAACACCGAGACCGTGCCCGAGCGGTAGTTGGCGACATATACTTCCTCCCCATCTGGACTGGTGACGATGCCGAACGGCTCGATCCCCGTTTTCCAACGGTCGACGACTGTCCGCTTGTCAAGCGATACGACGTCCACTTCATCATCGTACATGCAGGAAACATACAGCGTCCGTCCATCCGGGCTGAGCGCCAGCTGGCGCGGTTCGCGGCCGACGGGAATTTCCGCTTCCTTCGTTTTGGTTTTCGCGTTGATGATTGTCACTGTATCCACATCGATGTTGGCGGTGTAGACATAGCGCCCGTCGCTGCTTACGGCGATGTTGTCGCCGTGCGCCGGGGCGTGTCTGACCACTTTCGGCTGCTCATGCCATGCCTTTTCGTCCTGACAGCCGGCCAACAGCGCGGCGATCGCCGCGGCGAACCACCATTTTCGCATTTCAATATTCCCCCGTTTTTTCACGAAAATGATAACCATCCTCAATTTTACAAAGAAAAGCGGCGAATCTCAATCGTATTCGCCGCTTTCTTTCTGTTATTTGTTGCCGGATCCAACATTGACCTTGACCGTCCGCAACACCGGCGCCACGCCGTATGGGCCGCCGGCCGCCTGCACTTGCGGCACATGGTCGCGGTCAGTGTTGCCCAATTTTTTCCCTTTGATGTAGACATCTCCCGTATCCCAAAACTCGCTTGCCTGCATCCCTTCCTGAAGCGTCGGGCCATCGACGATCCGGTCGTAAAAGTCGACGTAGCGGGAGATGATCGTTTCGCGGTCAAGGGATTTCGCCGTCTCATCCGCTTGGTCGTTGTTCAAGTTTTGCAGCGCCACGCGGAACACCCCCGACAACGCGCCGGCGAGCCACGGGGTGTACTTGTCCTCTGTTTCTCCCGTATGGTACACGTGCCATTTTTGATCCCAAAAATGGCGGTCCATCGCCTCATAAACAAGGCGCGCCGCATCGCGGTACGCTTCGTCTTTCGTCGCCAAAAACGCCACCGTCAGCCCGCGGATCGCACCAAGCTGGGCAAGAAGCGTCGGCTCGTCTTGATCCGGCCCTTGGCCGATCGTATAGCCGTTGGCGACAAGCCCGTCTTTTCGCATCAAGTTGTGCATGATAAAATCCGCTTGCCGGCGGATGAGCTCAAGCGCCCGCTTTCCTTCCGGCGTGCCAAGCCCTTTGGCGCTCTCTCCGCTCGCATAGCCGACCGGCATCCCGTCAATCGCCCGTTCGAAGATGCGGAGCGCTTCCATTGTATAGCCGGCTTGGAACGTATCGACCCGATTTCCTTGCGTTCGCCCGTCATGTTCTGTCACAAACGCGCCCGCTTTTTCATTGAAATGCATGGCATCGATGTTGCGGAACACTTGCAGCAGCACGTCGCGGTTGACGGAATACGGGTCGTCGGCCACACGGTCGTTGGCTGGATCGGCATCCACATTTTCTTTTGCCGCTTTCGGGAACGGTTTTCCGTCAAACACGGCCAAAAACGCGGGGTTTTGATTTTTGTTTTCCGGCCGCTGGTCGGTCATGCCGAAAAACTCCGCCGCCGGCCATAGCATGAGCCATTGGTCCTCAAGCAAGCTGCGGGGATCTTTGACGACCAACTTCGCGGCATCCGGCGCCAGCTCGCTTCCCCTTTCAGCCACTTCCACCGCGTGCGGCAAATAGACGAATCCTCCGCTTGGGTCGTAACGGCTGCCGGCTGCCTTCGTCAACGCCTGCTGCTTCGCATCATAAAATAAATGGTCACGGATAAAAGCCAGCTTGTTCCATATTTGTTCCGTCAAAATCATCCCTTGCATCCCGTCGGCGGAGCTGACGCCAAGAGCGACGTTCCCGCTTTGATCGTCGTTTGGCGTTTTCGCCTCCACCTCTTCATCGCTGTCTTTTTGATGAAAATTGCCCAAAAAGTCGCCGGCCCAAAGCGCTTGCTTCAAAAAGACGCCGCCGTAAGCCGATGGCGTGAGCACTTTGTCCATTTTTCCGCGATCCCAGCGAAGCGATTGGAAATCGACTTGATAGACGGGAACGTATGTACCGTCGTCATTTTCCGCGTACACGTCCGTGTCAACCTTTTGCGCATAATGCGGATCGCCGCCGGCGTACTCGATGAAGGTCGGGAACATGTTGCGGAAAATTTCCTCGCGCGGATAGCCGACGCTGTCCGCAAGCTCATAAAAACGGTCGGCGAGTGCTTCATCGGCTGGCTTATGCCGCTGTTCGGCCCGTTGCTTGGCGATCGGGCCGTTTATGAGATGGAGCCCGAGCCCTGACTTTTCCGTCACCTCATACATGGCTTCTTCGGAATACTCGTATGACTCGATGCCGGCCGTATAGTCAAATTTCGTCGGCTCATCCGGCTTTCTCGCGTCAAGGGTGTCCAAATCAAGCCCGAGCCCTTCCGCCAACGGCTCTCCGGACAGCTCAAATTCGGAATAGGCAAACATATTGCCGGCCGTATCAAAATGATCGTCCGCCACCGGCACGTGCAGGCGCGGCGCTTCCGCTGAACGGCCGTTCTCTTTCTCCCCGACGGCGGAACAGCCGGACGCCAAAAGCAGCGAGGCCGCCGCCGACGTGGCCATGACTTTCCAAGGCATGCGTTTCATGACTTGCTCCCCCATTTTATTTAAAAATAACGATTTTCATTTTCAACCTATTTCATTATACGCCGGCGATCCCCTTCATTCAAGCCGGAATCCGTTCCATCACATTCCACCCGAGAAAGACGCTTTTCATGCCTCTTTTCTCCTTCCCTTAAGCCGGAATCCACTCAATGCGGCGTCCGCCCGTCCATAAAAAGCAGCATTCCAGTTCGTTCGGACAACGTCCGATTGTTTTGCGGCATAAGGACGACGCCGTTTCTTTGCATCGCCGAATGGCTTCCTCTTCCTCACACCACAGCAACACGCGAACCCGGTCGCGGTAAACGATGTACAACTCCCGATCCGCTTCTTCGCCCAATCCGCCGTCCGCCAGCAGCAGCGGCTTGCATGCCGCCTCTTCCATCGAACCGAAAAACTGCAGCAAATGATCCGTCACCTTCGCCAAGACAAGACCGTAATGCAACGGCGTCGGAAACATCGACAAAGGAAGGAGCGAACGGTGCTGATCAATCAACCGAAGCAAGCAAAGCGGCGACCGCAGCGAAGGAGCGGTGTCGCAATACGCTTGAATGACGCGGCGAAGAAACCGGCGCAGCGCATACGGCCAGACATCCAACGTCTCGTGATGGATAGGCACCATGGCTCGCCTCCTGTTTGTTCATGAATGTTTTTCCAGCTGCTCCAATACAGCGTTTATCGAGCTCCATGACCGTTTCGCAAAATAAATAGGCTTGTCTTTGCTTTTCGCCTTCTCTTTCACTTTCTTCGCCAAATTATGGTTCACGTAATCGATCATGACCAATACGGCGTCCACATGCTCCGGAATGTCACGTCTCACCATATTCACTTTTCGTCCATTGAGATGAATGATTTCCCGGAATCCGGAACGCTCCAATTTATCGGTAATATGGCCTAAATGATCGGCTCCGACAACAAGCAGTGATGCCATCACGAAAGCCTCCTTTGCTCGCTTCTTTCTTTTTTATTTTAATTGAGAATGATTTTCTATGTCAATTATAACAAGAGATATTTTCATCATTTTTTGGGGCGATGAGCCCCCGCTTCAACGATGGTAAAGAAGGAAACGCCATTTCTGCGCGAAGTCCTTCTTTTATATTTGGGGCGGCGTGGGAGAACAACCATGATGGAAGCCGCCGATTACCCCTGCTTCCGTTGATCATGGAAGCGGGAGTCTTCTCGGTTAGAGATGGATAAAATGCCTGCAAATGCGTCAAACTATAGAGGCGGGCGATTTCATCACGACAAGGGGGATGACCATGGCGAAAGATGTTCTTTGCGAAGTGCACAACTGCCGTTATTGGGCAGAAGGGAATCGCTGCAGCGCTGAAGCCATTTACGTGGTCAGCCATGCAGGAAAAATGGCGTCTGATTCAACGGAAACAGACTGCAAAACGTTTGTTCCGGCCCATAAAGCATGATGCGAGACCAACGAGGCGCTGCCCGGCCAACCGGGCGGCGCTTGCATCGTTCGAGGGGGATGACGATGGACAAACGCGCCAGCCTCATTCAAGCGCTGCAAACGGAAATGAAGCGGGCCGCTTTAGGAACATACCCAGCTTGCATCGACTCCTTCGCCCGTTTGTGGGATTATGAGTTCGGTTCGTTTGATCAACTCCCACCTGAGATTGAACGGCTCATCGCCCATCGGGCCGCTGAACTCGGGTGGATGGATGACGTTTGAGGGCCGTCCATTTCGGAACAAACGCCAGGTGGAGCAAAAAACGACGTTGGATGGCCATCCCTATGTTTCCATCTGCGCGATGGAAATCGGTCGTGCAAGGGATGACGTTTGACTGCCGTCCTCCAACAGGGGACAAAGCGGACGGATGAAGCTGGATCGCAGCGGTCTAAAAGCAAGGGCTTCGATTCGGCGAACGCCATGCCTCCCGGTCGGAACGCCGCGGGAATGGCAGCGGCAAAAAGGCAGGAACCTCGACTTAGGCGAGGTCCTGCCTTTTCTGCTTCCGAACAGGTGTTTTTACTCCTATCAAAAGGTTTGTTCCGTTTTTGGAATGAGCCTTTTCAGTTCGCGTCGCAGCAGTTTTTGCGCGGCGTTGCGCGGCAGTTCGTCGACGAAGTAAATGCGGGCCGGCACTTTATATTTCGCCAGCCGCTCGCGGCAAAACGCGCGAAGGGCCGCTTCGTCTGGCGACGCTCCGCGTTTCAGGCGGACGAACGCATACGGCACTTGCCCCCACGTTTCATTCTCGACGCCCGTCACCCCGGCTTCTTCCACATCGGGATGCGACAGCAGCACCGCCTCCACCTCAGCGGGATAGACGTTTTCGCCGCCGGAAATGATCAAGTCAGAACGGCGGTCAAGGACGTACAAAAATCCGTCTTCATCAAGATAGCCGATATCGCCGGTAAAAAACCAGCCGCCGCGGATCGCTTGCGCCGTCGCTTCCGGGCGTTGCCAATATCCTTTTGTCACATTCGGCCCTTTGACGACAATTTCCCCCGCTTCATGCGGCGCAGCCGGCTTTCCGTCTTTTAGGATGCAAAGCTCCGCCGGAAAAAGCGGCTTGCCGGCCGAACCGAGCTTCGTCAAACTGTATTCCGGCGCGAGTGTTGCGATTTGCGACGCCGTTTCCGTCATCCCGTATGTCTGGTACACCGGGATGCCCTTTTCTTTGCATGCCTCAAGCAGCGGGCGCGGCGCCGGCCCGCCCCCCAGCAGCATGCAGCGGAACGTATCGGGGTAGCGCGCTTCCCCGAGCTCGGCCACCATCCGCTGAAGCATGGCAGCCACGACCGACATGATCGTCACGTCGCCGCGCATGATCCATTCGTTCGCTTCCTTTGGGTCGAATGACGTTTGCAGCCGCATCGGCATGCCATAAATGACGCTGCGCATGGCGATCGACAGGCCGCTGATATGAAACAGCGGCACGGCGGCCAGCCAGCAGTCGCGCTCATGCAAGCCTAAATTGAGCGCCGAACCGACCGCGCTCCACCAATGGTTGCCGTACGTTTGCAAGACGCCTTTCGGAGTGCCGGTCGTCCCGGACGTATACATGATCGTGGCGACTTCCTCCAAATCGCACGTTTCTTTTAAGGAGACGTCCACTTCCGGAAGCGCGGCAACCGCGCCCACAGTCAGAACGCGTCCATCGCCGTCAAGGCTCCCGGCTAGCTCCTCATCGGCGATGGCAAGCCGCGCGCCGCTGTCATCAAGCTGCCAGCCAAGCTCATAGGACGTAAGGCGCACGTTTTGCAGCAGGACGCGGGCGCCGAGAAAAAACAACGCATGGATGATCTCGATCATCTCGATGCGATTTTTCATCAGCAAGGCGACAATATCTCCTTCCTTGACGCCTGCTTGAGCGAGGCGCCGCGCCCAGACGGCAGCCGCTTCATACAATTCGGCAAACGTTTTTGTCCGCCGCCCGTCGCTCACGGCGATTCGCTCCGGGGTTAAAAACGCCCGCTGCTTCAGCCAGTTTGGCATCGTTGTCATCTAGCGTCCTCCTTTCTTGCCCCCTCCTCCGCCGACGGCCAGCGAAAGGATTCCTCCCTTCGGAAAAGCGACAAAAAGCAGCTTGACGCGCCATCAAGCTGCTTCTTCGTTCTCATCACGGGAAGCGCGGGAATTGGCTGAAGTCCGGCTTCCGTTTTTCTTTGAACGCCCGCATTCCTTCCTTCGCCTCTTCGGTCGTGTAGAAGAGAAGCGTCGCGTCGCCGGCGAGCTGTTGGATGCCGGCCAAGCCGTCGGAGTCGGCGTTGAATGCCGCTTTTAAGAAGCGAATGGCCGTCGGGCTTTTTTCCAAAATTTCTTGCGCCCATTTGACCGTTTCTTCTTCAAGCTGCTCAAGCGGCACGACTTTGTTGACCAGCCCCATTTCGAGCGCTTCTTGCGCCGTGTACTGACGGCATAAATACCAAATTTCCCGCGCCTTTTTATGGCCGACGATGCGGGCCAAATAACCGGCGCCATAGCCGCCGTCAAAGCTTCCCACTTTCGGCCCGGTTTGGCCGAAGATGGCGTTGTCCGCGGCGATCGTCAAATCGCATACGACATGAAGCACATGCCCACCGCCGATGGCATAGCCGGCGACCATCGCAATGACCGGCTTCGGAATGACGCGGATGAGCCGCTGCAAATCAAGCACATTGAGGCGCGGAATTTCATCCTCGCCGACATAGCCGCCATGGCCGCGCACTTTTTGGTCCCCGCCCGAGCAAAACGCCTTGCCGCCGGCGCCGGTCAAAATGATGACGCCGATATTCGAATCATCGCGCGCTTTCGTAAACGCATCGATCATCTCGTTCACCGTTTTCGGCCGAAACGCGTTATGTACTTCCGGACGGTTGATCGTAATTTTGGCGATGCCGTTGTACGTTTCGTAAATAATATCCTCATAGTCGTACTGCTTCACCCATTCAAACGGCATTTACACTTCCCCCTTTGTCATGAATTCACTTACTATTTTAGCAAAAATGCCGGGCTGTTCCACGTGAATTGCATGTCCGGCTCCTTTTACACAGATAAGTTCGCTGTTGGGCAGCCGCTCGTGCATTTGGGCGGCGATGCGGCAAAACTTCTCATCGCGCTCCCCGCAAACAAGGAGCACAGGCATGGCAAGTTCGCCAAGCCGTTCCCAAAACGACGGCTGCACGCCGGTCCCCATCCCGCGCAAACTGTTGGCAAGCCCCGTTGCCGTATGGCGGAGCCGCTCGCGGCGAATCGCCGCTCGCACCGGATCCGGGAGCGTCTGCTGAGTGGCAAACAGCGGGATTTTTTCCCAATCATCGACAAAAGCACGGACGCCTTCCGTTTCGATCTTTCGCGCCAACGCCTCATCCGCTTCCCGCCGCGCGCGCCGCTCCTCCTCTGTCTCCAAGCCGGGCGAACTGCTTTCCAGCACTAAGCGGCGAACGCGGCGCGGATGCCAAACGGCGAACGCCAACGCGAGCCGGCCGCCCATCGAGTAGCCGAGCACGTTCACTTGTTCGACGCCCCATTCGTCAAGGAGCGCCGCCAAGTCAGCCGCCGCGTGTTCGATCCGATACCGTCGGGCGTCCTTTGGCGCCTCGGTCCGCCCATGGCCCAACAAGTCGACGGCCATCACACGGAAGTCCGGCCAAAACGGGGCGAGCGGCCGCCACGTGTCCGCGCTGCCCGTAAACCCGTGAAGCAACAGAAGCGGCTCTCCTTCTCCGTATTGTTCCACATGGTAACAAACCCCATTCACCATCATGGTCATGCCAATCCTCTTCATTCGAGACATTTCGCGATTTCCCGAGCAACCTCGTTCCACAACAATCGATGCATTCGGACATTTTCCGCGCGCGACGTGCGCACTTCAATGACATGAAGCCCGCCTGACGACAGCGATTCCGATACATGGCGGCGGAACTCCGCCCAATTGTGCGGCACCGTATGGCGGCCGCCGTACATCTCGACGGCGTGGGCAAACGACAAATCCGTCGGCGTGCCAAACAGCGTTTCAAACGCCCCTTTATGGCGCGCCTGCGGCAAAAACGAGAAAATGCCGCCGCCGTTGTTGTTCAACAACACAATGGTAGCTGACAACGAATGCATCTTCGCCGCCAACAAGCCATTTACATCGTGGTAAAACGACAAGTCGCCGATCACCAGCACAAGCGGGTTCGCGGCAACGCTTGCGCCCAAGGCGCTCGAGACGACTCCGTCAATGCCGTTGGCGCCGCGGTTGGCCAAAACGCGAAGCGGCTTGTCCGTCGCAAAGAGAAACGTATCCGCATCGCGAATCGGCATGCTGTTGCCGACAAACAGCGCCGCCCCGGCTGGAAGCAAATTGGCAAGTTCCGTGAACACTTTCCCTTCAAACCATTCTTCTTTTGGCAGATGGCGCTCAAGCGCCGCGCGGGCGATCGCGTTCATCTCTAGCCATATCGCCGACCACGCGCTTTTGTTTTCTTTCGGTTTCGCCCATTCAAGAAGCTGGCGGCAAAGAATCAGTTCATCACTCTGAACGAAGCTGTCCGCGGACAACGTTGGATCGCGCCAGCCGCCGTCGTCGACAACAATTTGACGAATCGCGCGATGGCGCTTGAGCCATAAAAAGAGCGGCTTCGACACCGGCATGGCGCCGAACCGAAGCACCACATCCGGCACAAGCTTGGAAGCGGCGGTTTCCTCCCGCAATATGGCGTCATAGCTGTCCAGCACGTACGTTTTGTCATGCGTACCGACGCGCAACTGGGAAAGCGGATCGGCCAAAATCGGAAAATCAAGCGCCCGCGCCAACTCGGTGACCGCCTCGGCAAACCCAGGGCGATCGAGCGGCCCGCAGACGATCAACCCGCGTTCCGCCGCCGACAGCTGCTCATACAGCGCCGATACGCTTTCTTGCGGCAGCGCTGGGCGGCCGTGCCACACTTGCGGCGCTCTCGAAACAGACCGCACCCGCTCCCAAACCGCCTCATCGATATGCGGGACAAGCGGCTCGCGAAACGGCGCGTTCACATGCACAGGCCCGCACGGTGCACCGGCGGCCGTTTGGACGGCTCTTGCCGCCATCGTCCGCGCGTATCGCAGCATATCATCCGCCTCTTCCGGCAGCGCCAAGTCCACAAACCACTTGGCGTAGCGTCCGTATAAGTGCAGCTGATCAATCGCCTGCGGCGCCCCGACATCGCGCAGTTCATGCGGCCGGTCGGCCGTCAGCACCACGAGCGGCACGCGCGAATAGTATGCCTCGACAACCGCGGGCCCATAGTTGGCCGCCGCCGTTCCGGACGTGCATACGAGCGCGACCGGACGCTGCTTCGCTTTCGCCAAGCCGAGGGCGAAAAACGCGGCCGACCGCTCATCGATATTCATATATAGTCGAAGGCCAGGGTGGGCCGCCATCGCCATCGCAAGCGGCGTCGAGCGCGAACCGGGGCTGATCACCGCCTCCGTCACCCCGGCCTGCGCCAATCCGTCCACCAATGCCGCTGCATAAACAGACAAGGCATCAGCCATCGTTCATCACTCCCAACGCCGATAACATCGGGGCCATTTTCACATTTGTCTCTTCATATTCGCTGTTTGGGTCGGAATCGGCGACAATGCCGCAGCCGGCAAACAGCATGGCTTCCTTCCCGGCGAGCAAGGCGGAGCGAATGGCGACCGCCCATTCCCCATTGCCTTCGCCATCCACCCAGCCGATCGGCGCTGCATACCATCCGCGGTCAAGCGGCTCAAGGGCGCGGATCACCTCCAGCGCTCGATCGCGCGGCGTTCCGCCGAGCGCGGGTGTCGGATGCATCATTTCCACTAAGCGGAGCACCGAGCGCTCGCGGGAGCCACGGCCGACAACCGGAGTGCATAAATGCTGGATGTGCGGCAGCTTGAGCAGCTGCGGTGCGGGCGGCATCTCGACCGTCTCGCAGACGGAAGAAAACAAGCGGCCGATCATTTGCACAACAAACTGATGTTCTTCGTTGTTTTTTCGATCTGCCCGCAGCCAAGCGCCAAGCCGCTCGTCTTCCTCCATATCGGCCCCGCGGCGCACCGATCCGGCGAGGCAAACCGACCGGCACATTTTCCCTTCTTTTTGGACAAGCTGCTCAGGGGAAGCCCCGATAAAACAGCGGCCGTCCTGTTCAAACGCAAAAATGTAAGCAAACGGCTGCTGCTCGCGAAGCCGCTGGAGTACGGCCGCGGCATCCACCGTTTTGGCAAACGCCAGGCGCCGAGCGCGGGCGAGCACCACCTTGTCCAACGCCCCCGCCCGAATCGAGGCGATCGCTTCGCGAACAGCCGCCAACCATCGTTCTTTCTCTTCTTCTTCGTCTGACACAAGGCGCGGAAGCCGCTTTGGAGCGGCCATGGGGTCGCTGATCCGCTCAAGCAAGCGCCCGACCCGCTCCCAGTCCCGTCCTCTTTTGTCCGTTGGGACGGTGACGGTCAACGTCGTTTTGCCGTTTCTTACGGCAAGAAGCGCGGCCGGCGCCACGAGCTTCCCGGCCGGAAAGCCGCGCCACATGTCGGTGCCCGGCCGATAGGGGTCAAACGAAAATCCGCCAAACAATAACGGCGGCGCATCGGCCGCGCCGTATGGCTCCATCTCCTTCTTCCATCGGCGCCGGCCCGCTTCCACGTCATCAAACCGGCTGTCGGCCTTCTCCGTTTCGATCGCATAAACGGAGCCGAGGCCGACCAATATCGTGCCTCCGGTTCGATCCGCCCAAAAAAACCGTTCGCGGAAGCCGCATGACGGCCCTTGCATAAAAAAAGAAACCGGATCAACGCCCTCCCACGGTTCCGCCCAGCTGACAAACGGCCGCCCTGCATTCACCGCCAATCTATGCAATTGTTGCTGCAGGTGATGTCGAAATCCAATCGCCACGTTCCTCACGCTTTCTGTCGTAAAATTCCCCCTCCATCCCCACTTCCCATTATAATATAATAGGAAATCATTTATCTATCGGGAAGGGTTGACATGCTTTCAACGTTTGCCTACACTTATTTTGGACACAAACGAATGACATTTTCACAGAATCTAAGGGGAATGAATATGCAATCATTCACACATATGGACCATCGCCCGCCGGCGCGCCGCGACTGGCGCGTCTTTTGGCGGCTGACGCGCCCGCATACGCTGACGGCGGCATTTGTGCCCGTATGCGTCGGCACGGTGCTGGCGCTTGGCGAAACATCGATCGATTGGCTGCTGTTTGCCGCGATGATGATCGCCTCTTTGTTGATTCAGGCGGCGACGAACATGTTCAACGAATACTACGATTATCAACGCGGCCTCGATTCACCGGAGTCGGTCGGCATCGGCGGCGCCATCGTCCGCGACGGCCTCAAGCCGAAAACGGTGCTGGCGTTGGCGTTTGGCTGTCTTGGGTTGGCTATGCTCATCGGCATCTACATTTGCGCCGAAAGCAGTTGGTGGCTCGCCGTTGTCGGAACGATTTGCATGGCGGCCGGTTATTTTTACACCGGAGGGCCGGTTCCGATCGCCTATACGCCGTTTGGCGAACTGGCGGCTGGGTTTTTTATGGGCTTTGTCATCATTTTGATTTCATTTTTCATCCAAACGGGCTATATCAGCGGCGGCGCCGTGCTCACCGCCATTCCGATCGCGATTTTGGTCGGCGCCATTTTGCTGGCGAACAATATTCGCGACTTGGACGGCGACCGTGAAAAAGGGCGAAAGACGCTCGCCATTTTGATTGGCCGCGATTGGGCCATCCGCCTGCTCGCTGCCATGTTCGCCGTTGCCTTTCTTTGGACGGCCGCGCTTGCGGTGTTTCAGATCGTGCCGTTTTGGGCGCTGCTCGCTTTATTGAGCATTCCAAAAGCAATCGCCGCGACGCGCGGATTTATCGGCAAAATCAAGCCGATCGAGATGATGCCGGCCATGAAGGCGACGGCGCAAACGAATACACAGTTCGGCTTTTTGCTCGCCGCTGGCTTGCTCATTGCCCATTGGCTGTAACACGGTCAACATGACCGTGTTTTTTTTTGATTTTCGCCCATACTACACCATATAGACGCTACTGCGAAGGAAGGGATTGCGACTGATGCTGACGAACGAACAGCTTGCCGCCCTCCGCTCAAGACTGCTCGACATGAAACGGGAGACGGAAGACCGGCTGAAGCAAAACGACCATTTCGGCATGATCCGCAGCCACGCCCACGATGCGGTCGGTGAGCTGGCGAGCTACGACAACCATCCGGCCGATGAGGCGACAGAGCTGTATGAGCGGGAAAAAGATCTCGCCCTAAAGGAGCATGCCGAGCGCGAAGTTCGCGAGATTGAACGGGCGCTTGGCGCCATCGCCGACGGCACATACGGAACGTGCCGCGTATGCGGCCGGCCGATCCCATACGAACGGCTCGAGGCGCTGCCGACAACACTCTACTGCCGCGAGCACAGCCCGGATCAAACGGTGTCGCAAAAGCGGCCGCTTGAAGAGGGCGTGCTTATGCCGCCGTTTGGCAAATTCGATTTCGATGACCGCGCGGAATCGGTCGCTTACGACGCGGAAGATGCATGGCAGGAAGCAGCCCGCTACGGCACATCCGACACCCCTTCGGACCTTGGCAAAAACGTCGATTCCTACAGCGAAGTGTATGCCGAGTCGGAAGAGAACGTCGGCTATGTCGAAGACTTGGAAAATTTCGCGGCCGTCGATTTGCATGGCAGACACGTACGTGTGTACCCGACGCGGGAGCATGAGCTGCTGGAAAACATATTGGATGACGAAGGCATCATGTCGAACATCGGCGATTTGCCGGCGTATGAAAAAGACCCGTATACATCGACAGACAGCTACCGCCGGTACGATGAAAGACCGTCCCAGCAGCATTTTGGGGAAACAACTCCATGAAAAAGGCCATCGGCAAGATGGTCTTTTTTGTGAAACGGGCCGATGCCGTTTTCCGTAGTACAGAGCAGAACGTCATATGATCCGAATGGAGGCGAAATGATGAACGCACATGAGATCGATTACCGGCTGTACGGCGATGACATGCAGTTTGTCGAAATCGAGCTCGACCCATACGAAAGCGTGGTCGCGGAAGCGGGCGGGATGATGATGATGGATGACGGCATCGTCATGGAAACCGTATTTGGCGACGGCTCCTCGTCCGGAAAAGGGCTGCTTGGCCGCCTTGTCGGCGCGGGAAAGCGGCTGCTCACCGGCGAAAGCTTGTTCATGACCGTGTTTACCAACCAAGGAAGCGGCAAGCGCCGCGTCGCCTTCGCCGCTCCGTATCCGGGAAAAATCATCCCGGTCGATTTAAGCGAACTTGGCGGGAAGCTCATCTGCCAAAAAGACTCCTTTTTGTGTGCGGCAAAAGGCGTTTCCGTCGGCATTGAGTTTCAGCGCAAGCTCGGCGCTGGCTTTTTCGGCGGCGAAGGGTTTATTATGCAAAAGTTGGAAGGTGACGGGCTTGCCTTTTTGCACGCCGGCGGAACGATCCACCGCCGCGACTTGCAACCCGGGGAAACGCTTCGTATTGACACCGGCTGCCTTGTCGCCATGACGAAAGACGTCAACTACGATATTGAATATGTCGGCAACATCAAAACCGCCTTCTTCGGCGGCGAAGGATTGTTTTTGGCCACCGTCACCGGTCCGGGAGCAGTGTGGGTGCAGTCGCTTCCGTTCAGCCGGCTCGCTGACCGCGTCCTCGCTGCCGCCCCGAGCGCCGGCGGACGGTCGGTCGGCGAAGGCAGCATCCTCGGCGGCATCGGCGACTGGCTCGACGGCGACGACTAAGCGAGAAAGGGCGCTCCGGCCAAACGGAACGCCCTTTTGCTTTTCTGCCTTCCCCCTCGAAATTCCCTAAAAGGACGATGATTGAATGAAAAAGCAGCCCAAAAATGTCCTTTCCTAAGTTGAGAAACGTTCCCCCGACGGCAAAAGACCCCAAATTTCGGCGGCGTATTCCGCTACGGTCCGATCGCTGGCGAAACGGCCGGAATGGGCGATGTTGACGGCGCTCATCCGCCACCAGCGCGCCGGATCGCGGTAAGCGGCCTCAACCCGCTCGTGCGCCTCGGCGTAGGCGGCAAAGTCGCGCAGCACAAAATATTCGTCGTTTTGCGCCAGCAGCGAGTCGTAAATCGGCTCAAAGTAGTCGCCGACATCAGGGAAAAAGCCGTTGATGAGCTGGTCGACAACTTGCTTGATCCGTTTGTCATGATGGTAATACTCATGCGCCCGATAGCCTCCGTGTTCGTAGTAGCGGAGCACTTCATCGGCCGTCAGTCCGAACAAAAACATGTTGTCCTCCCCGACGGCTTCCGCGATTTCGACGTTCGCTCCATCCAGCGTGCCAAGCGTAACGGCGCCGTTCATCATAAACTTCATGTTGCCCGTCCCGGACGCTTCTTTGCTGGCTGTTGAGATTTGCTCGCTCACATCGGCGGCCGGAATGATTTCTTCCGCGAGCGATACGCGGTAATTTTCCAAAAAAATGACCTTCAGTTGCTCGTTCGTCCGTTTATCGTTGTTCACCTGATCCGCCACCGAATGGATGAGCTTGATGATCCGCTTGGCGTAGTAATAGCCTGGCGACGCTTTCGCTCCGAAAATGAACGTGCGCGGGTGGATCGAAACATACGGGTCTTCTTTCAGCCGATTGTATAAATGCATAATGTGCAAAACGTTTAACAACTGCCGTTTATAAGCGTGCAGCCGCTTCACTTGCACGTCAAAAATGGACGATTCGTCCACGTGAATCCCGGTTTTTTCGTAAATGCGGGCGGCGAGCCTCGCCTTCCGCTGCTGTTTGACCGCAGCCAACGCCTGCTGAAACACCGGATCGGAAGCATAAGACTTCAGCTCAATCAATGCTTCCGGCTCGCGGATCCAGCGCGGACCAATCGTTTCCGTAATCAACGCCGACAGCTCCGGGTTCGCCTTTAACAGCCAGCGACGATGCGTCACCCCGTTCGTTTTGTTGTTGAACTTGTGCGGCGCCCATTCGTAAAACAAGCGCATTTCCCGCTGTTTCAATATGTCCGTATGCAGTTTCGCCACACCGTTGACGCTATGGCTCGCAACAACGGCCAAGTGCGCCATTTTCACCATCCCGTGGGCGACGATGGCCATTTGTTCAATCCGCCTCCAATCGCCGGGATAACGTTCCCACAGCTCGCGGCAAAACCGTTCGTTGATTTCCTCGACGATCATATAAATGCGCGGCAACAGCGGCTGAAACAGACGAATCGGCCATTTCTCCAGCGCTTCCGCCAGCGTCGTATGATTCGTGTACGCGATCGTATGGGTCGTAATGTGCCAAGCCTCTTCCCAGCTCATCCCTTCCTCATCGAGCAAAATGCGCATCAACTCCGGAATCGCAAGCGCGGGGTGCGTGTCGTTGATATGAATGGCGACATATTCATGGAGGCGGCGCAAGCTCCCGTGCTGGCGGCGATGGGCGCGAGTGATGCTGCCGAGGCTGGCGGCGGCGAGAAAATACTGCTGCTTTAACCGCAGCAGTTTGCCTTCATCGTGCGTATCGTCCGGGTACAAAAACTCCGAAATGGCTTCCGTCTCCCGTTTGTACTTCATCGCATCTTTATGAAGCGGGAACGTTTTCGCCGGCTCGGCGCTCCAAAGCCTGAGCGTGTTGACCGTGTTCGTCCCGAAGCCGATGACCGGCATATCGTACGGCACAGCCATCACGTTTTCGCTGTCGACATGGCGGAACACAAGACGGCCGTTTTGTTCCGACACCTCGACCCTTCCCCAGAAGCGAACTTCGACCGCCAGCTCTTCTTTCCGGATTTCCCAAACGTTCCCGTTTCGCAGCCATTGCTCCGGCAGCTCGACTTGATAGCCGTCAACGATTTTTTGATCAAACAGCCCGTGTTTATAGCGAATGCCGTGGCCGTGGCCCGGCAAATTCAATGTGGCGAGCGAGTCAAGAAAACAGGCGGCGAGCCGCCCGAGCCCGCCATTGCCAAGCCCAGCGTCCGCCTCGCTCTCCTCGACGTCTTCGAGGCGGATGCCGAGCTCGCGAAGCCCCTCTTCGACCATCGGGCGGACACCGAGGTTTAACAAGTTGCTTCCGAGCAAACGGCCGAGCAAAAACTCGATCGACAAATAGTACACCTGCTTCCGCCGCTCCGCCCGGCAGCGCTCGTTCGTCGCGATCCAATGGCGGCTGATATGTTCGCGCACCATATGGCCAAGGACATGATAATGATCGCGCGCCGTCGACTCCGCAAACGGTTTGCCGCACAACGCCTCGACCCGCGTCACAAACGCCCGTTGAAACGTTTCTTTATCCGCGAACAAGCGCGTCTTCCCCCTTTTTGTTCAGCTGTTCGTACGCTTTTCGATACTCCCTCGCCGACCGGCGCCAGCTGTAATCGCCGCGCATCGCCCGCTCCATGAGCCGCTCCCAGACAGACGGCTGGCGGTAAAACGACAGCGCCCGGCGGATCGTGTACAACATGTCGTGGGCGTTAAAGTTCGTAAAGCTGAACCCGTTCCCTTCTCCTGTGAATTCATTGTACGATTGCACCGTATCGTTCAGCCCGCCCGTTTCCCGAACGATCGGAATCGTCCCATACCGAAGCGCGATCATTTGGCTCAGCCCGCACGGTTCAAACAACGACGGCATTAAAAACAAGTCCGCGCCCGCATAAATTTGATGGGCGAGCGGTTCGTGAAAGCCGATGTACACCCCGACTTTGTCCGGATAGGCCGCCGCCATTTGCGAGAAAAACTGTTCAAACCGCCAATCCCCCGTTCCAAGCACAACAAGCTGCATCTCTTCCTGCATCAAATCATGAAAGACGCACGTGACTAAATCGAGCCCTTTTTGCGCCGTCATTCGCGTCACCATTGCGACAACGGGTGCATCATCCCGCTCTGGCAGACCAAACCGCCGCTGCAAAGCGCGCTTGTTGAGTTTTTTTCTTTCCCGCGTATGTACGCTATAGGTCGCCGCTAAAAACGGATCGGTTTCCGGGTTGTAAAACTCGTCGTCAATGCCGTTTAAAATGCCAAGCAAATCATCCCGCCGCGCCCGCAACAGCCCGTCAAGCCGCTCGCCGTAATAGGCGGTCTGAATCTCTTCTTTGTACGTCGGGCTGACCGTCGTAATCAAATCGGAGGCGACAAGAGCCCCTTTCATAAAGCTGACGCTTCCGTAAAACTCGAGATGGTCGACGGTGAAATACCGTCCGTCCAAATTCAACAAATCCTCTAAAATCCCGCGCGGAAACAGCCCTTGAAACTGCAAGTTGTGAATCGTAAAGATAGTGCGGATATCCGCATAAAACGGATCATGACGGTATTGCTCGCGCAAGAAAAACGGAATCATGCCGGTGTGCCAGTCATGGCAATGAATGATGTCGGGCTGAAACGAAATCGCCGGAAGCGCGTCCAGCACCGCCCGGCAAAAATAGGCGAACCGCTCGCCGTCGTCACCATGGCCGTACAGCTGCGGCCGTTTGAAATAGTATTCGTTGTCGATCAAGTAATAGACGACCCCGTCATGCTCGAGCTTCTCAACGCCGCAATACTGGCGGCGCCACCCGACCGGCACGACGAGCTCCGCCACTTTGCCCATTCGTTCTTTCCACTTTAGAGCAATCGTTTCATACTTTGGCATCATAACACGGACGTCCACGCCGAGCCGGCGCAGCTCTTTCGGTAGCGCGCCGGCGACGTCAGCCAATCCTCCCGATTTGGCAAACGGAGCGCATTCTGATACGGCAAACAGCACGTTCATCGATTCACGACCTCCCCTTGCACCGTTCCTTTGCGAACGACAAACGGCCGCTCCGCCGTCCCTTGCAAAACGACCCCCGGTTCGATTTTCGCGTCTTTGTCGACGATGACGCCATCAAGCACACAACCATCGCCGATTTGGCATTTTTGCATAATGATGCTGTTCTTCACAACGGCTCCTTTGCCGATTTTCACGGAACGAAACAAGACGCTGTTTTCCACCGTTCCTTCAATGACGCAGCCGTTGGCGATCATCGAGCGCTTCACATTCCCTTCCCGCCGGTATTTCGTCGGCGGCTCGTCTTTCACTTTCGTATAAATCGGCCGCGATGGAAGAAAAAGCTGCTCCCAAACACTGCGGTCAAGAAGCTCCATGCTCGCGCGGAAATAGCGGGCGAGCGAATCGATGACGGCCGCATACCCGCTGTATTCATAGTCGCAAATGGACAGCGAATGACAGTTATCGCAGACGACATCGACGATGCTTCGATAGCCGCGGTTTTTATAATTGGCAATGAAATCAAGCAGAAGAGACGTCTCCAACACGTACATCTCCAGCGGCTCGCCGCGATGGCAGATTCGCGTCACATCGCAGCCGCGTTCGATATGGCGCTCGAGGACGGCGTCAAAGTCGATGTTGCACACCGTGTAGCTATTGACGATGACCGCATACTTTTGCCGACTCCGCAAAAAATAGTCGATATGCTGCTCAAAATGGGCAAACGCCCCGACCCGGCGCTCACCGGAAAACAACAAGTCCGGCGATGGGAAGAAAAACAATCCGTCCCGCTTTCGGTTTAAATCCCAATTCTTCCCTGATCCTAAATGGTCCATCAGCGACCGATATTGGTATTTCGGAAAAATCGCGACGCTTTCAATGCCGGAGTTGACCATGCTTGAAAGCACGAAATCAATGAGCCGATACCGCCCGGCAAACGGCACCGCTGCGATTGAGCGTTGCTCGACAAGCGGCGCCATTGCCTCCATATACGTGGTCGCGTCGATGACGCCCAACATCATGTTGTTGTTCATTGTGCTCCATCCTTCCTTGCGGTGTCCTTATTCCGTTGCTTGATCCACTCGGTCGTTACGAGCACGACGTCATCATCAGCATCGCCCGGGCTCACAGTCGAATGCGGCGGGATGACGATCTCCGGAGTGACGATCGCTCGCTCGACATACGCTCCTTCACCAACTGTTGCCCCTGGCATAATGACGGATTCTTTCACAACCGCTCCCTTGCCGATGCAGACGCCTTGAAACAGCACCGAGCGCTCCACCGTTCCTTCCACGACGCATCCCTCATTGATGAGAGAATCGCTCACTTCCGCCTCGGGAGCGATGTATTGCGGCGGCTGGTTCGGGTTGACCGAATAAATGCGCCACGAGCGATCAAACAAGTCAAGTTCATTGTGTTCATCGAGCAAATCCATGTTGGCTTCCCACAAGCTTTTGACGGTGCCGACATCTTTCCAATAGCCTTTGAACGGATAGGCCACGAGCCGCTTGTTCTCCCGAAGCAGCCGCGGAATCACATCTTTGCCGAAGTCGTGCGACGAATGCGGATCGGCGTTGTCGATTTGCAAATACTCCCTCAATAACGGCCAATTGAAAATGTAAATGCCCATCGATGCCAAATTGCTTTTCGGATTGGCCGGCTTTTCGGCAAATTCGACAATTTCCATGTTTTCATTCGTGTTCATAATGCCGAATCGGCTCGCCTCTTCCCACGGCACTTCAATAACGGAAATCGTTGCATCCGCCTGTTTGGCGATATGGTAGTCGAGCATCTGCTGGTAATCCATCTTGTAAATATGATCGCCAGACAGCACGAGAACGTAATCCGGGTCGTATTGTTCAATATAATTCATATTTTGATAAATGGCGTTCGCTGTGCCTTCGTACCATTTGACGCCGGAAGAGGCGGAGTAAGGGGGAAGGACGGTGACGCCCCCGTTTCTTCGATCTAAATCCCATGCGCTTCCGATGCCGATGTACGAGTGCAAAAGAAGCGGCTGATATTGGGTCAACACCCCGACTGTGTCAATGCCCGAGTTCGTGCAATTGCTCAACGTAAAATCAATGATCCGGTACTTCCCCCCAAACGGCACGGCTGGTTTCGCGATGTTTTTCGTCAGCGAGCGAAGCCGGCTTCCTTGCCCGCCGGCCAATAACATGGCGATGCACTTCTTCTTCATTCTGCTTTCTCTCCCCTCGTTTTTGCACTGGCCGCAAAATGGAAATGCCAAACGGCGGAATCGTCATGCGCACATGGTACGGTTTTCCATGAAACGGCTCACTGAAAGCGGGAAGCCGCTTCCCGTTGACATGTCCCGAACCGCCAAACTCCGCTGCATCGCTGTTAAGCACTTCGCGGTACGGCGCCAAAAGCGGCACGCCGACTTTGTAATCGTCATACGCCTGATTTGTGAAATTACAAACAATGACCAGCACATCACCTTCTTTTTTCCCCCGGCGGATGAATGAGAAAATGCTTTGCTCGGCATTATGAACGTCAATCCATTCAAACCCTCTCGGATCATGATCAAGCTCGTAAAACGGCTTATACCGTTTATAGCAGGCGATCAGCTGCTTCACATATTCGTCCATTTTCCGGTGCAATTCAAAATCGAACAGCACCCAGTCCAGCTCCTCGGCAGACTTCCATTCATCAAACTGGGCAAACTCACTGCCCATAAACAGCAGCTTTTTCCCAGGGTGGGCCATCATGTAGCCATACAATAGGCGCAGCTGGGCGAACTTCTCTTCGTACGACCCAGGCATTTTATTGAGCAGTGATTTTTTGCCATGCACAACTTCATCATGGGAAAATGGCAAAATGAAATTTTCCGAATACGCATAAAGGAGGGAAAAACTGACTTGGTTATGGGCGTATTTCCGCTCATGCGGCGGCGTTTCCATATACTTCAGCATGTCGTTCATCCAGCCCATGTTCCACTTGTAGTTAAACCCAAGGCCGCCATCGTACGTCGGCGCGGTCACCCGAGGCCAGTCGGTCGAATCTTCAGCGATCATCCAGACGTTCGGGTCATAGGCAAACACCGCCTCATTCAACTGGCGCAAAAACTCGACCGCATACGGATTTTCATAGAGCCGGTCGTTGTTCGGCCAATAAAGCATATTGGCGACCGCATCGACGCGAAACCCGTCCACATGGTAATACTCCAGCCAAAACAACGCATTGGAGATCAGAAAACTGCGCACTTCCGGCTTGCCCAAGTCAAAATTCGCCGTCCCCCAGACGTAATTTTCTCGGTCTTTTTCATTCGCGTATTCATACGTCGGCGCGCCGTCAAACATGTACAGCCCGTGGGCGTCCTTGCAAAAATGCCCCGGCACCCAGTCGATGATGACGCCAAGCCCCGCTTGATGGCAGCGGTCGACGAAATACATGAAATCGTGCGGCGTGCCATAGCGGCTTGTCACCGAATAATAGCCGGTCCCTTGATATCCCCACGAACGATCGAGCGGATGCTCGACAAGCGGAAGCAGCTCAATGTGCGTAAATCCGCGCTCCAGCACGTACGGAATGAGTTCGTCGGCCATCTCACGGTACGTATAAAAGCGGCCGTCCGGTTTCTTTTTCCACGAACCGAAATGAAGTTCATAAATGACCATCGGTTGGTCATAAATCCGCTTTCGCCGTTTCTTCCGCTGCCAAGGTGAATCATTCCACTCGTATCCTTTCAAATCGTAGACAATCGAGGCGGTATGAGGGCGCAATTCGGAGTAAAAGGCGTACGGGTCCGCTTTCAACAGAACACGGCCATCCGGTGTGATGATCTCATATTTATAGAGATGCCCTTCCAAGTTTTCTGGAACAACGATCGTCCATACCCCTTCGTCGTTCACCTTCGTCAGGGGGGAATTCGCCCCATTCCAATCGTTGAAACTGCCGACAAGACGGACTTCCCGCGCATGGGGCGCCCACACGCAAAAGCGAGTGCCGACCGCTCCGCCGCCGCGGATGACATGAGCGCCGAACAGCTCATAACTTTGATACAAACGGCCTTCATGAAACAAATACACTTCTAAATCTGTCGGATTCGCCGCAATCAAGCTGGATCGCATCCTTTCCGAAGCAAAATGATGGCCATACACAGCATTGATTCCTATTCGCCAACAGAAGGCTTTATTCCTTGAATGCTTCGTCTATATTTTTAGACAAATTCCAACAACCGCTGTTTCTGGCTGTCGAAATTTCATTTGCACACAGGTGGATTTTTATATTATAATATATACAAATTGATAATTATTATAAATAATGGAGGTGCATTATGGCTCCAACACTGTACGATTTTCACCATCTCCCGCACGTCAAAACGCAAAATGAATCGAAAAAAGCGCTCTGGGTGACGCTTTTGTTGACCATGTTTTTCACCGCCGTCGAAATCATTGGCGGACTGATTTCCAACTCACTCGCCCTCTTGTCCGATTCGGCCCATATGGCATCCGATGTACTGGCGCTTGGCTTAAGCATGGTCGCCCTCTACATGGCGACGCGCCCGCCGAACCGTCGGTTTACGTTCGGCTTTTTGCGGTTTGAAATCATCACATCGTTTTTGAATGGGCTGACGTTGGCCGTCATTGCGCTGTGGATTTTATGGGAAGGCATTCAGCGTTTTCTCCATCCTGAACCGATCAACTTTCGCCTCATGCTCGGGATCGCAGCGATCGGCCTCGTCGTCAACTTGACGTTGACCATCGTCTTAAGCCGGAGCACGAAAGAGGAAGACAACTTGAACGTTCAGAGCGCCCTTTGGCATTTCATCGGCGACTTGATTAGCTCGATCGGCGTCATCGTTTCCGCGCTGCTCATTTACTTCACCGGCTGGACGGTGTTCGACCCGATCATCAGCTTAGTGATCGCCGCCATCATTTTCACAGGCGGGGCGAAAATTATGCGCGAATCGTATCTCATCTTAATGGAAGCCGTGCCAGATGGGTTCGACCTCGAACAAATCCGCGCCGATATTCGAAAGATCGAAGGGGTCGAAGACGTGCACGACATGCACTTATGGGCCATCTCGACCGACCATTACTCGCTGTCGGCTCATGTGTTTGTCAACGAACGCATCCAGCCGCTATGCGTCATCTTGGCGGTGAATGAAATGTTGAAGGAAAAATACGGAATCGAGCACGCCACCATCCAGGTGGAGCACGCCATGCTCCATGACCATGGCCGCTATGGCCGGGCGTTTTTGGAGAAAAAAAGCTTTCCATGAATAGGAAATGCCGCCTCTACTTCTAATGGCATGGGCGGCTTTTTCGTTTGTCCATTTTCCCTTTCAAACAAAAAGGAATCAATACGATCCGCGGCGAACATATAGAGTCATCATGCCGAAGGAAGGGATGCCTCATGGGAATCGGAACGATCTTCTCGTTTTTCGGCGTCGCCGTTTTGCTTACGTTAGCGCCGGGGCCAGACATTTTGTTCGTCATCGCCCAAAGCCTGTCCCAAGGCAAACAGGCGGGCATCGCCACCGCGCTCGGGCTGTGCACCGGACTGCTTGTCCACATCAGTGCAGCCACGCTTGGCGTCTCGGCTGTCATTTACCAATCCGCCTTGGCGTTTGCCATCGTCAAGTACGCCGGCGCCGCGTATTTGCTGTACTTGGCATGGCAGGCGTTCCGCGAAAAAGACAGCAGTCTCGCCTTTGGGCGGCAGAAGCCAATGGCATACGCCTCGCTGTACAAAAAAGGCATTGTCATGAACGTGCTCAACCCGAAAGTGTCGCTCTTCTTTTTGGCGCTCTTGCCTCAGTTCGTTGATCCGTCAGAGGGCCGCGTGCCGCAACAGATGTTGCTTCTTGGCGCCGTCTTTCTCGCTCAAGCGCTCGCCGTCTTCACCCTTGTGAGCATCGGCGCGGAAAAACTGCGCCATCTGTTGCTGTCGAACAAACGAATCGCCAAGCGGATCAATCGGCTAAAAGGCGCCCTGTTCGCCCTAATCGGCATTCAAATCGCCTTCAGCGAGCGTTCGTAGCGGCGCGCGGCCAGGAGCGGCCGCTCCTTTCTGCGAGCAGCCTCCAACACCTCTTTTACTCAAAAAAGTGCCGCGCCTCCTAGAGGACCGGTGAAAAACAACGGATTCGCTCGATTTGCGAGAAGTCGAAAGGGATAAAGTTATGGTGTTGCAAGGTTTTTCAATTTGAGAAACGCTGTTGGGGAGCAACATTTCCCCTTAAATCACAAGTCTTCTAGGAGAAGCAACGGCAGAAATAACAGCACATCGGGACCAAATGACAAAAGATTGGGCATTTCAGCCAAAACCAACATGGCGGCCTTTCTCTCGCAGGCCGCCATCCGTTTGTATTGTTCCCGCTGCGGCTTCATGAGCCTGACGCCAAGCGGCAACAACCTCATTCCCTTGTCGCTCACGTTCTCCCTCCTTGTCACGCCGGCCGCCGCACCGAAGCGCAAACCGGCGCAATAGAAAGGAAGGAAATGCTCATCGAGCGATCTCCCCGCACTCATCCGCCGAACCTACTTGACAAAGCGGGCCATCAAAATCAAATCCCAATACGTCCCGTCATCGATTTTTGCAGCTTTTTTCTTCACGCCTTCTTCCACAAATCCAAACTTTTGATACAATCGAATCGCGTTCGTGTTGTCAGCGACGACTTCGAGGCAAACTTTTTCAATCAAAGGATTTTCTTTTGCCCAATCAAGGAGCGCTGCAAGCAACGCCGTGCCGATCCCCTGGTCTCGAAAGCCGTTTTTCACGCTCATGCCGAAAGACCCTTGGTGCTTCGTCCGCTGCTTATTACCGTTATGAAAATCCAAAAACCCGATGATGTCCCCTTCCTGCTCGGCGACAATCGCCAGCTTTCCGGGATCATCCATGATTTGTTGCAGCCATTGTTTTTGCCGCTCGCTCGTCGTCACCACTTCCGCTTCCGTCGTCAGCAAATACGGCGCTTCCGCCGCCACCGCCTTCACAAACGCAACGACACGCTCGGCATCCTCGGGCCATGCCGTCCGTATAACAATCGGTTGGCCGCTTGCCGTCACCAACCGCCTTGGCTGGATGTTTCCCATAGGAAATCCCCCTTGCTTTCTGTTCCCAGGCCCAAAAGTCGTGTACGGTCCCGAACAATTGCGAACAATTGCATGATCATCGTTAATCAAATCATCGATTCCCATCGATTCCCCAAGGGACCCACATGTTACAACGATTATGCCATATACTTATGAAACATTTCTACTCATAAAAAAATCGGCCTAACCCTCTTTGAAGCATCCCGCTTCAAAGAAAGGCTCGGCCGACAGGTTCCTTCTTATTGCCCTTTCGTCACCGTCGCTGTGGTCGCTTCACTATGGTTTTGCGCTTTGTCTTCTTGTGTCACAATGATCATCAGCTGGCCATTGTTGAATGCAGACAGATCGATCGTCTTCGAAAAATTCCCATTCGAGTCCGCCGACGTCCGTTCAACGAGAGATTTTTGTCCATCCGTAATGATGATTTGCACCGATGCGTTGCTTTCTGCCGTTCCTGCGATCGTATATGCCGCTTGATTTTGATTCGTAACGGCTGGCAGGGCGTTCAATGATGGAGCGGCAACAGCGGTATCCTTCCAAACCGTCGTGGTTGCCTCTGGGCTTACATTGCCCGTTGCACTCGTTTGAACGGCTGTAATGGTAATCAGTCCATCGCTTAACGGGGAAATATCAGCTTCTACACGGTATCTCCCGTTTTCTTCCACCGTACCGACTGTGCTGATTTCATTCGTTCCATCGGACAAAGTGACCTCCACTTCCGCCCCTGGCTCTCCCTTGCCCGTCACCTCATAAGCAGTTGCATCTGCACTGGCGTTCACATATCCTTTATTCTCAATAGACGGCTTGGCAGGAGAGGTCAACGATTTGATGAGGACGACGCTTGCCATCCGGCTTTCATTTCCCGCCTGATCGATCGTTTTCACACGGATCGTGATCTTCCCGTCCTTCAGAGAAGAAGTATTGATCTCTACTTCATAATTCCCATCTTCATCCACAAGTCCGCTCGCTGAGACGGATTTTTTTCCATCAGCAGCCTCCACCACCACTTTCTCTCCAGGCGTGCCTGTCCCCGTGACTGGATACGCTTCATAGTTGAAAGCGTTAATATATCCTTCATTCAACAGTTCAGGGGCCTCTATGCTCACATCTTTCCGAAGCACTTTCTTCGATTGGCCGCTTTGGTTTCCTGCCGAATCCACGCTAACCGCGGAGACCGTAATCTCTCCTTCCGCCAGTTTTCTCGCATCGATCACCGCTCGGAATCTCCCTTTGCCGTCTGCATGCACCGTTTTGGTGATGCGCTGCTTTCCATCGCTCAATGAAACCTTCACAGCGCTATGGGGTTCTGCTGTTCCTTGAACAGCATAAGCGTTCTGCTGCTTGGCATTGATCCATCCTTTATTCGTGATCACCGGAACGGAAGGCGCCTTCGTATCCTTGATAATCTTTTTTTGTACGCGGCTATGCTTCTGTCCCTTGATGATTTGCGTGACAGACACCGTCAATGTCCCATCTCGTAATGTCGATACGTTGACCGGCGCTTCAAACGATCCGCTCTTTTGAACAACAGTGTAATGAGTGACAGATGCTTTTCCATCGGTGATCACAATTTTGATCTTCGCTCCCTTGAGCCCTTTTCCTTTTACGATATACTCTTTCACAGTTGAAGCATTCACCGGCTGTGCACTTTCAATGGCAAGCTTGGCCGGTTTCGCCGCATATGCTTCAGACTCCGCCGCACCCGCTATGACTAAACTGGCTGTTACGAAACTAGAAACCATCCATTTTTTCCAACCCATAACGATCCCCTTTTCATCGATAGATTCGATCATGTTATAATTTTGCTCGTCGAAGCAGAAAGAGAAAGTACGGGGCACCAAGGAATGCCGTCAGGATGCCGACTGGGATTTCGATTGGCGCCGCGATGGTTCTTCCTGCCGTATCCGCGCTGATCATCAAAATCGCTCCTAATAAGGCGCTGACCGGAATGAGCCGCTGATAATCGGCCCTTGTCAACAAACGGGCAAGATGGGGGATGACCAGTCCCACAAATCCAATCGGACCCGATACAGCTACGGCGCTTCCACACAAGCCGACCGCAATGAGAAAAATCAGGAAACGGGCTGCTTGGACACGCAGTCCCAAACTCGCCGCTATATCATCATGCAGCTGCAAAACATTCATGCGGCGATAACAAAGATAAGCAAATCCGAGTCCGATCACCGACCAGGGAACAATGAGAAAAACATGTTCCCATGTCCGTCCCCATAAACTCCCCGCCAACCAAATGACCGCGGCATCAATCCCTTTGGTCGCAAAAACCAAAATCCCTGTAATGACGGCCTGAAACAAGGCATCAAAAGCAATTCCCGATAGAGCAAACCGGCCCTTATCCATTCCTTTCTTCCAGGCAAACGCATACACGCAAAGGCCGGCGAAGAGAGCCCCGAAAAAGGTGACGAACGGCAGGCCGCTGACAGGAAAATGCGGAATGATCAGCAGCGCCAACACAGCAAACAAGCTGGCGCCAGCCGTCATTCCAATGACATTCGGAGCAGCAAGCGGGTTTTGCGTCACGGCTTGCAACAGCGCTCCGGATACGGCGAGGTTGGCACCGACAAACAGCCCAACCAATATCCTTGGCAAGCGATATTCCCACACGATTTCCCCATTCAGGGAAGACTTTCGGTTGAAAAATGCCTCCCATACTTGCGAAACAGGGATTTTCACATCCCCGAAACAAGCGCTGAGCGGCACGATGATGACAAGAAGCAATGCCAAACCAGCCACAAGTCCCACATCACGCTTACGCATTCCATTCGCCCTGCTTCCTAATCAAATACAAAAAATATGGGCAACCAATGGCGGCGGTAAACACCCCGACAGGAAGTTCAATCGGCTGCGCCACCAAGCGTGCAAGCAAGTCAGCCGTCAAAAGCAACATTCCTCCGCACAAGGCGCTGACTGGAACGATATACGTATAGTTCACCCCGACCATTTTTCGGACGATGTGCGGAATGATCAAGCCGATAAACCCGATGACCCCGGATACGGACACCGCACTTCCAGCCAAAATAATAATAATGACTGCCATCACAGTTTTGAGAATCCCCACATGAACACCAAGCCCTTTGGCTGTATCATCGCCGAGCTCCAACAGATCCATTTTCGAAGCAATCATGATGGAGAGGAGCAAGCCGGCGAGAGACCATGGAGCGATCAGCGAAACATGGCGCCATGTCAAGCCGTTTAACCCACCGGCCAACCAGGCATATACGGCGGCCGCATCCTGGCCAAGCAAGACCAAAATTCCGACGGTGATCGCATGCAAAAATGCGCTGACCGCTACTCCAGCGAGTGTTAAACGGACGGGGGAAAGGGATCCTCTCTTCAGCGACAAACTATATACGGTCGCCCCTCCAACCGCCGCCCCCAAAAAGACAAGGGGAGAAAAGAAAAGAAGGGGAAGGCCGGCGAAAAAATATTCGATTAGAACAACCATCGCAGCAGCGCCGGCCGACACTCCCATGATTTTTGGCTCGGCCATTGGATTTTTCGTTAAACATTGCATCATCGCTCCAGCTACAGCCAAACTCGCCCCAATCAAAACCGCTAGAAGGGCGCGGGGAAAACGCAGTTCCCAAACCACCGTTCGTGCTTTGGATCCATCGTCATGCAAAAGGACATCCAGCACTTTTGGAATAGGCACAAAAAACGGACCAGAGACTAAAGAAACGATGATCAACAAAATGATGCCCAACACTAACATCGAACTGATCCATATCGCTCTTTTTCCGTATGTCAAAGATGACATCCTCTCGCTAGCCCCATCCCATCACTGATAACGTTTTAAAATGGATGCCGCTTCTTTTACAATCAATTTTGCCGCCAACGGTCCCCGACTGCGAGACCAAAGATCGCGATTGACTTCCACCACCCGCTTTTCTTTCACCGCTTTTAATTGGGACCAAATCGGGTTGGCTTTCACTTTTTTCAGGTCATTCTTCCCAGGATCCGTATAGGCAAACAGCACGTCTGGATCGATTTCTAAAATTCTTTCTAAACTTACTGTTTTAAAGTCGGAGTATTCATCCCCTTTTTCCTTAAATGCATAATCAGCCTTAAGCGCCGTAAAAATCGATCCGGAGAATGAGTTGTCCTGCCATACATTAATGCCATCTTTATTGACGAAAAAGCCCAATACACGAAGATTTTTATCTTTTAATTTTGCCTGCTGCGATTTCAATTCTTTATAAAACTGATTCACAAACGATTTTGCCTTCGCCTTCCGCCCTAAGATGTCTCCTAATACAAGAAGCTGATTCATGGCTTCTTTGTAGCTGTTCGCACGAAATCCCGCTACTGGCGCAATCTTTTTCAGCTGAGGGATAATCGCTTTATGGAACTCAAATTCATGGTCGATAATGATCAAATCCGGTTTGAGCGCTGCGATTCTCTCTAAACTCGGGGCGCTAAGTGCCCCAACGCTTGGCACCCCTTTTAGTTTATTGCGCAAGTATGTAGGCACCGTTCCAGAATTGGAAATCGTATACCCCACTGGCTTTAAGCCTAACGTGACAACCGCATCTGTCCCCGCCATGCTTAACGTGACAATCCGCTTCGGGGTACCTTTGATCACCAGCTTGCCAAGCTCCGTCTTAAACACCCTTGTCTTGGATGCGGCCTCGACAGGCGCAGCCGGTTGAGCCAACGGCACAAGCAACACGAACAGCGCCATCAGCATGGCAAGAAGAGAGGTCCATTTTTTCTGCAACACGTTACATATTCCTCCTTCAATCTATATTTAATAATGATAATCCTTATCAATTAAGATGATAATTGATATTGAATATCTTTGTCAATACAATAATAAAAAACATTCATAAGCAAGCGTTGCTCCCTACCCTGGCATGAAAATCGCTGATCAAAGCGGCGCATTTTCGCAGAAAAAGAAAGTCAGTTTTGCAAGGGTTTCTCTAATTGAGAAAGAATGCGAATCGATAGTCTTTTTTACCCAATCACCCACCCTCTAGAAGGATGGTGAAAAACGAGAACGGCCTGCAAATCGATGGCATTTCATCAGAAAAGAAAGCCGATTCAGCCGCATTTCTCGAATTGAAAGATAGCAGGAATCAGCCATATTTTGCGCTAAATCACCAGCCCTCTAGAACTTGTCGCCCCTGTTCATCATCATTCTTCAAAAAATCCCTTGTCTCCCCCCATACGATTTATGCTAAAATGGAAGCTGGATGTCCCCAAATCTGCTGCACACATGCCCACAGATGATCGACTCCTTTGGCAACCCCTTCACCAACAAGGTCCAGACAGCGTTAGGAAAGCAACAAAAGCCATGAATAGCTGTTTTGAATCACCGTCAATCCACACTTGGAAAGGATGATCCATATGGAAGCATTGCTTAACCAAATTTTGGATCGACTCGATCAACTCCATTCGAGCGTCGGCGTCTTGACATCCGAGGTCAACGAGATGAAAAATCAACTGAACAAGATCGAAGCGAGAGCGGGCAGCATCGAAGAGAGAGTGAACAGCATCGAGGCGAGAGTAGACAGCATCGAATCAAGAGTAAACAACATTGAAACCAACATGGCCACCAAAGACGAACTCGCCGAGCTCCGATCCAAAGTGGACGACATCGAAGCGAAAATGGCCACGAAAGACGAACTCGCTGAACTTCGCTCCACTGTAAACGGACTCCAGTCCAACGTAAACGAAATTCAAGCAAAGATGGCGACCAAAGAGGAACTGGCTGAACTCCGGTCCAAAGTGAATGAACTCCAATTCAAAGCGAACGAACTTCAATCCAATGTAAACGAAATTCAAGCAAAGATGGCGACCAAAGACGATCTCGTTCCTATTCGACAAGCGGTCATGGAAATCGATCAAATTGTCAAAAGGATCGAGGTCAACCAAGAACGCCACGAGCACATTTTGGCCATCCTCTCCAAACGCTCGATTGAACATGAGGCATCCATCGCCAGCCTGCGGCAAGCGCAATAACTCGACAAGGGAACAAATGGACAAGGGGCGAGCTGTGCAGCGCAACATGGAAAAAACATTCCTTCCAGACACGAACCGCGGGGGCTGTCCGAAAGAAATTCCCCCAAAGCGACTGGATCGCGGCCGGCCAAAGCGACAACGCCCAGCTCTACTTGCCGGACCGTCCGCTTGTCTCGGCGTTGTCTTCGTAATAACTTGTTTTCGGAATCCAACGAATTGTTTGGGTGCGTCATCGACAAGCTGTCCCCTCTCCCCCGTGCTGGGAAGAGGGGGACAGCTTTTGCTTCGCATGCGGCAAAACGCTTTTATTCATCTTTGATCCGAACGTCGAATTCCGTTCGTTCATGGGCGTCTTTTATTTGAATCATCCAAGTGTCCGCTTGTTTGTCATAATGAACAGCTCGAATCACAGGAATCATATGCTCGAGCCGACTCTCTTCTTGCTTCAACGCTTGGCGAATCGCCTCCTCCTCCGATAAGCTGGCGCCATCACGCGGAGAGCTTGGCACAACCAATACTTTGCCCGCCTTCCCTTGGCCTGGATACGATTCAGCAATCCCCCCATCTATCCAAACTTGAACTTTTTGACCAATGTTCACTCGCGCTGGTGCACTAGAAACCAAGATGGCATTATAAAACTCTTTAAGCCCGCCTGTGGAACGAAAATCTTGCGGATCAGAACTGACAACCAAAATGCTCCCTCCTTCTTTTCTCACGACATACCCTTCAATGGCATAGCGGTCAGTTTGCCCGCTACAACCTGCCAACCAAACACTCCACACGGCGGCAATGAAAGCAAGCCATCTTTTCAGCCCAATCTCCTCCTCCTTTGTTACATTAGTCGCATTTACGAAAAAATCGTTTCACTCTTTTATGAAAAGCTCCAGTTTGTCAAATCCATCATGGGTACTAAAAAAACATGATGATTGACGAAATCATGGATGATCTAGATGGTAGAAATGCAAAATTCATGCAAAATTTTTTCGGAACTCCCAGAAAATGAAAAACGACCGCAAACGCGGTCGTATCAAGGGTTTCACGATTTTAGATCGTGGGCTATCGAATTCCAAGGATGCCGATGGTGGGAGTCGAACCCACACGGGGGGCTACCCCACACGATTTTGAGTCGATTATGAAACCGTGCATCCCTCTCAATTAAAGCAAACCCATATGCGACAAGGGGTTCTTTCATTTTCTCATCTTTTGGTCCATTATTACCGAATACGACTCGAGCCTTCATGCTGTTTGCAGATATTATATAAATTATCTCATTTTTGGTCAATACTTTTTCTTGCCTTTTTTCTGCATTATTAAAATTCGTGAATTTTTCTACATTGGAGCAATTAATTCCGAGTTCGTCGGTTTTGCTTTCTACATGCTGACGGTGTAGCCAAATAAGGAAGAAATGGATTCGAGATTGCCGCGGCTCACCCCTTATATAAAACGAACATTAAAACATAAAATTAGAAAAACATTGGGATTTTAACCAATATCACTTTGCCATCTCACCATAATTTATCGGTTATAAACGAAGTATTTGTTGGTTTATTTTTATTATATGTTTACATAAAAATTGAGACAAGCTGTATTCCAATAAATATGGAAAATTTTTGTAAATATTTTTGTTGAAGTATTTTTTGTACAAAATTTTTATTAACTGGTATTGCAATGTTCAATTATCCTACTTAGTGCTTGAATATATTCTCCTTATACCACTTTATATACTGCTGTTGAATACTATTCATTATCTTTTATAACCAACTTCGGTTCTGCTTTCCTTCCACCGAACTTCACCAAATAACAAAGTTGATTTTGAAAATAAGGTTTTTATTTGTATCTAACCAAAACAAAGACCACTTCCAACGCTAACGGAGTAGTCTTATTGATGTTCATGCTCTGCCGATAATTGGGAAACATAAACAAGAGGTGATTTGATGAAAAGAACCTTTATGATGTTCTTACTCGCTTTGCTAATGGCTTCAACATCTATTCCTGTCCATGCTGAACCAAAACTATATGGAAAACAAACTGAACAATCTAATCATAATTCTCCATACGCAAAATGGGGTACATTAGCCATACAGGAAACCACCAAGAAGTATCCTAACGCCAAAATTGTTGACTATCTACATGTAGGTCGACAAACCATATCCTCAACTACTACCCGAGAAACATTCAAACTTTGGCTAAAGCAAGGAAATCGTGAGTTTGGAGTTTATGTAAGAATAACATTCGATACAGCAACCGAAAGGGCCCAAGCAATCGTTGTTGAAGAAACAGAACGATAAATCAACATTAACCACTTCCAGTGGTGATGGAGTGGTTTTTTATTCTAAGCTCTATAACCGTTGGTTGTTGTTTCCGAACAAAAGAAACCCGCTCAGAAAAGAGTGGGTTAATTGAACTCTTGCATCCGCTAACCAACCATACCACATTTCATGGCACCACAGATGATGGAAGAATTCTGTTCTTCCACGGAAGTTGAAAGGATGTGTTCAGCCTCATTATCTTTTACAATGGTAAACTCATAGTAATGTTTCTTGAATGAAAACCCATTTTCTCATAAAGTTTAATAGCAGGGTTTTCCACAAATACACTAAGTCGAACTCCAGGGTATCCTTCTCGTTTTAAACGGTCAATAGCACTACTCAACAACTGTTTAGAAACCCCTTTTCCTCTGAATTCTTCCAGAACAAAAAGTTCATATATAAATCCAATCCTTTTATCAATAAATTGGTCTTTGTTTTCCCCAATCAAAATCCAGCCCATTAATTTATCGTTTTCTGTTGCAATTAAATAATAACATCCCTTCTCTAAGAGTGGTTCCACAAGTTGCTTAATTTTCTCACCAGTCGGTTTTACTTCACCCAATGTTCCTTCAAACATGGCTTGTGGAGAAAGTGCCATAATTTGTTTAAGTTCTCTATCGGTGGATTTTTTAATATCCATTTTGTAACGTTCACACCTTCCGTATCATTCTACTCAGTTTAGCATATACCACCCAGAATCTTATTCTACTGAACTCCCCCGTTAGCCACCCATACCACGTTTCATGGCACCACAGATGAGGAAGTTCATTCGTTCTTCCATGGGAGTTGAATAAGTAAAATCAACATTTACATTTAATAGAGCCAAAATAATAAAAGTGTTGGCATAAAGTATTGCCAACACTTTCCTTCAACATATTGTCGAAGGCTTCGGTATTGATTAAGAGATTGTTTTGCTTAAAAATTGTTTTTTATTTGAAAACTTGTTCTGTTATCAATTTAAATAAAGTACGTTGTTAATTCAATAACATTAATCCCAGTATCGGTCCATTAATGATACCGACCAAGCAGGCTGCCTTACTTCGCCTTTGGGTAAGAACTCCTTCATAACCGGCTTAATATCAACAATAGGAGTACCATCTATTGCATCTAATCCTCTTACTTTCAATGTTCGCCCTTTATGTTCTAACAATTCAACGGTTGTTAAACCTAATTTATTCGGTCGATTTTTGCCTCTTTGAGCGAAAATTCCGACCTTTGGATATTCTTTATTATTTCTTGGATGCCTTGCTCCATATTGAATTTTGTCATCTGTAACTCGGTCAAAATAAAAAATAATATCTAAATGCGAAAACTCACTGATACCTTGTAAAGCTGAATCATCGATTTCATCTGATAATTCAATTATTGAAATAACACTACCCCAATTATCATCTTCAACATCTTTGCGGTTATTTTTAACAAATGCGATTGGTGTAATGGTATATTGCATCATATCCCCTCCTCGTTTAACTATTAAACTGCCCGTAGCCACCCATGAATCGAGCTTCATCACAGATGATGAAAGGTGATTGGGTCTTCCATAGGAGAAAACTATGCTACATCTATGCTGGACCATCAGAAGGATGAAAATATTCATTTTCAGAATAGACCTTCATGCCACGTGGCGGCACCAGAAAATGAATGAAAACATATATGGTTGAATTATTCATTTTCAAGCCCAACTGAGTAAGTTAAGAAAAAGCCTGCATCGGCTATAATTTTAGATGCTTGTTGTAGAAATAGTATACAACTATCAGGAATAGACTCTTTAAAGCAAATTTTAATTTCAAACTTTTTCCCCTTAGATGGTGTATATGTAGTATAAATCTCACCACTTTCGATGAAACTTAAATAAACATTTATCTTCCCTTGTAGAAGCAATAAGTGTTCTTCTTCGTTCCGCCAATCAAGACTATCAATTATTGTTAAAGTACAAATACCTGTCTCTTTATTAATACCTATAATATCTACTTCATTTGTATTTTGCACACCCATTATATTCATCCTAATACGTATTATTTCTGTAACCATCTAACGTTCTAATTGTTTTTTACTTTTTTAAACAATATTTTTGTAAACTAAACGACTTTTTGTGTTACTCAACACCTTTATTAAACTAAAGCTCTCGTTAGGTATAAAAAAATTAATCCGGCACCTCCAATAATAAGTAGGAGTGAGATAAAAATTAACCACGTTGATAAGATAGGTGAAAATGAGAATATGTCTAATATTTCAAGAAAGATAACTACTTTCTTTTGGTTTGGTGGTAAATTTTTGTATTCATTCCAACTTTCCTTAAAATATAACACTCCAAAAGGAAAAATGCCTATACCTACTAATAACATCATCACACCAATTCCGAAAGTGTTCATAGTTACCTTCCTTTATTTAACATTAGTCTTAACTATCTTGTCATGTTAGCCAAGTAAACAAAAATGGAGCTGTTTAGCTCTGCATCGTGGCTACTCCCGATTCTGATAAATATTTTTACGAACAATCTGCATAAAAATGGATGGATTATCCAATGGTTCAAAGCCATATTGTGCATACAAAGAATGTGCGTCTTTTGTTGCCAACATAAATCTACGGACAGTTTGAAGTTGGGGATGTTCTTTAATTATACTCATTAACCATTTTGATAAACCTAACCCACGAAAAGGCTTTAGAACAAAAACATCAGCTAAATATGCAAACGTGGATAAATCTGAAATAACTCTTCCAAAGCCAATTAGTTGTGCTGGCCCAATGGTTGGGTCTCCTTTATAAATTCCAAAACATAAAGGAGTATTTTTAATTGATTCCGCAATAATTTCTCTGGAGATTCCATTTGCCCAATATGATTCCTTATTCAAGAAATTAAATATTACATCCATATCCAAGTAACTTTTTTCAGTCGAAATTGAAAATTCATCTCTTTTCCATAAAGTTGGAATATGGTCCACTTTTACCACCACTCCTTTTTAAAACCACGAGTGTTGATTATCCAAAATTATACATACGCCTTCCATAAATTTGGGCATACTCAAACAAAGCAGCGGCCATCCCGGATTTCCAATCGAGAGGAAGCTGC